>JAGBGT010000060.1 GCA_017935865.1 Ruminococcus sp. | reverse complement strand
GGAAAATTTCTCTCTATATTTTTATATACGGACAAAAAGTTTATAAGGGAACGCCTGAAGGCTGCATCGACCTGCGGTCGATTTGGGGCGCTGCCCCAAACCCTGCCAGAGGCGCTGCCTCTGGACTCTGCCAAAGGGACATTGTCCCGTTGGAAACCCAGTTTTATCGGCTTCGCCGACTTGGGGCGCTGCCCCAAACCCTGCCAGAGGCGCCGCCTCTGGACTCTGCCAAAGGGGCATTGTCCCTTTGGAAACCCGGTTTTGTCGGCTTCGCCTCTCTACAAAATCAGGCTGCCGCAATCCAATTGCAGCAGCCTGATAGTATTTCTAAGATTATGAATTAAGATCCGATGATGTCAGCGGGAACTGATCTGCGGTGAACAGCTTAGCATCAAGCATCTGTACTGCAAGCGAGTCCATTGCTGTTATACCGCCGCCGTTGTCAACAACGTCAGCGTTTTTCGCGCCAGCCTCGGAAAGCTTGTATTTGTCGCCGTTTCCGATGTACTGGAGAATCAGTGTTGCGTCTGCAATATCAACAATGCCGTCATCGTTAGCGTCGCCCCAGACAATGTCATCGCCGGGCTGAACATAGCCTGCGTCAACGCCCTTTACTGTGAACACTACCTTTACGCTCTCAAGGATCTCTGTGTCTCCGGGAAGATCCTTAATTTTTGTGCCCCAGTCGTCGTGGAGGTAAATTCTGGACATACCAGGCTTTGCAGTCTCGTAGTATCTTGTATTTACAGCATTTTCGGAAACAGTGTAGTCTGTCAGTTGCTTGCCGTCGATCCATACTTCATCGAGAGTGATCTCCAGATCAGGGAGCGAATCAGTGGTGAAGTTTTCAACTGTGCCGTCCGGCTCGATCATAACTGCCAGGAACTGAACTGTGTCAGTGCCGCCGACCTCGGGGTCAACTACCCACTCGACCTCGTACTGACCGTCGCCTGTGATAGCTGCTGTCTTGGAGAGATCGTTTACCTCGTCCAGACCCCAGCACTGTCCGCCGCCGATACCGCCGGCAATGTAAGCGTTGCCCTTTGCGCCTGAAGCAGGAACAGTAGTGGTTACGGCAGGCTTTGTCGTAACAGGAGCGACCGCTGTTGTAACAGGCTTCGTAACTGTTGTAACTACAGGATCGGGATCGGTGGAGATTCCGGGAATGTATGCTGTTGAGATAGTGGGGTACTGGTCAGCCTTGAGATTTGTCCATGCACCGTCCTCTGTAGCATATCCTGCAAAGTAGAACTGAACCTGAACTGTCTCAACGTTTATTCCCTCGGGAAGCTGGATGAAGCCGCGGTTCGTGATCGTGCCCTCGTCCAGATCGTTGACCTGGTTAAGCTCGAAATTGCCGTTCTCATCAACAACGAACTGGAAAACCGCGCCGTTGTTGGTCCAGCCGCCCTTACCGTCATTCGCGGCGAGATCCCAGTAGCTTACGCCGCCTGTGCCGCTCATTCTTGTATACTCTGTGTCAACGTCAAACTTGATCTTCTGTGCCGAGCCTGATTCGATAATGTAAGAACCTGCAATAACGTTTCCGTCATCGTCCTTGGTTGGACTTACGCCTGTCTTAGCCCAGCCGATGGAGGGCTGACCAGAGCCTGCGCCGGCGATCTCCTTATAGATAGCGCCCATTTCAGAATCGTGCCATGCAAGCTTTGATCTGCTGAAATACATATGTCCGCCGGAGTCGCTGTCGTCCCAGAGGTAGGTAGCGATACCGTTGTATGACTTGCCGAGCGTAGCAACGGTCTTGTTGAACTCGTGGATAGAATTAACATCCTTGCCCTCGTTGGTGAGAACGCCGTACTCACCGACGATGACCGGGATTCCCTTGTCAACGAAAGTGCTCTTCAGCTTCTCGAAGTTGTTGACCATTTCGTTCTTTTCGGAATCCGTACCCCAGGTCTTTGAATAGCCCCAGGTGCTGTCGGCTTTTGCAACGCAGAACGTAGGCGGTGTATAGTAGTGGATGTCGACGGCTACCATGTCGTCTGCGGGAACCTTATACTGTGAATCGCAGGTTTTTGCCAGATCAGCGTTAGCGCCGGAGCAGACGAGAAGTCTGTCGCTGTTGTTTCCGCCGGCAGCACGTACAGTATCAACGAAAGACTGGTTGAAGCTGTTCAGCGTGCTGTAGTCGAAAGTAACCTCGTTCATGCTCTCGAAAACGAGGTGATTGTCATATCCGGCGAAGTAGGTTGCGATCTCGCTCCACATTGCCTTGAACTGCGGGAGAGCAGCCGAGCCTTTATTGAGGAATCCCGAACCGCCGGACTCCCAGTCCCAGTGCATATTGATAATGGCGTACATATCGTTATTGTAGCAGTAGTCGATAACCTGCTTTACGCGCGCCAGATATTTGTCGTTGATGTCGAAAGTGGAGGCGTCAACGTTATCACCCCATGAAACGGGGATACGAACGCTGTTGAAGCCCTGAGCCTTTACGGCGTCGATGATATCCTGAGTAGTGTGAACGTTGCCCCAGGCGGTCTCGTTGTCAACGTAGCCCTGGCTCTTGTCAGCGTAAGCGCTTGTTCCCCAGGAATCAAAGGTATTTCCGAGATTCCAGCCCAGTCCCATGTCATTGACGATGTCGATAGCCGAAACATCAGCCGCAGAGACAGTGCCTAAACTGCCGATGCTTGCGGTACACATAGAGGCAGCCATCGCTACGGACGAAGCAGCCGCAAGTGCTTTCTTGAAGATTTTCATGTTTATCAAACTCCTTTTTTATTTAGAGCCGCAATGAAACAGTCGCCGTCGGTGCCTATTCCAACGACCCTATTATTACCTTTAGTCTACCATAAATCCTGAAAAAAGTCAACAGTAAACAAAGAAATTTAAAATCAGGCGAATTACTTTGTTCAGGTATACAAATTCTGGCTGTTTTTTTTGTGCAAAAAGGAGAGATGAAGCTTCGGCAGAGTTTGGGACGGAGTCCCAAGTCGGCACAGCCGACAAACTCGGGTTTCCACAGGGGCATTGCCCCTTTGGAAACCCGGTTTTGTCGACCTCCGGTCGACCTTGGGGTGCTGCGCCGGATCATCTTAAATTATCACGCCGATTCAACAGGCAACTGCTCAACCGAGATAAGCTTTGCGTCGACCTTCTGGATAACCAGCGAATCCGCAGCCGTGATTCCGGCAGGAGCGCAGACATCAGCGTTTCTTATGCCTGTTTCCGAAAGCTTATACTTGTCGCCGTTGCCGATATGCTGAAGAACAAGCGTTGCGTCCGCAATATCAACTACACCATCATCGTTGGCGTCGCCGTAGTCGATCCTTCCGCCGCCGAGACCAAGAATATTGTACTCGGTCATCTTGGCATCGGCATCGTCGCACCACCAGATCTGAGCCTGTGCGGAGGTTATACCTGCCGGAATGCCGTTAAGCGTATTGCTTGCGCCCTTGCCGTACAGAAAGACTTCAACAGAGTATTTTCCGTTGGAAGAGATCTTGTCGTCAAACTCTATATTCGTCCATTCTTCGCCCATATATCCGATGCAGCCCTGAATAACAGAACCCGGCGCGCCCTCAAATGTAACGATGAGCATCTGTGCGGAATCGCTTCTCTTTGAAAGATCAAGGTCGTATTTCTTCGTATTATCCTCCGGAGGATCGACCTCGCCGGAAGCCTCACCGAGGAGCGCGATAGCCGTAACCGTGGTCTTTGAGTTTGTACGTGTGCAGACCGCATTGATAGTGTCAAGCTTATCCTCGCCCCAGGCAGCCTTTATCTGGCTGGCGGAGTAGTAAGCAATGCCGTTGGTATTGTCGATATCGTAGGGCTTTACCTCCGTCCAGTTCTTCCAGTCGGAATCCATGAAAGCGATAACGGGGGCGTCGCCGGTGAATTTAACGGCAATTTCGCCTCCCTCGATATTACTCCACTTTATCATGGCGTTGGGAGAGCAGTTTCCGCCGTCCACAGAGGCGTCGAGGGCAAATTCGCCGGAAAGAATGGTGTTTTCCGCCGTGATCTCGTCGTGGGTGATAACAGGTGACTTTCTCTCGCTGCCCCAGCCGATGGAGCTGTCCGAGAGAACCTCTACCATTTTGTCGATAACCTGGGAAGAACCGTCGTACCAGGTCAGCTCTCTTCTGTTGAGATAGCCGTGAGCCTCGCCGGGATTGCTGGGGTTCTGATAGGCGTTGTTGTCCCAGAGAACGCAGGGGATGCCGTAAGCCTTTGTTGTTGAGATATACGCCTCAGCCCATTCAACACGGGCGTCGGTATTGCCGAAGTTTGCGGCGCTGAATTCTCCCAGAACTACGGGGATATCCTTATCGCCAAAGGTCTTTCTTATGCCGTCCAGGATAGATGCAAGCTCCGCTCTGTAAGCGTCGGTGAATGTTTCGTGAGCGCTGGCAGGTTTTGTGCTGTCCATAGTGAAGCCGTAGGGCGAGTAAGCGTGAACGGAAACTGCCACGTAATCGTCGTCGGGCACAACGATCTTGGACATCATAGAAGTGTCGCTCGACGCGCAGTAGCCGGGCATCATAACAAGACGGCTGCCGTTGTTTCCGCCGGATTTGCGGATAACGCCGAGGATATCGGCATTGAGATTATTGATAACGTCGCATTCTTCCTGAGTCGGGCCCCACCATTCGTGATCTGTTTCGATGGCGCGAGGCTCGTTCATGGTCTCGAAAACGAGGTGCTGGTCATAGTCCTTGAAGGTTTCGGAGATCTGCGACCAGACGCTTGTAACGAAAGGCTTTATTCTGTTGTAGTCAGAGCCGAGAGTCGCGCTGTTCTGCCAGCCCTCCTCGTGGTGCATATTGAGGATAACATACATATCCGCATTGTAGCAGTAGTCCACGATCTCCTTTACGCGGGCGAGCCATTTCTCGTTGATCTTGTAGCCGTTGTCTTTGTCAACGTGCTGATACCAGGTCACAGGCACGCGGACTGTGCTGAAGCCTTTAGCCTTGACGGCGTCGATCATCTCCTGTGTCGTAAGCGGATTTCCCCAGCTTGTTTCGGCAGTCAGATCCATAGTCTGGAGATTTTTGTTGTAGGAATCGAGGGTATTGCCCAGATTCCAGCCCAGTTGCATTGCTTCTGTGATCTCGAATGCAGTCAGGTCGCCGGCAGCGTCTGCGCCGAAGCCAGCAGGTGTGAATTGCAGGCTTGAAGCCAGGCATACAGCCGCCGCAGCTCCACAGAAGAAGCGAGTGATTTTTCTTTTTGTCATTGTGATTCCCTCCCATTTTTACGGAGATCCAGTGCAGTAAACCCCCGATTATCTATATTTTAGCATATTGCCATAAGAACGTCAAGCATTTTTGTCTAAATCGCCTAATTTTTAACATAGAAAAAAAGACTTAAAATTTAGGTGGTTTTCACAAAAATCATTGTTTTTTAATTAATTTAAGTACTACGAGGTTTGGGGCAGCGCCCCAAATCGGCAAAGCCGACAAAACTGGGTTTCAAAAGGGGCAATGCCCCTTTTGCAGAGTCCAGAGGCAGCGCCTCTGGCAGGGTTTGGGGCAGCGCCCAAAATCGACCGCAGGTCGATGCAGCCTTTAGGCGCCCTGCAAGGGGTGAATTTCAAAACAGTCCGGTGGACTGTTTTGAAAGAGGGGACGCTCTGCAAGAGAGAGCGTCCCCTAAAATTCCCCGTTTATTTTTTTCGCGGCGGTGAAGTGGTTTCAGCTTTTACCCATTCGTCACTGATGACGCCGCGCCACCTCCACTTTCAGTGAAGTTTTTTTATAATAAAGCATAACTACCAAAATCCTAATCATCCCGATTTAAACCCGGTCTTAGTTTCCCAGTCGTCGCCGATATACTCCTGACAGATCTTTTTCAGCAGCTCATTGTCCGCGGCAAGCCCCTCCTTTTCCGCAGCCTTTTCCTCCGCGTTAAGGACATAGTCCACCACAAGAGCCGCATAGTCGTCGCGCCACTTTTGGATATGCGCCGGGTCGAAATTATCTTTTTTGGCGATCTCCTCGGGTGTCGTCTCTCCTCGCAGCATTTCCTTTGCCAGCTTCTGCTGCGTACCCTTGTCCGGGTCGTCCCGGAAGCGTTTTGTCGGAAGCATCCACAAAATAAGGGGTACAAGAATAATGCCTATCCATATCAAAGTCTCTTTATCGAGCTGCATATTTCTGACCCTCCATTTCCAGATCTTTCCCGCCTTGAGTTATACCACCATGCCTGCGATGTCAACTGTCTGCTTGGCGTCCTTGGCATAAAAATCAGCGTTTATCTGACGGGCGTAGCTCTCCGTGAGGACTGCGCCTCCCACAACTGTCTTGCAGCCGGGATATTCGCTGTTCAGCAGCTTTATAGTCTCCTCCATTGCACCGAGAGTCGTCGTCATAAGCGCGGAAAGTCCCACCAGCTTGACGCCGTGCTCCTTTGCAGCCGCCAGAACCGTCTCCGGGGGAACGTCCTTGCCCAGGTCGATGACCGTGTATCCGTAGCTTTCCAGCAGCACCTTTACTATATTCTTGCCGATGTCGTGGATGTCGCCCTTAACGGTCGCCAGCACCACCTTTCCCTTTGAGACCGAAGTTTTTCCGCTTTCCGCCAGCTTCTCCCGGATGACCTCGAAGCAGCTCTGCGCCGCGCTTGCCGTAAGTATAAGCTGGGGCAGGAAGATAGTTCCCTTTTCAAATTTTGCCCCTGCACTGTCCAGCGCCGGGATGAGATATTCGTTGATTATCTCCATGGGGTCGGTGGTTTTCAGCAGCTCCTCCGCAGCCCGGACAGCGTCCGCTTTAAGACCGTTTTCCACGGAATAGACAAGCCCGGGAGCTTCGTTGTGCGCCGTGACCGGCTTTTGCGCCGGCTGATTTTCCGGCTGCGCGTAGGCGGAAATGAACTCCGCCGAGTTTTTGTCGATGCAGCTTAGCAGCTTATAGCTCCGCACAGCCGCCGTCATGGAGTCGATATTGGGATTGATTATGGGGAGATCAAGTCCCTTTTGCAGAGCCATAGTCAGGAACGTGCGGTTTATTGCCTCCCGGTTCGGCAGACCGAAAGAGATGTTTGAAACTCCCAGAACGGTTTTTAGCCCAAGCTCATTTTTCACCCGTTCCAGAGCGTCCAGAGTCACAAGAGCGCCCTCCTGCTCGGCGGAGGCTGTCAGCGTAAGGCAGTCGATGAAAACGTCCTCCCTGGGGATGCCGTATGAGATAGCCCTGTTCAGTATCTTCTCCGCAATGGCGAACCGTCCCTCCATAGTTTTCGGGATGCCGCCCTTATCCAGGGTAAGACCTACGACAGCCGCTCCGTACTTCTTTACCAGGGGAAGAATGGCGTCCAGGGACTCGTCCTCGCCGTTGACGGAATTGACGATGGGCTTGCCGTTGTAGACGCGAAGTCCTGCCTCCAGCACACGGGGAATCGTGGAATCAAGCTGGAGCGGCGTGTCGCAGACGCTCTGCAATGCCTTGACGACCGCCACCATCATTTCCTCTTCGTCGATATCCGGCAGACCTACGTTAACGTCCAGAATATCCGCGCCGGCGTGTATCTGCTCCACCGCCTGCCCCAGGATATAGTCGATATCGTGCTCGATAAGAGCCTGCTTGAACCGCTTTTTTCCCGTGGGATTTATTCTCTCGCCGATAATTCTCGGCTGATCTATTTCCACGCAGCTTACCCCGGAGCACACGACGCTTCTGGGCTTTATATCCCGGGGGACGTACTTCTCCTCTGCCAGAGCCTCGGACACGGCGGCGATATGTGCGGGAGTTGTGCCGCAGCAGCCGCCGAGGATCTTAACTCCCAGCCGGGCGAGCTTTACTGCGCTTGCGGCGAAATCCTCCGGCGTCACGTTGAACTTGTTCGTTACCGGGTCGGGAAGTCCGGCGTTGGGCTTGGCGATAATGGGAAGATACGTCAGCGAGCAGATCTTCTCCAGCACCGGCAGCAGCTCCTCCGGGCCGAGCGAGCAGTTGACGCCCACGGCATCAGCTCCCAGACCCTCCGCGACGGCAACGGCACATTCCGGGGAAACGCCGGTAAATGTCCGCATATTCGCCTCATAGGTCATGGTGACAAGCACCGGCTTGTCCGAATTTTCCTTTGCCGCAAGCAGCGCCGCCCGGACTTCGTACAGGTCGGTCATAGTCTCGATGACGATAACGTCCGCGTCCTTTCCGGCGAGGACTATCTCCCGGAAAATATCGTATGCCTCCTCGAATTTCAGCGTGCCCGACGGTTCGAGAAGCTGACCGATCGGGCCGATATCGAGGGCTGTAAGAGCTGTTCCGGCGACGGCTTTTTTCGCGTTCGCCACGCCTGCCCCGACGATCTCGTCAACAGTGTGACCACTGCCGGCAAGCTTCAGTCTGTTCGCCCCGAAAGTATTTGCGTATACGATATCTGAGCCGCTTTTGGCGTAGCCGCGGTGGATCTTCATGACCGTCTCCGGGTCGGTGACGTTCAGCAGCTCCGGAATATGTTCCGTCTGCACTCCTGCCGCCTGGAGCATAGTTCCCATTCCGCCGTCCAGGAGGATAAATTCGTTTGCGTCCAGCAGATCGTAGAAATCAGCCGCTTTTTCCGGGGCGGATAAAAAATTGAAATCCATATCAGAATCTCCTTACTTGTTCTTGTATGTGCCGATAAAGCGGAAGTATTCCAGGTTTTCAGCCAGATCGTTCATGAGCGCCTTAACTCCGCTGTCGTCTATCCTGCCATCGAAATCCAGGTAGAACATGACATTGAAGCTGCCGTCTTTCAGCGGTCGGCTCTCGATCTTGATAAGGTTCATGCCGTTGACATAGAATTTGGTCAGCAGGCGGTAGAGGCTGCCCTCGGTGTCCGGTATCTTGAGCATTACGGAAATGGAGTCGGCTTCCGGGTCGATCTGCATATCCCGGGAGATGCAGATGAACCGCGTTCTGTTCACGGAGCAGTCGGCGATATTTTCCGCCAGGATATTAAGTCCCAGACGCTTTGCGCAGTCCACGGAGCAGATAGCGGCGATTTTTTCGCAGCTTTCCGCGACCATAGCGGCGGCGGTGGCGGTGTTGCCGTATTCCGCTGTTTTCAGTCCGTGAGCCGTCAGAAAGTCGCAGCACTGGGATATCGCCTGGGGGTGAGAATAAATAGTCGTGACCTCCGAAAGATCTGCGGCGTTTTTTGCGGCGATGCAGTGGCTTATCTCCACGCAGACCTCCTTGACCGTATAAACGCTGTATTTCGCCATAAGATCGTAGGTGCTGCTTACCGAGCCGGCTGTGGAGTTGTGGACGGGCAGAACGCCGTAATCCAGCTCTCCGGACTGGACGGCGGCGAAAACATCCTCGAATGTTTTATAGAAGATCGGCTGCTTATCGCCGAAAATAAGGTGCGCGGCTGCCTCGGAGTTAGCTCCGGAAGTGCCCTGGCAGCCGATTCTCTCTGCGTGCTCAAAGTCGGGAGCGGCGTAGACCAGCGGCTCTTTAGTCGCGAGGAGCTTTTTATTCTGAAGGATCTTGCTGATGTCCATAATGGAGGTGAAAAGCGCGGCTGTACCGGCTTCCAGCTCCTTGTCTCCGGTGAGCGACTTTATTCTGTCGATGATCTCTTTCTCCCGTCCGCCCTGGAAAACGGGGAGATCGTGTTCTTTTTTATAGTCGGCAACGCCCTTGCAAAGCTCCATGCGCTTCATGAATAGTCCGAGGATCTGTTCGTCTATTTCGTCGATACCGCTGCGAAGATCTTTTAAATCCATAATTTTTCCTCCGTGTGATAAATTCATTTTAATTATACCAGATAAATTCCTGTAAAGCAAGACAAAAATCAAATTAATTGTGTACCGCGCGGAACTGCTCGTGATTTTAGATAAAAATATAGGAGAATTTCAAATGTCTTTATATAATATTTATATGAATAAAATGTTGCAAAGGGAGGTGGATTTGTGTTATAATAATAATGTATGAAAAGGATTTGAACGATTCGACAGGGAAAAAACAATTGAAAAATATACGAATACTGGGTATTGACCCCGGATATGCCATCGTAGGCTTCGGTGTGGTGGACTACGACGGACTGAAATTTACTCCTCTGGAGTACGGCGCGATACTGACAGAGGCTCACATGCCCTTTCCGGAACGCCTGAAAAGCATCCACACGGACATGGAGTTTATCTTTGAAAAATTCAGCCCGGACTGCATGGCGATCGAAAAGCTATTCTTCACCACCAACCAGAAAACCGGCATCGACGTTGCCCAGGCGAGGGGAATTTCCGTGCTGTCGGCGGCAATGAGGAATGTTCCTGTTTTTGAATACACGCCGCTGCAGGTAAAATCTGCCGTGGTGGGCTACGGCAAGGCGGAAAAGGCTCAGGTCATGGAAATGACCCGGCAACTGCTGGATCTTGCTCAGATACCAAAGCCCGACGACGCAGCGGACGCCCTCGCTATCGCTATCTGCCACGGACATACCACACGCTGGGGATGATCCCCGGAACTGGAGGAATCAACATGATCTACAGCTTGCGCGGAAAGCTGATACATAAGGAAATAGGTCTCGCCGTAGTGGAGTGCGGCGGGGTAGGCTATGGCTGCAAGACCTCCTACAACACAGTCTCCCGGCTGGGCGAGACCGGCAGCGAGGTCACTCTCTTCACGCATCTTGCCGTCCGGGACGACGGTATCGAGCTTTTCGGCTTCGGCGATATGCAGGAGCTTAACTGCTTCAAGCAGCTTATTTCCGTATCCGGCGTTGGACCAAAGGCGGCAATTGCCATTCTCTCGGACATGACTCCGGAGCAGTTTGCGCTTATCGTGGCGTCCGGAGACAGCAAAATGATAACCCGGACAAAGGGCATCGGCACGAAAACGGCTCAGAGGATCGTTCTGGAACTGAAAGACAAGATCTCCTCGGAAGCTTTCGGCGGAGGCAGCATGACCGCAGGAAAAGCCTCCGGAGCGGCTGTTCCCTCGGGTGACGGCTCTTCCGTGGGGGAGGCTATGGAGGCGCTTATGGTTCTCGGCTACTCCCAGGGAGAGATAGCGCCGGTTCTGCGGCAGGTGGATATGTCGCTGAGCACCCAGGACATAATAAAAGAAGTCCTGCGCATTATGTCGTCAAAATGATTGAACCTTATGCCGTTATATACGGCTCAAGTATATCTTAACAGACTTTCTCAGGGAAGGTCTGATATCCGGGGCTGGCAATTGCGGTGCGCTGCATCGCAATGCGCTCCGGGGGCACAAACATACAGAAAGGAAGATTTGTTTATGATGAATCTTGATGAACTGCTGAAGGCGGCGATAACCGATCCGTCAAAACGCTCCCTCTTTTTGCAGACACTCATAAAAAGCGACGTTTACGTTATCTGCAAAAATCCCGTGAAGCATGAGCGCGGAAGAGACGAGGGAGGCATCCAGTTGGAGCTTATTACTATCCGCAACCCTCACGGAGACGTTTTTATCCCGTTTTTCACGAGCCGCCGCGCAATGGAACAGTTTGCCAAGCGCTATGTTGAGCACTACAAGATAAACTGCCTGCGCCTTTTCGACCTTATCCAGACCGCCAGCGCCGTTCTTAACCCCAATTCCTACGGCAAGGAGTTCTCGCCCCAGGAGATCAAGAGCATTCTTATGATCGCCCGGAATCTGAAAATAAAGGCGATCTCCTACAACGAGGCGGAGACTATCAACTACCGCCCCTGTGAAAGACCGGTGGGACATCTCACAAAGGCGGCGTCAAAATTCCTGTCCAAGCAGGAAAACGTGGACAGAGCGTTTATCATGGAGATGATACGGGGCTGCGAAAAGCCGCAGCTTCTCATGGTCATCGACATGATCGGAAATACGAGAAAGCTCTTCGTGCCGCTTTCCAAGTTCCTTTCCAAGTCCACGAAAGCCGGCGATCACCTGTGCTTTATTACATATGAACAGGAAATGGGCAGAAAGGCTGCCGATACCGTAGATCCGTTCTATGTCCGCAAGAAGAGGCATTTTGAGAAATAATTTCATTCTGTATTGAGGAGCAGTGCCAAGTATGATTCAGACTGAGGATATGGAGTTCGCTCCGAGAGTTATATCACCCGAAAACACCGTGGAGGACGGCGACATAGAGATAAGTCTCCGTCCGCAGTCGCTTCACGAATATATCGGGCAGGACAAGGTCAAGGAGAAGATCGCTATTTATATCAAGGCGGCAAAGGGCAGAGGCGAGCCGCTGGATCACGTCCTGCTGTACGGCCCTCCCGGACTGGGAAAGACCACGCTTTCGGGAATAATCGCCCACGAGATGGGCGTGAACCTCCGGGTGACGACAGGCCCGGCTATCGAAAAGCCCGGCGACCTTGTCTCCCTGCTTACGGGACTTTCCGATAACGACGTGCTCTTCATCGACGAGATACACCGCCTTCCGAGACCGGTGGAGGAGCTGCTCTATCCGGCTCTGGAGGACAGAGTCATCGACATTATCATCGGAAAAGGTCCATCCGCCAGATCTATACGAATGGATCTCAAACCGTTCACCCTTATCGGCGCGACTACAAGAGCCGGACAGCTTTCCGCTCCTCTCCGGGACAGATTCGGAGTGGTGGAAAGGCTGGAGCTGTACAACACCGAGCAGTTGACGGACATTATCCGGCGGAGCGCCATGATACTCGGCATCCCCTGCGAGGGCGACGGCGCGGAGGAGATCGCCGGAAGAGCAAGGGGTACGCCGAGGATCGCCAACAGGCTGCTGAAGAGAGTCCGGGATTTCGCCGACGTTATCGGCAACGGGCAGATAACCCGGGAGATCGCTTCTATCGCCCTGAGCAGGCTGGAGATCGACAAGCTTGGTCTTGACAGCCTGGACAGGCGTATGCTCACCATGATAATAAAGGGCTACGGCGGAGGCCCGGTAGGATTGGAAACTCTTGCGGCGGCTATCGGCGAGGAGTCTGTGACTCTCGAGGACGTCTGCGAGCCGTTCCTGATGCAACTGGGATTCCTGGGCAGGACTCCCAGGGGGCGTGTCGCCACAAAGCTTGCCTGCGAGCATCTGGGCTTTTCGTCTCCGGAGGAAAATGACGGCGACGGACAACTGAGCTTTTAGGGCATCCTATGAGAAACAGGAATTACAACAAAAATATGAAAATGACACAGCCGCGCTTCGGAGAGATGATAAACGGACAGGCTCTCGGCAGTGTCTCGAAGCTACGCTACGGCTTGTGCCCCATGAGCTTCAACGGCTGCGAGGTCATATCGGTACACAATGCCCTCGTCTATCTGGGCAGACCGGCGGCAATATGTGAAATTGCCCGGTATATGGAGAAATTCAAGGTGCTTCTGGGTCTTTTCGGATGCAATGTTTACCGCATCGGCAAGGCTCTGGAGCATTTCGGCGTTAAATACGATCCAGTTAAAACCTTTGAGGAGGCGGAAAATGCCCCGGCGTTCATAATTTCTTCCTGGACGGGACGGCGGCTGCTTTCCTCTGTACACACGGTTTTCTGCGTGAGAGAGAATGGGAAGATCTGCGTTTTCAACCGCTTCAACGGCTGCGGAGACGTAAGGAGATTCGACTCCCCGGAAGAGATCTTCAAGGGGAGAAAACTGATACGCATATATAAATTAGCGCAGTGTCAAAATGAAAAAGAGGAGGGGCGGAAATGAGCAGATTATTCGGCAAAGACGGTCTGCGCGGACTGGCAGTTACAGAGCTTACCTGCGAGCTGGCAATGGAGGTCGGCAGGGCTGCCGCCGCGGTACTGGCAAATCCGAAAGCAGGCAGAACGAAAATAATCATCGGTAAGGACTGCCGCAGCTCCTCCGATACGCTGGAGGCGGCTCTCTGTGCGGGAATATGCTCTGCCGGGGCTGACGCCGTGCTTACGGGAATTGTCCCCACGGCGGCTCTTGCCTGGCAGGTGGGGGAGCAAAAGGCTAACGGCGGCATCATGATAACCGCATCCCACGTAAATTCGGAGTTCAACGGTCTGAAGCTGTTTTCGTCAAGCGGCTGCCGTCTCGACAGCGATAAAGAAGAGAAGATCGAGCGGCTTATCCTGGACAGCCCGGAGGAACTGCTTCCTATCCCAAGGAGAGAGTACGGCAGTATGATCCGGCTGGAGAACGTCCTGGACGGCTATATTGCGAGGATAAAGGAGATAGCCGGATGCGACCTGACCGGATTGAAAGTGGCTGTGGACTGCGCAAACGGCTGCGGCGCAAAGACTGCCCGGCGGATATTTGCGGAGACGGGCGCGGAGATCGTTTTCATGGGAAATACTCCCGACGGCACTAATATCAACAGCAGCGGAAGCACTCATATCGACCAGCTTATGGATTTCGTCACGGACAACGGCTGCGACTGCGGTATCGCCTTTGACGGTGCGGCGGAGCGGTGTCTGGCGGTGGACGAAAAGGGCTGTCTTGTTGACGGCGATGTGATAATTGCCGCCTGTGCCGGGGAAATGAAGAAAACGAATACTTTAAAGCATGACGTTATCATCGTGACACAGGCGAACAACCTCGGTCTGCTCCAGTTTGCGCGGAACAACGGCATCGGCACGTCCGCAGCTCCCACGGGGGAGCGGAGCATGGTGCGGCGGATGCTGGAATGTGGATTCAGTCTGGGAGGCGACCCCACGGGTCATATCGTGTTCCCGGATGATATGCCCACGGCGGACGGACAGCTTACCGGACTGCGGCTGCTGAATGCGCTGAAAAAATCTGGAAAAACCATGAGCAGTCTGGCGGGGATCATCGAGAAATCGCCCCAGGTCATGCTGAATGTGCCGATCTCAAAGAAATTCCGGGAGATCTGGAAAAATGACCGGGCAATTACCGGAATTATCGACGAGTTCGAGGAAATTTTAGGCGAAGATGGCAGGGTAGTCGTCCGGGAGATCGGAAAAGATCCTGTAATTCGCATAAGGATAGAGGGCAAGGACTTCTCCACCATAAATACAATGGCTTTGCAGATTGCGGACACCATCAGGGAACGCATGGAGCTGAGAGAGCAGTAACGGCATCTCCGGCACAGAACAATAATTATTAGGACGTGAAAATATTGAGAACTGCTAATAACTGGCACGACTATGTAATTCTTGACACATCGTGCGGCGAAAAGCTGGAAAAGTGGGGAGATATCAGCCTGGTGCGCCCCGATCCGCAGATAATATGGAAAACCGAGCGCAGAGATCCTCTCTGGCGCTTTGCCGACGGTCTATATCACCGCTCCAACAAGGGCGGCGGAGAATGGGAGTTCCGCAAAAAACTGCCGGAAAGCTGGAAAATAGGCTATGGCAGCCTGAATTTCATTATACGTCCCACCGGCTTCAAGCATACGGGGCTTTTCCCGGAGCAGGCGGTAAACTGGGACTTTATGACGGAAAAGATCAGAAGTGCAGGACGTAACATAAACGTGCTGAATCTCTTCGCCTACACCGGAGGCGCTACGCTTGCCTGTGCCGCCGCCGGCGCTTCAGTGTGCCACGTGGACGCCTCCAAGGGCATGGTGCAGTGGGCAAGGGAAAACGCCGCCGCTTCCGGGCTGACGGAAAAGCCCATACGCTGGATCGTGGACGACTGTGAAAAATTCATCGCCAGGGAAATACGGCGCGGCAGGAAGTACGACGCCGTCATTATGGATCCGCCCAGCTACGGAAGAGGTCCCGGGGGAGAGGTCTGGAAACTGGAGGATTGCGTCTACGACCTGGTGAAGCTCTGCTCCGGAGTACTTTCCGATGAGCCGCTGTTTTTCCTGATAAACAGCTATACAACGGGACTTTCGCCATCGGTCATGGGTTATATTCTTGGCAGCGTGCTGACGGAAAAATTCGGGGGCAGGGTAAGCTTCGACGAGATCGGGCTGCCGGTCAAATCTACCGGGATGACGCTCCCATGCGGCGCAACGTCCATATGGGAAAAATAATTTGTTACGGAATGATGTAAGATGGGCAAAATAATTGAAATAAAGGATCTGCGCTTCGCCTATGCCGCCCAGGAGGGCGAAAAGGCTGAGGAGGTTCTCAGGGGGATCAGCCTGGACATAGAGGAGGGCGAATTTACCGCCATTCTCGGGCATAACGGCTCAGGAAAATCCACCCTGGCAAAGCATATCAACGGAATACTTGTGCCAAGCTCCGGAAAGGTGACGGTGGACGGTATTGACACCGCCGACGAGGAGAAGATCTTCGAGCTGAGACAGCGTGCCGGAATGGTGTTCCAGAATCCGGACAACCAGATCGTTTCCTCTGTTGTGGAGGAGGATGTGGCGTTCGCCCTGGAAAATCTCGGCGTGCCCTACGAGGAGATGCGCAGGCGTGTGGACGACGCTCTTAAAGCCGTAAATATGTACGACTACCGGCTGCATTCGCCGTCACAGCTTTCCGGCGGACAGAAGCAGAGGGTTGCGATCGCCGGAATAATCGCAATGGAGCCTAAGTGCATCATCCTGGACGAGCCTACCGCCATGCTCGACCCGCAGGGCAGAAAAGAGGTAATGGCTGTCATCCGGAAGATGAACCGGGAAAAGGGGATAACGATAGTTCTCATCACCCACTACATGGACGAGGCGGCGCAGTGCGGACGCGTCGTCGTCATGGACAAGGGAAAGGTGGTCATGGACGACACGCCGAGGGCTGTTTTCTCCCAGGTGGAGAAAATGAAGAGGATCGGGCTGGACGTGCCGCAGGTGACGGAGCTTGCCTGGGAGCTGAGAAAAAAGGGCTATGATGTTCCGGCGGATATAATCACCGAGGACGAATGCGTCGATGCCATAGAAAAATTATTCCGGTAGTGCAACAGGAGGAAATATTTTGACAATTCTTGAAACACAGGATCTGACTTATACCTACAGTCCGGGAACTCCCTTTGAGAAAACCGCTGTGGACTGCGTTAATCTTAAAATAGAGGAGGGAGAGCTGGTCGGAGTTATGGGTCACACAGGCTCGGGAAAATCCACGCTGATACAGCACTTCAACGGACTTCTCAAGCCCACCTCCGGCAAGGTCATACTCGACGGCGAGGATATATGGGCGGATAAAAAGAAAATACGCGATGTGCGGTTCAAGGCAGGGCTTGTTTTTCAGTACCCGGAATATCAGATATTCGAGGAGACGGTCTACAAGGATATTGCTTTTGGCCCGAAAAATATGGGTCTGGATGAGGACGAGATCAAGCGGAGAGTTTATGAAACGGCTCATGATATCGGCTTAAAGGAGGAACTGCTGGAGCGGTCGCCTTTTGACCTTTCCGGAGGACAGAAGCGGCGCGTGGCTATCGCCGGAGTTATGGCTATGGAGCCGAAGCTGCTCATTCTTGACGAGCCTACGGCAGGTCTTGATCCGGCAGGACGGGACAAGCTTCTGGAGCATATTAAGGCATATCACCGGCGGACGAGGAATACTATCCTTATTGTGTCCCACAGTATGGAGGATGTTGCAGGATTTGCGGACAAAATTCTCGTTATGAACAAGGCGAAGCTGTTCTGCTACGACGACACGTCTGCGGTTTTCTCCCGGGCGGAGGAAATTGCCGGCATAGGGCTTGATGTGCCCCAGATCACAAAGGTTTTCGTGGAGCTGAAAAAACGCGGTCTTGATTTCGGCAGGGACGTGTATACTCTGGAGTATGCAAAAAAACTGCTGCTTAAGGAATTAGGCGGAGAGAGGGGTGCGGGAAGATGCTGAGAGATATCACCATAGGACAGTATTTCCCGGGAAACAGCCTTATACACCGCCTTGACCCCAGGTTCAAGATTGTAATGACCCTGATATACATTGTCATGCTCTTCACCGGAAGCAGCGTATTCTGTCTGGCTCTTGGCGCGGTCTATACGATTATCGCCATAGCTTTGTCGAAAATTCCGGTAAAGATGTTTTTCAAGAGCCTGAGACCGCTGCTGCCGTTTCTGGTGCTGACGGCGGTTCTCAACGTCCTTTTCCTGGACGGCGGCGACGTCCTCTTCAAGTGGAAATTCATTGAAATAACGGAGGACGGTGTGCGCACCAGCGTATTCATGATAATCAGGATAGTCCTGCTGATAACAGGCAGCTCGCTGCTGACCTACACCACGTCGCCTATCACCCTGACGGACGCTATAGAGCGGCTGCTCTCACCTCTTAAAAAGATAAAAGTCCCGGTTCACGAGCTTGCCATGATGATGTCCATTGCGCTGCGGTTTATCCCGACGCTTATCGAGGAGACCGACAAGATAATGTCCGCGCAGAAGGCAAGGGGAGCGGAAATCGACTCCGGAAGCTTTATGACAAGGGCGAAGAACATGATCTCCATTCTTGTTCCGCTGTTTATTTCCTCATTCCGCCGTGCAGACGAGCTTGCCACCGCAATGGAGTGCCGCTGCTACAGGGGCGGAGACGGCAGGACAAGACTCCGCCAGTTGAGATCGGCGGCAAGGGACTATATCGCCCTGACTGTTACGGTGGTTTTCCTGGCAGGAACTATTGTGCTGAATATTTTATTGAAGCAATTCGGGATATAATATCAGAACAGGTTTATCAGAACTTTTGTCACAGGCATCGAAAGGAAAAGATAATGGAAGATAACACAGTGAAAATACCGAAAAACGCCAATAGACGGCTGTCCTGCGATAGATTGAGAAACAGCAGGGCGTTTAATATTCTGTATGACAAGGGTGTGCTGTATTTCATACTCGCTTTTTGCATACCGTTTTTCTTTATGCTCCATGCTTTTAAGACGGAGGGCATCCATAGCTTTTTCTTTGTCACAGACAAGGCAACGAATGAGACATCTTTCGGGCTGAACGGCGACAGGCAGATGCTGGTCGTGGATCTGTGGCATCAGTACTTCCCGTTTTTCCGCGTTGTCCGGGAGAAGCTGCTCACCGGCGGCTCATTCCTCTATTCATGGCAGAACGGCATGGGAACGAATTTTCTCTCTCTTATCTCCTACTATGCCGCAAGTCCGCTGAACTGGATATCGGCGCTTTTCAGCGAGGAGCACAGCCGGGAGGTCATGACATATATCCTGGCGGCGAAGATCGGCTTTGCAGGCGCGTTTTTCAGTTGCTTCCTGAGATATGTCTTTAAGCGGAAAGACTTTTCTATCGTGGTTTTCTCCTCCATGTTCGCCCTCTGCTCCTATATGCTGGGCTATTACTGGAACGTTATGTGGTTCGATACCGTCGCCCTGTTCCCACTCGTTATGCTGGGGATAACGGCGATGTGCCGGGAGAAAAAATGGCTCTGCTATACTATATCTCTTGCGCTGTCGCTGATATCGAACTACTACATCGGCTTTTTCACCTGCATTTTCTCTGTATTCATGTTTGCCGCCGCCGCTGTTATCAACTGGGACGGCGTGAAGAATTTTTTTATCAAGCTCTGGCTAATTGTCCGCTCCTCCGTTATCGGTATCGGTCTGGGAGCGTTTATGCTGCTGCCGTCATATTTCGCCCTGAAGCTGACTCACAGCGCAAATAACGTTTTCCCACAGACCACGGAATGGTATCACAAGTGGCAGGAAATCTTCGGGAATCTTCTCTCATACAGTCCGCCCACGGCTAAGGACGGCTTGCCCAATCTTGCCTGCGGAATGCTTGCAGTAGTCCTTATCGGAGTTTTCGTATTCTCCGCAGGGATCAAGATACGGGAGAAGATCTCCGCCGTGCTGATGCTGGCGATTATTGCGGTAAGCTGCAATATGAACAAGCTGAATTACATCTGGCACGGCTTTCACATCACCAATCAACTGCCCTACCGCTACTCTTTCATATTCAGCTTTGTGCTGACGGCGGCGGCTTTCCGGGCATATGATATTATGACGCGCCGCGGCATCAAGATCTATCAGCTCTTCCTGCTGATACTCGGGCCGGGAGCGGTGTTCTGGTGCAGCTACAGCTCCGTCAAGGCGTCGGAGGAGAGCTTGGTCATGGACGCCGCCTTCAAAAGCTCGCTGATAATCACCGGCGCGTATATTCTGATATTTGTGGCGTGCAGGCTTCTGCCGTTGAAGAATACCGTGCTGCGCCGGTCTGTTCTCAATCTGGGACTGGCGGCGGCAGTTTTTACAGAGCTTTCGGCAAACGCCGTGCTGGGCGTAAAGACGGTCGGCTCTTCCGACTACGCCTCATATCCCACTCAACTGGAGGGCGTACAGGACGTTCTGGCGCAGATGAATGCGGACGAGGCGGAGTCGCTGTTCAGCCGTGCGGAAATGACAGGGACATACACGCTTAACGACAGCGCTCTCTACGGCTATAAGGGCGTTTCGCAGTTTTCCTCGTCGGCGAATGTTTCGGTGACTAAGCTGTTCAAGCGGCTGGGACTTTATGCCTCCGAGGCGGGAAACCGCTTCTACTACAGAACCTCAACTCCGGTGGTAAACGGAATACTGGGGATAGATTATATTATCTCCAGGAACGGCCCTATCCCCGAGCCGAATCCGTATCTGGAGGAGTACGCGGTTTCCGGCTCTGTCAATATGTACAGGAATACCCATCCTCTTTCGCTGGGATTCATGATGAACAGCGATATCAAGTATTTGCAGGAAGTTCCGGGAGAGAATCCTTTCGAGTACCAGAATCGGCTTATGCGGCTTGCCTCCGGCATCGACAGGGAACTTTTCACGCCCCAGCCGGTCGTTCTTGCCCATTACAACAATATGGAGCCTTTGAAGAAGAGCTACGGACACTATAGCTTCTCGGCACTTGGAGTAGGCGGCGTGGATGCCGACTACGACTTTGTCGGCGTGGAGAACGGCTGTCTCTTCGGCTACGGAAAAAACGGCTGCTACGACAGCATCAACGTAACAAAGAACGGCTCGTCGGTGGAGAGCAATGTGTCTTTCAGCGACTATCCGGTGGTTTTCCCAATGGGCGACGTTCAGCCGGGGGAGACTGTCACGCTGGAGCTGAATTTCCCGGCGGAAAAAATAGCCGGAGTCTATGAGTTCGTGGTCTATTCCCTGGATAAGGTCAAGTATGACGAGATGTACAACAGTCTGGCGGACGAGCAGCTAAAGCTTACGGAGTTTGACGATACAAGGATAGAAGGCAGTATCAGTGCGGCGGCAGACGGCGTGCTGTACCTCTCAATTCCCTACGAAAAGGGCTGGAGCCTGTATGTGGACGGCAAAAAGACGGAGACTTTTCCGGTTCTCGACGCAATGACAGGCGCTGACATTACTGCCGGAGAGCATGAGATACTGCTGAAATACAGCCCGGAAGGATTTAAAACAGGTCTTGTTGTAAGCTTTAGCGCATTTGGACTGCTTATCCTCTTTGTCTGGCTGGATTCCCGGCGGCGGAAGAATGCTCCGCAGGCGGAGATCGCCGAAACCGATGAATACGGTGAAATAATTGAAATTATCGAAGAACCTGTTGAAGCCGCCGTATCCGGAGAAGCGCAGGAGACTGCCTCAGAGGAGCGGACGGATGAACAGGAAATTCCGGAGGAAGAAAATGAGAAATCTGAAAGTGATGACGGCGTACCGGGGGACTAAATACCACGGATTTCAGCGGCAGTCAAATGCTCTGACGGTTCAGGAGGTTCTGGAGCGCGCCGTGTCTAAAGTCCTCAATGAGCAGGTCGGCATAATCGGCTGCTCCAGGACGGATACGGGAGTCCATGCGAATAATTTCTGCTTCAATGTGAAAACAGAGAGCAATATCCGGACTATCGGCTTCTGCCGGGGAGTCAATGGAGAGCTTCCGGACGATATTTCTATCCTTAGCTGCGAGGATGCGCCCCTGGATTTTCACGCCCGGTTCGACTGCCGGGGAAAGGAGTACATCTACAAGATACATTGCAGCGAGTCCAAAGACCCTTTCGGAGCAGACCTTGCCTATCACTACCGCCGGAAATTCAATGCGGAACGTGCAAAAGCGGCGGCAGCGCATCTGGTCGGCACTCATGACTTCGCAAGCTTTTGTGCGGACTGTACATCAGTATCAACAACTGTGAGAACAATTTATTCACTGGAAATAGAAAATTATGGAGATTCTGTGATACTACTTGTAAAAGGCGACGGTTTTTTATATAATATGATTAGGATAATTGCAGGGACGCTTCTTGACGTCAGCGAGGGCAGGATAGAGCCTGACCAGATCCCGGCGATCCTTGAAGCCCGTGACAGGCTGAAAGCCGGCAGAACGGCGATGGCTCACGGTCTTTATCTCAACAGAGTTTTTTATTAGGATGATACAGCCAGGACAAGTACAAATAGATAAGGGGTGATAATAAAATGCCGATGTATAGCTCAGAGGATATTATCGCAGTAAAAAAGAAACAGAAGCGAAAGCAGCGTCTGGTGAAGCTTGCCGTGATCCTTGTCGTCGTTATTCTCGGCGGAGTTCTGTATGCTACACGGGATTCGTGGATGCCGAAGCTCCGGGGACTTGGTAAGCAGGCGACTACGATCATCAACGACGGTAAGCTGGCGGAGGGAAACTTCCCCATAGAAATAAGCGGCGGCGGAGATTACCAGCTCAGCGGCTCCGACGACATGATCTTCGTTCTCAGCGATTCAAGCATCTGCATCTACAACGAGGAGGGCGGACAGTTAAACCGGCGTCAGCATACATATACCAACGCCGTTATGAATACAGTTAACGGCAGGGCGCTGCTCTATGAAAACGGCGGCTTCAATTTCAGTGTGGAGGATGTGGACGGCGTGCTCTATAAAAAGGAGACGGAGGACAATATCCTGTTCGTCCGCCTCAGCGAAGAGGGATATACCGCTGTGGTGACGGAGTCTGACAACTACTCCTGCGTGATGACAGTATATGACAACAAGGGGAAGAGGATCTACGAGCGGAAGTGCATGGAGCGCGTCAACGACATCTGCTTTACCGACGAGAGCAACGGCTGCGTTCTCAGTTATATTTACGCGGAAAACGGCTCGCTGGTGACTTCTGTCCAGGATATAAAGTTCACGGAAAACAGCGATAAATGGGAATCTCCCGGGCTTGATACCATGGGAACGGAGGTCTACAGCACAAGTAATGGCGCGTTCGTTCTGGGCTTTGACGCCTGCGGATATGTTGACGGCGCAGGGCAGATAAATTCCCTTTTCAGATACGACGGCGATCTTGCAGGAGGCGGCTGCGAAAACGGTAAGGCGGTCGTCGTCACAAACGGCAAAGATACGAGGCGTTACATCATGACCCTTTTCAATGGCAGCGGAGATTCGCCCATTAGCATAAGCTTCGACAGCCCTCTCATTGACGCGGAGGTTTTCGACGGTCTGGCATATGTCATGACGCAGGACTGCATCTACGCCTATGATTTTACCGGAAAACTCCGCTCCACGGCACAGGTAAACGATTCCTACACCGGTTTTGTGAGAAGCGACGAATATGTTTTCCTGAAAAGTTTCAATACGATCGACAGAATAGATTATGAAAGTTAGGGCAAAGCTGTCAGGCGCGCTTTGTGCGGATTGCCCTTGGAGAGGATGAAGAAAATGGGTTCACAATTCTGGTGGTTTTATGACGTTCTCGCGGTGGCGATAATTCTGGTATGCGCCTTTATATGGGGCAAAAAGGGAGCGATGAAAGGCGTTTTTGCAGCCGTTGGAGGATTATTGTCCGTGATGCTTGCCTTTGGCATCAGCGGCGCAGTTTCCGACGGTCTGCGGCAGATAGCGGTAAAGTCGGGGGATGTGCGGAAGCTTGAGCAGCGCCTGTCTCCGGACACATTCAGCGATGAAATGGCGGTTTATCTGGAGAATATGGGATATTCGATCAGGGTCGACCGCAAAAAGCTGGGCGAAATACTTGATAGGACAGATGTGCAGTACGACGAGGCGATCGCTAAATATGTCAACAACGTCAATTCCAGCCGGCTGGAGGAGGACTCCCAGGTGCTGGTGGAAAAAGTTCATGAGGGCTACGCTGTGGTGATCGGCGAGATCGTCGGGGAAAGTCTGAGCAAATTCGCGGCTGAGACGGCGGCGGACGAGGTGAGAAAAAACCCCGGTATGATGCAGGAGCTGATACCGCTCCTCCGGCAGGAGGTTTCGGCAAAGGCGGCGGATTATATAGGCGAAAACTGTACAGCTCCGGCATACAGAACGATGTTCCGGCTGGCTTCGTTTGCGGTATTGTTACTGGTTTTCTGGCTTGCGCTGACGGCGATCATCAGGTCTTTTGCAGGAAACAGGGACGGAGGCAGTGCGGCAGGCGCGTTAAATCATATTATAGGAGCGATATCGGGCGCAGTGGCAGGAGCATTTGTGGTGCTTGCGGCTGCTGCGGCGGTGAGGCTGTCGGCAGTCCTCGGCAGCGATGAGATGCTGTTTTTCAACAACCATGTTGTGGAAAAGTCGTTTGTGTTCAGATTTTTTTACGGGATGATAGCTAAGATGTAGCAATATAGTGCTAATTATATAATGGATACGGTTACTTATCAGGAGGAATTTTTCAGATGATGATGTGCAGCAATTGCAAGAAGCGTCCGGCAGTAGTTTTCATAAGCTCTGTCCAGGGCGGCGAAAAAAAGAACGAGGGTCTTTGCCTTACCTGCGCAAAGGCAAAGAATATTCCGCAGGTGACGGAGTATATGAACCGGCTGGGAATTACTGACGAGGAGATAAATCAGTTCTCCGACCAGATGATGGAGATGCTGGACGGCGACGCCTTTGAAATGGGCGGTTCGGGTCTTATGCCCGATTTTCTCTCCAATATGTTCAGCCCGGGTCAGCCGGAGGGCGGCAGCGAAGAGAATGGCGGCGACGAAAAGGAAGCTCCGAAGAAAGGCGGATTTTTCGGCAGAGCCAGAGAGAAAAAGGATCCCGATAAGGGCGACAGAAGAAAAAAGGAACCCAAATTTCTGGGAAGCTACTGCACCAATCTATCGAAGAAGGCGGCGGACGGCGAGCTTGACAGAATAATCGGCAGAGACAAGGAGATCTCACGGGTGGTTCAGATACTGTCCCGACGCACCAAGAATAATCCCTGTCTTATCGGCGAGCCGGGCGTGGGAAAAACAGCTATTGCGGAGGGCATAGCTCAGCGGATAAACGACGGAAACGTGCCCTTTAATCTGGCGGACAAAAAAGTCTACCTGCTCGATCTGACCGCCCTGGTGGCTGGAACTCAGTTCCGGGGACAGTTCGAGAGCCGCGTAAAGGGTCTTGTGGACGAGGTGAAGCGCGAGGGCAATATAATCCTGTTTATCGACGAGGTGCATAATCTGGTTGGCGCAGGAGACTCCGAAGGCTCCATGAATGCGGCGAATATCCTCAAGCCGGCGCTTTCAAGGGGCGAGGTGCAGGTCATCGGCGCAACGACTTTCGGCGAGTACAGAAAGTATATCGAAAAGGATTCCGCTCTGGAGCGGCGTTTTCAGCCGGTAACGGTCTCCGAGCCTACCATCGAGGACACCGTTGACGTGCTGCTGGGCATCAAGAAATACTACGAGGACTACCACAAAGTCCACATTTCCGACTATCTGCTCAGAGTCTGCGCCGTTCTGTCGGAGCGGTACATCACAGACAGATTCCTCCCGGATAAGGCGATAGACCTCATGGACGAGGGATGCGCCCATGCAAGCATACGCTCTCCGGAGCTGGCGGAAAATGCAAGGCTTCTCAAAGAGATCGAGGTGCTGGAGGGCATGGAAAAGACCATGAGCGAGGAAGCTGAGCCGGATTATGCCGCCATCGCGGAGATAAAGGGAAAGCTCATCCATGCAAGGGACGCGCAGAAAAAAGTCCAGGAGTCGGCGGACAACATACAGGTCACTGAGGAGGACATCACAAAGGTCATCGAGCTGTGGACGGGAATACCTGCAAGCAAGGTGGCAGAGACCGAATTTTTGAAGATCGCGCGGCTGGAGGACGCTCTGAAGAAGCGCGTTCTGGGACAGGACGAGGCTGTTTCCGTGCTGACAAAGGCGATCAAGCGTACAAGAGTTCAGCTTAGCAAGCGGCGCAGACCGGCATCGTTCATTTTCGTCGGCCCTACAGGCGTGGGAAAGACGGAACTGGTCAAGGCGATCTCCGAAGAGCTTTTTGACAGCACAGAGCCGCTGATCCGCCTGGACATGACGGAGTACATGGAGAAGCATTCTGTGGCGCGGCTTATCGGTTCGCCTCCTGGATATGTGGGCTATGACGAGGCAGGTCAGCTAACGGAAAAGGTACGCAGAAAGCCGTATTCCGTTATTCTTTTTGACGAGATCGAAAAGGCGCATCCGGACGTTATGAATATCCTTATGCAGATCCTCGACGAGGGTAAAATAGACGACGCGCACGGCAGAACTGTCAATTTCGAGAACACGATCATCTGCATGACCTCGAATGCAGGCTCAACTGATAAGACTATCGGCGTGGGATTCAATAAAACAGTTAACGAGATATCCAAGGATAAGGCGATGAAAGGCTTGAAGGAGTTCCTGAGACCGGAATTTATTGCCAGAATTGACGAGATCGTCGTATTCAAGCAGCTCACCAGGGAGGATTACGCGAGAATTGCCGCTCTCATGCTGGATGAGATGAAAGAGCCGCTGAGCGAAAAGAATCTTGCCCTCAGTTACACGGAAAAGGCGCTGGAGCTTATTGCGGAAAAGGCTTACGGAAAGTCCTACGGCGCAAGAGATATACGCCGCGTTATCCGCCAGGAAATCGAGGACAGGGTTGCGGAAATCATAATCGAAAGTTCGTCCGACACCTCAGAAATCGCTATATATGAGGAAGATGGCGAGTTAAAGGTCGATGGAAAAAAGAAATATCCGGAGGAATAAAATATGAATATCAGAAAAATATTTGCCGCTGCCGTCGTCGCTCTGATGCTTACGGCGGTCTCCTGCGGCGGAAAAAAGGATAACTATGTCAGCCCTTTCGACTCCGGAAGCGAGTCGTCTCCGAGTCTTTTCGACGAGATGTCCTCGGCGGAGACGACCGGATCGGAGGTCGCTACCGAAGCGCCAGTCGTGGTGGAGGCTGCTGAGGACGGCCCGAGACTGTACATGAAAGACGCGGTTGCATCGCCCGGCGAAGAGGTCGAGATCACAATGGCGGTTGAAAATTCCATGAAAAAGTGGGATATGTGCGGCATTCACGTGACATATCCGGATTTTCTGGAGTGCAAGATGATGGACGAGGAAGAGGGCTTTATCGAATACGAGACAAAAGAGGCGTCCAGTCACCGCACCGGAGCGGTTGGAATGATATGGCGCGAGGGACTGCCGGAGGCGCTGACCAGCAAAAATCTGGGCTGCATTTTCTTTACGGAGACGTTCAGCGGCACTGATTTTGGCGGCGAGGGCGATATCGTTACATTTACATTCAAAGTCCCCGAGGACGCTCAGCCGGGAACGTATCCCCTGGGCTTCTACTACCGGGACTCTGATATGTTCATTGATACGTCGCAGGATCTTGCAATGCAGAAGTATGTTTTTGAGAATTGGCGTGAGGGCACGCTGACGATAGAGTAATGGCTGAAAAAAGCGGAACGGGGAGCGGCAGAAGCTCCCTGTTTATCGTGAAATTGGTAGTTTTAGCGGCAGCTCCGCTGGCGGTGGTGCTGGGAGTTCTGTTCCGGGACGAGATAGTGGGCTTTGTGAAGGATTCCGGGCCGTGTCTGTTTCATCTTGCCACGGGATATTACTGTCCGGGCTGCGGAAATACCAGGAGTGCGGAGGCGTTGCTTCACGGAAATGTGCTTCTTGCTTTGCGGAACAACGCGGTGCTGCCGTTTTTGATGTTTGTTCTGCTGATTTTGTACATAGAGCTGATTTTTTCGGTTCTGGGAAAGCCGAGAAAGATACTGCCGAGGAAAGCCTGGTTCTGGTGGGCGATAGGAGGAATTTGGGCAGTTTATCTTGTATTGAGGAATTTTGTACCGTTTTTATCCCCGGTATAACATCGGGACATGGGGCAGCGCCCCAAACCCTGCCAGAGGCGCTGCCTCTGGACTCTGCAAAAGGGGCATTGCCCCTTTTGAAACCCGATGTTTGCCGGCTTCGCCGATCAAAGCTCCGTCGCTTTCTCCAGGAATGCAGCCAGCTCATCAACAGGCACACGAATCTGCTCCATTGTGTCACGGTCACGAACTGTTACGCAATTATCTTTCTCAATCGTGTCAAAATCAACAGTCACGCAGTACGGCGTGCCAATCTCGTCCTCGCGGCGGTATCTCTTGCCGATAGTTCCCGTCTCGTCAAAGTCACACATGAACTTCTTGGAAAGCATTTCGTATATCTCCTCAGCCTTGGGAGTCAGCTTCTTCACAAGAGGCAGAACAGCGCACTTATACGGTGCAAGCGCCGGGTGGAGACGCATAACGGTACGAACGTCTTTCTTCTCGTTGCCGTTTTTGTCGGTGGAGACGATCTCCTCCTCGTCATAAGCCTCTGTGACAATGGACAGGAACAGACGCTCCACACCCAGCGACGGCTCGATAACGTAGGGAATGTATTTCTCGTTTGTCTCCGGGTCAAAGTATTCCAGTGACTTTCCGCTGGTCTTGATGTGCTGGGTCAGGTCGTAGTCGGTTCTGTCCGCAACGCCCCACAGCTCGCCCCAGCCGAACGGGAAGAGGTACTCAAAGTCAGTAGTCGCCTTGGAGTAGAAGCAAAGCTCCTCCGGATCGTGGTCGCGGAGGCGGATATTCTCCTCGCTGAGACCGAGAGTCAGCAGGAAGTCCTTGCAGAAGCTTCTCCAGTAGTTGAACCACTCCAGATCAGTGCCGGGCTTGCAGAAGAACTCCAGTTCCATCTGCTCAAACTCGCGTACACGGAAGATAAAGTTTCCGGGGGTGATTTCGTTTCTGAACGATTTACCTACCTGGGCAACGCCGAAAGGCACTTTTTTACGTGTTGTTCTCTGGATATTTGCGAAGTTTACGAAGATGCCCTGCGCCGTCTCCGGGCGGAGATACAGCTCGCTCTTGCTGTCCTCGGTTACGCCCTGGAATGTCTTGAACATCAGGTTAAACTGGCGGATATCCGTGAAATTCTGCTTTCCGCAGTTAGGGCAGGTGATGCCTTTTTCGTTGATGTAGTCCGTCATCTGCTGATTTGTCCAGCCTGCAACGTTAGTGCCGTCGAAATCCTCGATAAGATTATCGGCGCGGTGACGGGTCTTGCACTCTTTGCAGTCCATGAGCGGATCAGAGAATCCGCCGATATGACCGGAGGCGACCCATGTCTGGGGATTCATGAGGATAGCGGAATCCAGACCGACGTTGTACTTGTTTTCCTGAACGAATTTTTTCAGCCAGGCATTCTTGATATTATTTTTCAGCAGAACGCCCAGCGGGCCGTAATCCCATGTGTTGGCGAGACCGCCGTAGATTTCCGAGCCGGGGTAAACGTAGCCCTTTGATTTGCAAAGGTCAACGATTTTATCCATAACTTTTTCAGTATTCTTCATTTTCAACATACCTCTTTCAGATATTTTTTCTATTATATTTTACCTCATTATGGCAGATTTGTCAAGACAGTTTTTTTATCTCTGTTCCCTGCCGTGTCTCCTTGATCTCATAACCGAGGGCGGCAATTTTGTCGCGAAGCTCGTCGGCAAGAGCGAAATTCCTCTCTTTCCGCGCCGCCTTGCGCTGTTCCGCCAGATCAAGCACCTCCGCCGGGATATCGTCCTCAGCCGGAGCTTCCGCGGCTTTCTTTCCGTTCGGGATAAGATCGAGTCCGAGAACCTTGTCAAACTCCGCCAGAAGAGCCAGCTTTGTAGCCGCATTTGCCGTTGATTTCAGCACATCGTAAACGGCGGTGATTCCCAGAGCCGTGTTCAGGTCGTTGTCGAGGGCAGACGTGAAGCTATTCATGAGTCTGTCAAACTCCGCACTGTCGATCTCTCCGGTAGTTTCGGCAGTAAGGGGAGCAATTCTGGCGATGAGCTTATTATAGGTGATTTTCGCGTTTTCCAGATTCTCCCAGGTGAAAACCAGCGACTTCCTGTAGTGGGACTGGAGGCAGAAGAAGCGGTACATCACGGGCAGAAATCCCTTTTCCTCCAGGAGGGAGACTGTCAGAAATTCGCCCTTGGATTTGCTCATTTTGCCGCTGTTGGTGTTCAGGTGAAGCACATGGAACCAGTAGTTACACCATTCGTGCCCCAGATACGCCTCGCTCTGGGCGATCTCGTTGGTGTGGTGAGGAAATGCGTTGTCGATGCCGCCGCAGTGGATGTCCAGGTATTCGCCCAGATTTTTCATGCTTATGCAGGAGCACTCGATGTGCCAGCCGGGATAGCCCACGCCCCAGGGAGAATCCCATTTCAGTTCCTGGTCGTCAAACTTGGACTTAGTGAACCAGAGCACGAAATCCGCCTTGTTGCGCTTGTTTTCGTCCTCCTCAACGCCCTCCCGGACGCCTACAGCCAGATCTTCCTCCTTAAAGTCGTTAAAGACGTAGTATTTGTCCAGCTTTCCCGTGTCGAAATAGATATTTCCGCCTGCTTCATAGGCATATCCTTTTTCCATGAGGGCGGAAATGACCCGGATAAACTCGTCGATATAAGTTGTGGCAGGAACAACCACGTCGGGAGTTTTGATGTTCAGCTTGCCGCAGTCTGCGAAAAAAGCGTCTGTATAGAATTTCGCGATCTCCATAACCGTTTTATGTTCACGCTTTGCGCCTTTGAGCATCTTATCGTCTCCGGTATCGCCGTCGCTTGTAAGATGTCCTACGTCAGTGATATTCATGACGCGCTTCACGTCCAGCCCGGTAAAGCGCAGATATTTTTCCAGAACATCCTCCATGATGTAGCTTCTCAGATTTCCGATATGGGCAAAGTGGTACACAGTGGGACCGCAGGTGTACATACTTACCTTTCCCGGCTCTCTGGGAACAAATTCCTCTTTTTTTCTTGTCAGTGAGTTGTATAACAGCATAGGTATATCCTTTCTTAGAGCCTGTCTGGTATTCCGGTGGCGCAGATCTCTGAGCACAATTTTTCCGAAAATACGTGTGCAGCGGAGTGCTGAACAGGCTCGACGATTTTATGTCCGTTTAAGCTCTTCAATTTCCTTTTTCAGCACATCAATTTCCGAGTGCAGCCGGCAGATCTCCTGAGAAACAGGGTCTGGGATGTGTACCTGGTCTATATCCGCAGTGACCTTGTGTACCTTTTTTCCGTTCATTTTCACGATATGCGCCGGAACTCCCACAGCCGTGCAGTTATCGGGGATCGCATTGAGAACGACGGCATTTGCGGCGATCTTCACGTTGCTGCCCACGGTGAACGGGCCGAGTACCTTAGCTCCTGCGCCCACAAGCACGTTGTCGCCCAGGGTAGGGTGACGCTTTCCCTTGTCCTTGCCTGTTCCGCCGAGGGTCACGCCCTGGTACAGCAGGCAGTTATCGCCGATAACAGCCGTTTCGCCGATCACAACGCCCATGCCGTGGTCGATGAAAAGTCCCTTGCCGATCGTTGCGCCGGGGTGAATTTCAATTCCGGTCTTTTTCCGCGCCCACTGGGAAATTATCCTTGCCGCCGTGTAGTGCTTCCGCACATAAAATCTATGCGCCAGCCGATAGCAGCGTATCGCCCGGAGCGTGGGATAGGTCAGCAGTATCTCCAGGGAATTTCGTGCGGCAGGGTCGTTTTCGCGTATCAGCCGTATGTCTCGCTTTATGTTTCTGAAAAAATCAATCAACCAAAGACCTCCTCACAGGCGGTACAGGCAGCCCGTTTTCGCCGAATAAATTGACCTGACAGTAATTTGTCCACAGATAGCTGACAGCCGAAACGGAATCCGGGTTGACGTTGAAAACGGCGGTGTTTCCGGATATTTCCGGGTACGCCGGAACGTATTCCCCGTCAATGCAGAGCATGAAGCCCTCCGGATCTTCTGCCGGGACAAGATTGCGGCTGAATTTCAGGACTAATCTGCCCTCAGCCTTGACGCATCCCGTCAGCTCCGGATAACGCTCATTGGGACAGTCGGTGCTGTAGGTCTTTTCCAGCGCGGCGATACAGAGCCTGTGCGCTACTCTCTTTTTTTCTATCGGGTGGATGTTGTTGAACTCGCCGCAGTCAATCGCCACAGCCAGCCCCACGTTTTCCAGCCGCTCCGACACATCGCGCTGCGCCTGACGTATCTTCGCCCAGTTGCCGTTGTCGGGGTCGTTTTTATAGCGGTGCATGGGAAGCTGAACTACCATGAACGGCATGGAAGCGTCCTGCCACTTTTCCCTCCAGCAGCCGATAAGGGACGTCAGCAGATCGCTGTAGGTATCCGGGCGGTGGTCGTCGGACTCTCCCTGATACCAGAGCACGCCTTTAAGCGTGTACGGACATATACGGCTCACCATAGTCTCATATAGTCCGCAGGGGCGCATGGGATTTGCGATATTCATAGGCCCGGGATAGCGGTTTTCGCCGCATATTGCGCAGACCTCCTCCCACTCGGCGTCGGGCTTCTCCTCATACACTTTCCGGGAACGGATAAACCACTGCCGGTCGTATTCCTGATACTCTCTGTACTCGCGTATCATCTCTTCGTCTGATTTGCCGGCAACGGCTTTGTCGTATTCCTCCAGGTAGGGCAGCAGGCTCTCACGCGATTCGATAGTTTCTCTGGGAATCCAGGCGGAGGCGGATGTGCCGCCCCAGTTGCAGCCGACGATGCCGACGGTGCAGCCCAGCCTGCGGCTCAGCTCCTTGGCGAAGTAGTAGCCGACAGCCGACCAATTGCCGGAATTTTCCGCCGAAGCCGTCTGCCAGACGGTCTCACTTTCCGCCTTTAAAAGCTCATCGCCGACTGTGGCGACCTTGGGCGTGTAGTAGAAGCGGACGTTTTCCTTTTCGCATACCTCCAGCTCCTCCCTGCCGGTTTTTTCGTTTTGCAGCTCGTATTCCATGTTGGACTGTCCCCCGGCGAGCCATACCTCTCCCACAGCCACGTTGGTGAAGAATCGGCATTTACTGTCGGACAATACCTGCACCAGGCAGCAGTCGCAGGCTGGCATGGGAGGGAGAACAGCCTCCCATTTTCCGTCCCTGATGACAGCCTCCGCAGTGACGGACAGAGGGGAAACAGATACTTTGACAAATTTGCAGTCCTCCGGGCAGGTGCCGAAGAATCTTATGGGCTTATTCCGCTGCAAAACCATATTATCGGAAAAAATGTTTGCGCATTTCATAGCGGGACTCCTTAAGGCAGCACCGCACAAAGATTGTTGTGCAGATGCGCCGTGAAAATTTCCGTCAGATTGCATAAATTTGACGCAGCAATACTGACGTATTGCAAGGAAAATTTGTGTGATATGACGAAAATTTTCCAAGCAGATGTATAACAAAGGCGTTAGCCGCTCTTTGTGCGGTGTTGCCCTAGCTGTATTTCAGTGCGCCGCTGTTCTCCATGCCCTTGAGCAGGGTGAAGCGTGCCTCGTCGCGGCATTCGGGCTTTGCCATGTAATACATATATGTTTCCAGTATATTCAAAGCGCTTGCAGTCCGTCCCTCGATCTTGAACTGCTCAAAGCCCATTGGCACATATTTTTCCCAGATATCGTCCGGGGAGATGTGTGTGCTGAGATTGCGTATCTCGAAAATTCCGCGCTGTCTGTAAGGGCAGTTCTCGAAGTTGTGGGGGTCAAGCTTATCCGCATTAAATGGGAGATTCGGGTACTTTTTCAGATGTTCGTTATAGGCGATCTGCTGTAAGCCGATAGTGTGGTAGTGCTCCGAACGCAGAGCACAGCCCGGCTCGCAGCAGGCATTGACCAGCAGTTCGCAGTCCTGCTTTCTCGGCAGCTTTTCCAGAATGTCGAATTTATTGTTCAGGTCGTAGTCCACCACGACGATGCTGTAGTCGCGCGCCAGCTCTTCTTTCAGCTTTTCGGGGTCGGTTATTCGTTTGCAGGTGGAGCTTGTCAGCTTATATTTCGGGAAATTCCTGCGTATGTAGTCCTCCAGCAGCGGAGAAAACACGATAGCCTCGTTGAGACCGTTGTCCGCCAGAGTCAGTACCATGTTGCAGAAAGGGTCGCTGAGGTGCTTCTTTTCCAGCGCCGGATTGGTGAAAGTGAAGCGCAGCGGTATTCCCCGGTCGTTAAACGCCTTGATGACCTGCTTTACGAAAGCGCGGTCGCAGACGCCCGGCTGAGGTCTGCCGCCGTTCCAGACCGACGGAGGGAAAACTCCGTAAAACGACGCTATTTCCACGCCCTCGCGGAAGAAATGTGGATATTTTTTCAGCATATCCGCAAACAGCAGATTAAGCTTGAAACGCCCTGCAAAATCGGGCAGATGAAATCGTACTCGCATAAAAACCTCCAAATTAATATCAGGAGACGCAGTCGCCTCTCTCTTCTACGGCAGTGTAGCCGGCTTCCGAAATTTCCTTTTTCAGCAGAGCCAGACCCTCCGCCGCCTCTCCTCCGGTTATGAGCTTGTTGTCGTAGAGCTTGTATTTTTCGCGGACATCGGCAGGGGAAAGATTGGGCATGATAACGTTGCATCCCGTTTTAAGTCCCAGTTTTCTGCCCTCCGGCGATATCGTTCCCAGAGCTGTTGTGGCAGGGAGCAGGACTTTCGGGAATATGAGCCGCAGTATTCCCAGGATACGCAGAGTGAGCCGGAGCGTTCCGCCCTTTTCGCCGCCGAAAGGGGTGTCATGCTGAGGGATAAAAGGCCCTATGCCTATCATATGCGGACGGAGCTGCTCCATGAACCGTATGTCGGCGACGATGTCCTCCACTCTCTGGAAGGGCGCGCCCACCATGAAGCCTGCTCCCGTCTGATAGCCCAGTCCGCGGAGGTCAAAGAGACATTTTTTCCGGTTATCCAGGCTCATCTCCGCCGGGTGAAGCCGGCTGTAAAGCTCCCTGGAGGCAGCCTCGTGGCGGAGCAGATAGCGGTCAGCTCCGGCTTCTTTCATGCGCCGATAGCTTTCCCGGGAGCGTTCTCCCAGGGAAAGGGTAATGGCGCAGTCCGGGAATCTCTTCCGCAGCCGCGATATTATGCCGCATATAACGTCATCGGTGAAGTAAGCGTCCTCTCCGCCCTGCATAACGAACGTCCGGAATCCCAGCGCATAGCCGTTTTCGGCGCAGTTCAATATCTCCTCCGGAGTAAGCCGGTATCTTTCGGCAGACTTATTGCTGCGCCGTATGCCGCAGTAAAGGCAGTCGTTCCGGCAATAGGACGATATCTCGATAAGACCGCGGAGAAAGACCTTGTCGCCGTAGTATTTCCGGCGGACTTTGTCAGCCAGCTCAGCCAGCCTTTCCGAAGCCTTTTCATCCTCGGAGGCGATAAGAGCCGCCAGTTCGGCGTCGGAAGGTCTGCCGCCGTCGTACAGCTTTTCAACCAGTTCTATCATCGCATCAGCCGCCCAGACGAATCATCTCGTCTATGCACTTTCTGGCGGAGGCGATAAGCTCCTCGTCCATAATTATCTCGGACGCCTCGCCGTTGTCCATGCCTTTAAGGGTCGCCAGCACGTCCGGGAGCGTAGTCAGCTTCATATTGCGGCAGACCAGATCTTTCGTCAGCGGATAGAATTTCTTGTCCGGGCAGTCGTACTGGAGATGCTCTGAAATAGAGGTCTCCGTGCCGATTATAAACTCCCTTGCATCAGATTTCTTCGCAAAATCCATAATTCCGCTGGTAGAGCCTACATAGTCAGCCAGCTCCGTTACTGCCGGAACGCACTCCGGATGCACCAGGAACAGAGCGTCTGGGTGCTCAGCCTTAGCCTTTTTCACATCATTGACGGTAACAGCGGCGTGCGTAGGACAGCCGCCCTGGAGCAGCTTTATATCCTTTTCCGGAAGCTGTTTTTTCACCCATCCGCCCAGGTTGCAGTCGGGGATGAAAAGAATTTTATCCGAATCGAGGGCTTTCACAATTTTCAGCGCGCTTGAGGACGTAACGCAGACGTCGCAGACAGTTTTCAGGGAAGCCGTTGTGTTAATGTAGGCGACTACTGTTCTGTCCGGTTCGGAAGCCTTTATCTGAGCTATCATGTCCCTGTCCATCTGCTCTGCCATAGGGCATCCGGCATTTTTATTGGCGAGAAAAACGCGCTTCCCGGGGGAGAGCATTTTTGCGGTTTCCGCCATGAAATGAACGCCGCAGAAGATGATATTGTCCGCATCGGTTTTGGTGGCATCAACGCTGAGCTTGTAGCTGTCACCGGTAAAATCGGCGATCTCCACGATCTCCCGTGCCTGGTAGCTGTGGGCGAGGATAGCCGTGTTCGTTTCCTTTTTCAGTTTCAGGATAATATCCTGCATTTCCCTGACTGTCATAAGAAGTACCTCCCTTTTGGAATCGGAGCTTGTCCGGTATCACGATGTGCGCGGACTTTGGGTGAAATCCGCGCATAGTGTAATACCTGACGGGTTCTTAACCTAATGTGCTTTCCGCAATGACCTCAACCTCAACGAGAACGTTTTTCGGCAGAGTTTTTACCGCAACGCAGCTTCTTGCCGGCAGACTTGTAAAATACTTGCCGTAGATCTCGTTGAAAGCGGCGAAGTCGTTCATATCTGCCAGAAAGCAGGTGGTCTTGACAGCCATGTCGAAAGAAGAGCCGGCTGTCTCCAGAACGGCTGCCAGGTTGCGCATTACCTGCTCCGTCTGCTCCTCTATAGTCTGCGCCTTGATAGTATTTGTAGTCGGGTCTATGGCGATCTGTCCGCTGGTGTAGACCATGCCCTTAGAAATAATAGCCTGTGAATAAGGCCCTACAGCGGCAGGAGCCTTTCCTGTGTGAATCTTTATCATGATAATTACCTCTTTTAGTCGTTTGTAAGTCTGAATCCGTTGTCTCTGAGCGCGTTCTTTATTTCGTTGATATGCTCGTAATTCCGCGTCTCCAGTACAATACGCAGGTAGCAACCGTTAACAGCCGACCCCTCATTGGCGCGTTCGTGGTGAATAGAAATAACGTTTCCGCCCAGCTCCGCAATGATACGTGAAACATCCATGAGCTGACCGGGCTTGTCAATAAGTTCGATATTCAGGGTGCTGTTGCGTCCCGTCATCAGCAGACCGCGCTTGATGACCCGGGAAAGGATAGTTACGTCGATATTGCCTCCTGAGAGCAGGCAGACCACCTTTTTGCCCTTGACAGGCACTTTGTTGAACATTGCCGCCGCCACCGGAACTGCGCCTGCACCCTCGGTAACAAGCTTCTGCTGCTCCATGAGGGCAAGAATCGCGGCGGAGATCTCGTCGTCGGTAACTGTCACTATCTCGTCAACATATTTTGAAACAAGCTCAAAGGTATTTTCACCCGGCTCTTTTACCGCGATGCCGTCGGCAATTGTTGAAACGCTGTTCAGACTTTCGATCTTTCCGTCCCGGACAGCATTATACATACTCGGCGCGCCTGCCGCCTGAACGCCATAGACTTTGATATCGGGATTGAGGCTTTTTATGGCGAATGCCACGCCGGAAATGAGTCCGCCGCCGCCGATAGGCACGATAACGGCGTCCATGTCCGGGATCTGCTCTATCAGCTCCAGACCTATAGTTCCCTGACCTGCGATAACGTTTTCGTCGTCAAAGGGATGAATGAAAGTGTAGCCGTACTCGTCACGCTGTCGGAGAGCTTCGGCGTAGGCGTCGTCGTATACGCCTTTAACAAGGCAGACCTCCGCACCGTAGCTCTTGGTTGCCTCGACCTTGGAAATAGGAGCGCCGTCCGGGAGACAGATAATGGATTTTATGCCGTTTCCTGCTGCTGCAAGAGCGACGCCCTGAGCGTGGTTTCCGGCGGAGCAGGCGATAACTCCCCGTGCCTTTTCCTCTTCGGAAAGACAAGACATCTTGTAATACGCGCCGCGCACTTTGAACGATCCGGTAATTTGCAGATTCTCGGTTTTAAGCCATATTTCAGACTCAGGATTGATCTTCGGGGCGTGGATAACGTCCGTTTCGCGGATCACTCGTTTAAGAATATATTTTGCATGATAGATTTTATCAAGTGTAAGCATTAAAAATAACCTCTTTTTGCCTTAATAGCCCAGTATCAGTTTCAATTGATCTATAAACTGCCTCGCTGTTCTCGGCGATCTTCCGTTTCCGGAGGAAATAGCGAACTGCTCCGCCCTAAGCGCAATTTCCTCTTCGGGAAGCTCTATACCGCTGCTGTGGGCAAGCTGAGCCGCGATAGCCACGTAATTTTTCTTGTCCGGGCGCTGGAAATTGACCCGGAGTCCGAATCGCGCGGAAAGCGACAGCAGCTCCTGCATCGTGTCGTTGCGGTGGATGTCGTCGCCCTCTCTGTCGGAGAAAGTCTCTTTTACCAGATGACGGCGGTTGCTTGTCGCATATATTGCGACATTTTTTGCCCGTGCCGCAGCCGAGCCTTCCAGAGCCGCTTTCAGCGCGCCGAAGCTGTCCTCGCCGGCGGTAAATGTCAGGTCGTCGATAAAAATAATGAATTTCAGCGGATCGGCGGTGAGGCGGTCGATGAGCACCGGAATATCCTTGAGCTGCTCCTTTGTGACCTCAACAAGCCGCAGACCCTTGTCCGCCAGGGCATTGACAACAGCCTTGACCGTGGAGGATTTGCCTGTTCCGGCATCTCCGTAGAGGAGAGTATTCTGCGCCTGCTTTCCCTCGGCAAGGGCGAGAGTGTTGGCGTAGACCTCCTGCCGCTCTCTTTCGTAGCCGTAAAGATCTTCAAGCCGCTGGGAATCCGGGAAGCGCACCGGCACGGCTTCTCCGTTTCTGAAAATAAACATAGTGCTCTTCGCAAATGTTCCGTAGCCGTAGCTGCCGATGTTTTCGATGCGTTTCCGGTATTCCCGCCGGAAATCAATATCCGTCACGTTCCATGCCGCCAGAGGATGACGGCGGTAGTAGCCGTATTGCAGCTCGCCGGGAGTCAGTGCGGCGGCTTCCTCCAGAACAGCAAGCTCATTGTCCACAGCGTCCTCCACAGCCTTGTCAAAGACGAGACCCCGGGCTTTTCCGGAAATGTAGAAATTCTCGTCCTCACAAACTGCCTTGAATATATATTCGCTGAGGTTCGCGCTGCTGCGGTAGAGCCTTGAAACGAACTCCGAGTAGACGTCCGTATCAAAGCTGCTGCCGTCGGCGTGGAGCCTGAGCAGCTCCGAAAGCGCCGATATGACCTCATCCTTCAACAGGCTGCGGAAAACGGCAAGCGACCGCAGTCCGCAGTGAAGATCGTCAAATTTTTCCCTCAAATTAGCCATTCAGCGCATCAAGTACCTTTTCAGTGATTTCCGTGCAGGTGAGAGGCGTACCCTCGCTGCTGCCCATAAGATCGGCAGTTCTCCAGCCGGCATTGAGTACGTCGTCAACAGCCTTTTCGATAGCGTCGGCTTCTTCACCGAGACCGAATGAGAATCTGAGCATCATTGCGCCGGACAGGATAGTGGCGATAGGATTCGCCTTGTTCTGACCTGCGATATCCGGAGCAGAGCCGTGGATAGGCTCGTACATTCCGCGTGTGGTCGCGCCCATGGACGCGCTTGCCAGCATACCGATAGAACCGGTGATTTGCGAAGCCTCGTCAGAGAGAATGTCGCCGAACATATTTGACGTAACGATAACGTCGAACTGACGCGGATTTCTTACAAGCTGCATAGCGGCGTTGTCCACGAACATATCGCTGTACTCCACCTCCGGATATTCCTCCGCCAGCTTGTGCATAGTCTTTCTCCAGAGCCGTGAGGATTCCAGAACGTTCGCCTTGTCGATGCTGCAAAGCTTCTTGTTTCTCTTCATGGCGGAGTCGAAAGCCACACGGCCGATACGCTCGATCTCCGTAACGCTGTATGCCTCGGTGTCGTATGCCTCCTCGCCGTACTTGCCCTGACGGTAGCCGCGGTCGCCGAAGTAGATGCCTCCTGTAAGCTCGCGGACGATCATAAGGTCAAAGCCGTCTCCAACGATCTCGTCTTTCAGCGGAGAAGCCGCGCGGAGAGCCGGGTAGAGCTTGGCAGGGCGGAGATTTGTGTACAGCTCCAGAGCGGAGCGGATTCCCAGAAGAGCCTTTTCCGGACGATTTTCGCCGGGCTGATCGTCCCACTTGGGGCCGCCTACAGCGCCGAGAAGCACACTGTCGGAGGCGAGGCAGCCGTCCACGGTCTCCTGTGGCAGAGGCTTGCCCGTAGCGTCAATAGCGCATCCTCCGATAAGATAGGGGGTGAAATTGAATTTGTGACCGAACTTTTCAGCCACCTTTTCCAGTACGGCAACAGTGCTGTCCACGATCTCCGGACCGATACCGTCGCCCTTTAATAATGCGATGTTATATTCCATTGGTTTTATCCTTTCATTACTCTATTACACCGTCGGCGATAGACTGGATAAGTCCGCCGTTTTCGATGATCTTCTGGACAAATTCCGGGAAAGGCTCGGTTCTGAACTCCTTGCCGGTGGTGAGGTTTCTGATAACGCCGTTGTCCAGATCAGCCTCTACCTTGTCGCCCTCGGAGATGCCGTCAACAGCCTCGGGGCACTCGACTATAGCCAGACCGATATTTATCGAGTTTCTGTAGAATATACGTGCAAAGCTCTTGGCGATAACAAGTGAGATGCCGCTTGCCTTTATTGCGATAGGCGCGTGCTCACGGGATGAACCGCAGCCGAAATTAAAGCCTGCCGTGATGATATCGCCGGGCTGAACACGGGATGTGAAGGTCTTGTCCAGATCCTCCATGCAGTGAGCAGCAAGCTCCTTGTGGTCGCTGGTATTAAGATAGCGAGCCGGGATGATAACATCCGTATCTACATTGTCGCCGTACTTTATGACAGTTCCTGTGTACTTCATTTTCCCATTACCTCCCATGCCGATGTGATTTTGCCTGTTACAGCGGAAGCGGCTGCCGTTGCAGGGCTTGCCAGGTAGATCTCGGAGTCAACATGACCCATACGTCCCACGAAGTTTCTGTTGGTAGTTGCGACTGCGCGCTCGCCGGCAGCGAGAATGCCCATATATCCGCCGAGGCACGGGCCGCAGGTAGGTGTGGACACAACAGCTCCGGCTTCGATGAATATTTTCAGCATTCCCTCTTCCATAGCGTCCAGATATATCTGCTGTGTAGCCGGGATCACGATAACGCGGACTCCCTTTGCGCACTTTCTGCCGCGCATGATCTCAGCCGCCTCGCGGAGATCTTCCAGTCTGCCGTTGGTGCATGAGCCGATAACGACCTGGTCGATTTTGATATCGCCGATCTCGCCGAATGTCTTGGCGTTTTCGGGCAGGTGGGGGAATGAAACCGTCGGCTCGATCTTGTCAAGGTCTATGTCGATGACCTGGTCGTAGACAGCGTCCTCGTCAGCCTTGTATATAACTGGCTCAGCGCCGCCGTGAGCCTTGATGTAGTCCAGCGTTACCTGGTCGACCTCGAAGATGCCGTTCTTTGCGCCTGCCTCGATAGCCATATTTGCGATGCAGAGACGGTCAGCCATAGACAGCGATGCAAGACCCTCTCCGGTAAATTCCATTGAGCGGTAGAGTGCGCCGTCAACGCCTATTTTGCCGATAATATGCAGGATAACGTCCTTTCCGGAAACGTATTTTCTAAGCTTGCCTGTCAGATTGAACCTGATAGCCGAGGGCACCTTGAACCATGCCTTGCCGATAGCCATTCCGCAAGCCATATCCGTTGAGCCTACGCCTGTGGAGAACGCGCCCAGCGCGCCGTATGTACAGGTGTGGGAGTCAGCTCCGATAACTGTATATCCTGCGGAGACCAGACCTTTTTCCGGGAGCAGGGCGTGCTCGATGCCCATCTCGCCGACGTCATAGAAATGTGTAACGTCGTTTGCACCGCAGAAATCGCGGCACATTTTGCACTGCTCGGCAGCCTTGATATCCTTGTTGGGAGCAAAGTGATCCATAACCATAGTCACCTTGTCCTTGTCGAAAACTCCGTCCTTGTTCAGTTTAGCAAATTCCTTGATGGCAACGGGAGATGTAATGTCGTTTCCCAGAACCAGATCCAGGTTGGCGAGAATAAGCTGTCCCGCCTGAACGCTGTCAAGTCCTGCGTGAGCCGCAAGAATTTTCTGCGTCATTGTCATACCCATGTTTATCATTCCTTTCAAATTTAAATTTAATTATCGCCTTGTATTTATTTTAAATCATAACAGATCTATTATTGACAAGGTCAGGATCGAAAGATAACCCCAGACGGGAATTAAAGGGATTATTAAAACGTTTGAAATAATTATCACAGGAAGTTTTTTTTCAATGCGCTTTACTTTTCGTATCCAAAACCGCAGAACGAAAAATAACATTAATATTAAAATTACTCCCAAACAACCGAATATCAAAAATCCATTCAGATCAACATCATGATGTAATTCCTCAACGTAAGTTTCTTCGTTAGTGTGATTTGTAAGGTATTCCTGCAAATTATAGAAAAGCAATAGTATCTCTGCAATCAGGAATCCAATAACAACGCTGGATAAATACGCATAGGTTTTGGCTTCGGTTTCTTTCACCTTTTTTTCAGTGATATTCATAATAACCCCTTAATTTATCTATCCTAACGGCTTCACTTTTTATTTATGACAGCTCCCTTGTCAGCGGAAGAAACCATAGCCGCATAGCGTTTCAGATAGCCCGTTATGCCCTCTTTTTTCTTGATAGGCATAGTCTTTTTACGCTCTTCAAGCTCCTCGTCGGAAACTTCGAGGGTGATGCTGTAATTGGGAATGTCGATAGAGATGATATCGCCGTCCTTCACGTAAGCGATAGTACCGCCGTTTACAGCTTCAGGAGATACGTGACCGATAGCCGCGCCTCGTGTTGCGCCGGAGAAGCGTCCGTCTGTAATAAGAGCAACTGTGGAGCCGAGACCTGCGCCCTGGATAGCGGAAGTAGGCGAGAGCATCTCTCTCATTCCCGGACCTCCGGCAGGGCCTTCGTAGCGGATAACAACAACGTCGCCGGGCTTTATACCGCCATCGTAGATGACCTTGATAGCCTCCTCCTCGCTGTCGAATACACGGGCAGGGCCGCTGTGAACCAGCATTTCCGGAGCGACCGCGCTTCTCTTGACAACGCATCTGTCCGGAGCGAGATTTCCCTTGAGCACGGCGATTCCGCCCGTTTCGCTGTAGGGGTTGTCAATGGGGCGGATCGTATCGGGGTCTTTATTGATGCAGCCGCTTATATTCTCGCCCACTGTTTTTCCCGTAACGGTCATGCAGTCCAGGTTGATGAGATCCTTCTTGGAAAGCTCGTTCAGAACCGCATATACGCCGCCGGCTTCGTTCAGATCTTCCATGTATGTGTGACCTGCCGGGGCAAGGTGACAGAGGTTAGGCGTTCTTGCGCTTATCTCGTTGGCGATATCCAGATCGATATTAACTCCGCACTCGTTTGCGATAGCCGGAAGATGAAGCATACTGTTCGTGGAGCATCCAAGAGCCATATCGGCGGTGAGAGCGTTCTGGAATGCCTTTTCCGTCATAATATCAAGCGGACGGATATTCTTTCGGTAAAGCTCCATGACCTGCATACCAGCCATTTTTGCCAGCTTTATTCTGTCGGAGTAAACAGCCGGGATAGTTCCGTTTCCTTTCAAGCCCATGCCGAGAACTTCCGTCAGGCAGTTCATTGAGTTTGCCGTGTACATACCGGAGCATGAGCCGCAGGTAGGACAGGCGTGATTCTCATATTCCTCAACGTCCTCCAGGGACATTTTGCCTGCCGTGTACGCGCCTACAGCCTCAAACATAGAGGAGAGGGAGGTCTTCTTTCCCTTTACGTGACCTGCGAGCATAGGGCCTCCGCTGACGAAGATAGTGGGGACGTTTATTCTTGCGGCAGCCATGAGAAGTCCGGGGACGTTCTTGTCGCAGTTTGGCACCATAACAAGGGCGTCGAAGTGGTGGGCAAGAGCCATACACTCCGTAGAATCGGCGATAAGGTCACGTGTCACCAGGGAATACTTCATGCCGGTGTGACCCATGGCGATGCCGTCGCAGACAGCGATAGCCGGGAAAACGACCGGAGTTCCGCCTGCCATAGCTACACCTAACTTTACGGCGTCAACGATCTTGTCTATATTCATATGTCCGGGAACGATCTCGTTGTAAGACGAAACGATGCCGACCAGCGGACGTTTCATTTCTTCCTTTGTATGTCCGAGAGCATTGAAAAGCGAGCGCTGTGACGCCTTTTCAACTCCGGAGCAGAAAAAATTTTCACTCATAATAATACCTCGCAATATGGAGTTTTTTGATCAGAAAAAGAGTTTTTGATAAAGGCAACACCGCACAAAGACCGCCTGACGGCTTTGCACGTCATCTGCTTGCGCTTTTTCCGTCATCTTGCACAAAAACTCCTTGACAGGCGTCAGCCTGCCTGCGTCGTTTTTATACAATCTGACGAAAAAATCGACTGCGCATCTGCCGCACAATCTTTG
>JAGBGT010000007.1 GCA_017935865.1 Ruminococcus sp. | reverse complement strand
GGGACGCTCTCTCTTGCAGAGCGTCCCCTCTCCAAAAACAGTCCACTGGACTGTTTTTGGATTCACCCCTTGCAGGGCGCCTAAAGTAAACGTCGACCTACGGTCGACCTTGGGACTCCGTCCCAAACCCTGCCAGGGGGACATTGCCCCTTTTGAAACCCGGTGTTTATCGGCTCCGCCGATTTGGGACTCCGTCCCAAACCCTGCCAGGGGGACATTGTCCCTTTGGAAACCCGGTGTTATCATTGTTTATAGCAAATTGCGATTTTCCAGCGCCTTGAAAAGTGTCACTTCATCGGCATATTCCAACATTCCGCCCACCGGCAGTCCGAATGCCAGCCGCGATACCTTTACCCCCAGCGGTTTCAGCAAATTCGCGACATACATAGCCGTTGCATCACCCTCTACCGTTGGATTTGTCGCCATAATGACCTCCCTCACACCGCCGCCGGATATCCTCCCCAGCAGCTCGCGGATACGGAGCTTATCCGGGGTTATGCCGTCCATAGGCGAGAGAAGTCCGTGCAGCACATGATAAACGCCGTTGTACTCCCTCGTCCGCTCAAAAGCCGTGACGTCCTTGGGAGCTTCCACAACGCATATCGTGCCGCTGTCGCGCTGATCGTCGGAACATATGGGGCAGACCTCGCGCTCCGTAAGATTCTGGCAGATCTTGCAGCAGCGGACGTTTTTCTTCGCGTCAATAAGCGCCTGTGCAAATGCTCTGACAGAGGCTTCATCCATAGACATAACGTGATACGCCAGCCTCTGCGCCGATTTCATGCCGATGCCCGGCAGCGACGCAAATTTTTCCGCCAGAATGACAAGAGGAAGTGCGTTATGGTCAGCCATTAAAAGAGACCGGGAAGTGAAACTCCGCCTGTGATCTTGCTCATCTCAGACTCAGTTGTTGTTTCGATGTTGTTTACAGCCTCGTTGATAGCGCTGATAATGAGATCCTGGAGCATCTCGATATCCTCGGGGTCAACGACCTCGGGCTTGAGCGTAAGTGACTTGATAGTCTTTTTTCCTGTCAGTGTTACCTCTACTGCACCGCCGCCGGCAGTTGCAGAGAAGTCGCGTGCCTCTATATCCTCCTGGAGAACGGTGATCTCGTCCTGCATCTTCTGTGCCTGGCGGATCATCTGGTTCATATTTTGTGCGCCGCCGCCTGTCTTGGGTATTCTTGCTTTCATTTCAAATTTCTCCTTTATGTTATCCGTTTATATTATCAACAGCCGTTTCGATACTGCTGTTAATCGCTTTTTGCACCAGTTGTTCCGCCATGGAGCGCGTTTCCTCCACTGTAGCGGTACAGCGCGCGGTTATTCTGTATTTTTTCCCCAGAACCGTGTAGATCGCCTTGCTCAGGGAGACTGCGTTATCTTTGTTGTTCTTGAAAAGCGAAATGAAGAACCGGTTCGGGGTGAATATAAACATCACGTTGGACTTGTACTTGGCGTATGAGCCTTCCAGGCTTCCGGCGACTGACGGGCAGGACTGGCGGAAAACCTCAAGTATTTCGTCCCACCTGTTACAGGGCGTAAGCTCTTCCTCCCGGATGTTCCGTATATCGACCTTTTCGCCGCCCTCCGGCTCATTTTCCGGGGCAGGCCCGGTAGCCGTCAGAACCTCGCGCTTCTCCGTCGGATGTGCAGGCTGATAGTTCTGCTGAGTGTAGGCAAGCTTATTTTCCAGCATCCGTATCTTTTCGGAAAGCTCGGAGGTGTCGGCTGCCTGATTATGTGCCGCTGCCGAAGAAATGCCGCTGCAAAGCTTTATGAGAGCCATTTCAAACTCCACCCGCTTGTTCATCACGCGTCCCATTTTTTCGCGGCAGCTCTGGAACTGGGCGAGCCATACCATTATATGCTCCAGGTCTGTGCCCTGGGCGATATTTTTCAGCCGAGCCATATCCTCCGGCATAGCCGCGATTATCTCCTCGGCATTCTGAGGTGTGGCTTTAAGAAGCATTATATTTCTGAGCTGCAATATAAGCTCTTCACAAAGTCTCGTCAGATCCTTTGACATATCGTAAAGCTGCGCCGTAACGGCGAGAGCCTTGGGGGCATCCTGAGCCGCAACGGACTCTAAAATGTCGTACAGAAAGTCTTTTCCTGCAATTCCGGCAACCTGGGACACAACAGCGCTGTCGATCTTCTCCGCGCAGACGGAGCACTGGTCGAACAGGGAAACCGCGTCACGCATACCGCCGTCGGCGATTTTCGCGATGAGAGCCGCGCCGTCCTCGGTCAGTTCAAGCTGTTCCCGGGAGGCGATGTAGAGAAGCCGGCTGGCGATATCCTTCTGCCGTATCCTGCGGAAATCGTACCGCTGACACCGTGAGGCGACAGTTGCCGGGACTTTGTGTATCTCTGTTGTGGCGAGGATAAACTTGACGTATTCCGGAGGCTCTTCCATAATTTTCAGCAGGGCGTTGAAAGCCGAAGCCGAGAGCATATGGACCTCGTCGATAATGTAGATCTTGTACTTGCACCGTTCCGGGGAATAGACTGCGCCGTCCCGAAGCTCGCGGATGTCGTCAACACCGTTGTTGGATGCTGCGTCTATCTCGATGATATCGGTGAGAGAGCCTTCCTCCGCCTCGCGGCATATATCGCATTCCAGGCAGGGCGTACCGTCTTTCATATTGGGGCAGTTTACCGCCTTAGCGAGTATTCTCGCGCAGGTAGTTTTACCCGTGCCCCGCGAGCCGGTGAAGAGGTAGGCGTGAGCTGTTTTGTCGTTTTTCAGTTGATTTTTTAATGTATCGGTGATGTGCTGCTGTGAGATGACGTCGTCGAAGGTCATAGGTCTCCATTTTCTGTAGAGAGCCTTATACATATACACACCGCCTTTCGCTGAAAATTCCGGAATATAGATGTGCAGGCTGGCTGCGGCACACGAGACGATCCGCTTAATGCTGCTCGGTCTCCCGCCTGACATGGTTCACGGTGTCTTGTTGCACAGGGCCCGCACATCTATATTCCGGAATTTAAACTTTGAGCACACTGCTCTAACTTGTATTATATCACATTACGAAGTTTTTGTCAAGGATTTTTTTCAAATAAACCCCAACGTCCAACAACTAAAAGCCAACACTCAAAGCTAAAAAAGCTAAAGGCTAAGGGCTTACAAAAGGGCTAACGGCTAATAACTCAATCCTCGATTATTTTTTTATAATTCTCCTCTTCCTCTTTTTCCCGAGCGAGCTTGTCCGCCTTTTTCGCACTTTTCGGCGCACCCTTTTTCGCGCGCATCATAAGGACGACCGCAAAAACGCCGATCGCCGCAAGGAGACCTATGCCGATGACTGCGAATGCGAGACCTTTCAGGTTCTTGTCCACCGTGGTATACTCGAAATTATTCGCCTTGGCGTATTTTTCACCTGCCGTGCCGGAGTAAACGCTCATCTTGAAGCCGCTTTCCGCCGTGTATGTGCCCTCGGAGTTTACGCTGAATCCGAAAGCATTGTCGCCGATAACCGCAACAGATTTCGGAATGCTGATATTTTTCAGCATTGGGCAGGAGGCGAATGCACCCAGACCGATATTTTTCACGCCCTCCGGTATGATGACCTTGCTCAGGCTCTGGCAGTTGTAGAATGCGCCCTCGCCCACATCCGAGACAGTCGTCGGCAACTGGATGCTTTCCAGGGAACGGCACTCCTTAAAGGCGATATCCGCGATCGTCGCCAGTCCCTCGTGGAAATCAACGCTTTTCAGACCTGTACAGTAGCCGAAAGCGTCGTCGCCGATATAGGTCAGGGAGCTGGGGAGAAACAGGTTTTCAATTCCTGCGCAGACGGAAAAGGCGCCTGCTTCAATAGTCTGCACGCCGTCCTTGACGTACACATCCCCCGTGAGAGCCGTGGAGGCACGGTATATATTCTTTCCGCCGCTGCCGTAGAGGAAACCGTCCTCAAAGGTAAAATTATCGGTCTTTGATGCGTCGATATTTTCCAGCACGCTGCACTCAGCGAACGCCATGGGCTGGATCGACTCCAGAGATCCGGACAGCGTCACATCCGTAAGGGACGAGCAGTTGTAGAAAGCATAGGAGGATATCATCGCCACGTTGTCCGGGATATCCACCGATCTCAGATTAGTGCAGCCCATAAACAAGCCGTTTGAAAGGGATTCCAGCTTTTTCGGCAGAGTCACCTCTGAAAGAGACGTACATCCGGCAAAAGCGCTGCTGCCGATGGATGTCACCGTGTCCGGGATAGTAAGCTTGGAAATGCCGGTGCAGCCGGCAAGCGCCCGGTCGCCGATGGCAGTGACCGGGTAGCCGTTTCTCAGCTCCGGGATCTCTCCGACTATAGCGGTGGAATCACAACTGATAATAGTGTACTTTCCGTCGTTCAGCTCATATGTAAACGTGCCGTCGGTAAGCTCCTCGTCCGGGTTCATCAGTCCCTCAACGGCATAAGCGGAAAATGCTGAGGAGACAAGAAGCGCGGCGGATGCGATGATCGCCGGGATAACAGCCTTAATCTTCATTCTCAACGTCCTCCTTTTCTGATGCGTTTTCCTGTTCGTCATCTTTTTCTACGGGAGTTTCTATTATCTTCCGTACTTTTCCGGAGTCCTTATCCGCCTTTTTCCTGCGGAATTTTTTGAATCCGAACACGCCCAGGATCGCCGCAATGACCGCCGCCAGCGCGCCGATCGCAACGTAGATCAGGCTTTTCGTGATGGCCACGCTGCCGACAGCGACAGTTCCGGTGACTGTTTTTATGCCGCAGTCTGAAGCGTAGCTGTAGGCGAGAGAGTCTTCATCGGTGTAGAGCTTGAAATCCTCCATAACAGAGTAGGGCATGATAGTCGTTTCCCCAGCCTGGGCGTAGATCTCCTGATTTTCCATGATCTCCGCGGCGTACTCCTCATCGTAGAAGTAGCCGAAGGCGTAAGCGCCGATAGATTCGATCTTGTCATAGACCCGGAGGCTCTTCATTGCCGTGCAGCTCAGGAAAGCGTTTACCCCAAGCTCTTTAAGATCTTTCGACAGCTTGACCTCTTTCAGCGACTGACATCCCTCAAAGGCGTAATTTCCGATGATCTCCACGGAGGACAGATCGGCGGTCTGGATATACTGGTTATAGTTGAAAGCGGAAACGCCGATCTCTTTCAGAGTGTCAGGAGCTTTATAGTCCGTAGAATCTTTCATGGCAGGGTAGGCGATAAGCAGCGTTTTGTCGCTGTTGTAGAGCACGCTGTCAATGGAGCTGAAAGCTCCGCCGCCGCCCTCGGAGACGTTTATTTCCCGGAGCTGCGAGCAGAAGAGAAACGGCTCTTCTCCGTCGATAGACTGCAAAGTGCCGGGAAGCTCCAGATACTGCACCGCCGCGGAGAAAGCGCCCTCGCCGATAGTTGTGACGGAGTCGGGGATGACGATTTTTCCTGCGCTGCAATTTTCAAAAGCGTGTTTATAAATAGACGTTACCGCATATCCGTCGATCTCGGATGGCACGGTTATGAGATAATCTGTGGAGGTACAGTAGATGATGCTTGCCGAGCCGTCGATGACCGCATACTCGAAATTTCCGGAGGTCTGAGGGTTCAGGCTCTCATACTCCGCAGCAGCCTCCTCGGACTCAAAGGACATAAATTCAAAATCGTTGTGATAATCGTAATCCTCGTCGGAGTCCGTGCAGTATTCCTGTGCAGCGGAGTTTGCCGCGCCCACAATGAGAAATCCCGGAACAGCCTCGTCATCGGATCTGTAGCCGAACGCGCTGTAGCCGATCTTCTGGACGCTTTCCGGAACACGTACCTTTATCATGGAAGTGCCCATGAAAGCGGATTGTCCCACATTATACAGTCCGTCGGGCAGGTCGACGGAGAGAAGCCTCTCGCAGTTCATAAATGCGCCCATTTCTATGGAATAGGTCTCTTCCGAGAAGATGACCTCCGTCAGACTTGTGCAACTGGTGAACGCCATAAGACCGATAGTCGATACCGCAGTACCGCTCATGTCGATAGACCTCAGCTTTTCGTTGTAGCTCAGGCTATGGCGGCAGAGGGTGTCCAGGGACGCCGGCAGTTTTATCTCCTCCAGCTCCGTCGCATAAACAGCGGCAATTCCGATAGTCAGCACACCATCGGGAACAGTATAGCTTTTGCCGGCTTTTTTCGACGGATATTCAATGAGCCGGGTCATGTCCTTGGAGAAGAGCACTCCGTCCACTACGGCGAAGCACTCGCTCTCGCCGTCTATGGCGATCTCCTCCAGCTCCTCGCAGTAGGATAACGGGTTGCTTTCGGCAATCGTTTTCAGAGACGCCGGCAGCGTTATCTTGCGGCAGGCAGGCATAGCCGAGAAAATTTCGGAAGTCAGCTCCGTTACAGGCGCGCCGTCCAGCTCGGCCGGAATCACGATCTCCTCCGTCTCCGCAGAGCAGCCGTCGATAACGGCATTTCCGTCATCGTCCAGGTGATATGTAAAGTCTCCGGAGACAAGGCTTTTTTGGACATCCTCCGCGGCTTCTGTAGCCTCCTCCGCCAGGAGAATATCCTCGCCCTCATCATCCGCAAATGCAGTTACGCCGCCAACGGAGGCGGACGTGCTTATCAGCAGGCACAGTGCCAGCGCCGCTGTTCTCTTTAAGTATTTCATTTTTTTCCTCTTTTCAAAACGTATCTTCTTTCTGATTATACCATAGTTCAGCCCCGAAAAGGTTGATTTCACCGGAATTTCAGCAAATTTTCACAGCAATTCACAGACTTCGTTCTGTTCTTCGTCCTCTCCGGAAAAATTCCCGTCAAGCTCGCCGCTGAGGGGTTCGCGGACGAAAGGCACCAGCTCTTCGCTGCAAGCGCCGTATCTGGCATAATTTTCCCGCGCCTCGTTCAGGCTCATTATGTTTGACCCTCCGGCAAAGTCCGGCTGGCTCTCCTGGACGCTGTCGCGCTCCCAGAAGCATACCGGGCAGATCTCGTATTCCTCATCCTCCGCCAGAGCATAGCAGCCGCAGCAGGGGCACTTATATTTCTCCATTTCCAAACCTCTATTTCTTTTTCAGGAATTGTTCGTATTTATCGCAGATCTCCGCTGTTTCTCCGAAGTCTATCTGCTTTCCCTTTTCCAGCCACAGGACTTTAGTAGCCATTCGCCGTATCTGCGCCAGGGAGTGCGACACCAGCAGGGTCGTCGTACCGCCCTTGATTATCTCCAGCATCTTGCTTTCGCTTTTCTTGCGGAATGCTCCGTCGCCCACGGAGAGCACCTCGTCCAGGATGAGTATTTCCGGTTTTACCAGGCAGGCAATGGAAAACGCAAGTCTTGATTTCATGCCGGAGGAGAGGTGGGAGAACTTTCTGTCCTCGAACTCCCTAAGCTCGGCGAAGTCGATTATCTTGTCGTAGGTCTCGTTCATAAACTCCCGGGTGTAGCCCAGCATTGCGCCGCGGAGAAAGGTGTTTTCCCGGACGGTCAGATCGCTGTCGAAGCCTGTGCCAAGCTCCAGTAGGGACGCTATGCTTCCCCGGACAGCCATTGTGCCCTCGGTGGGGCGCATAATACCGGAGATGACCTTGCATAGGGTAGATTTTCCTGCGCCGTTAGTGCCGATTATTCCCAGCAGCTCGCCCTCCTGAATGGAGAACGTGATGTCCTTCAGCGCCTGGAACTGCTTCTGAACGTAAGTGCCCTTTATCTTGCCGATTATAATATCTTTAAGCCCCATATTTGAGAAATCTCCCACAATATACGACACGGAGACGCCGTTCAGTTCTATTTTCTTCATTTTCCGCCTCCTAAATATAGTACATGAATTTATAGTTATTTTTCTTGTAGATGAGCATACCTATCCCCAGAGCCGCAAAAGCGTAGCCGAAGCAGAGGGCGTGGGTGGCGATCCCCGGGATATAGCCGTCTATGACTACGTGCCGGAAGTAGGTGATGTAGACGTAGACCGGGTTGAGGTAGAAGATCTTCTGTATCTGCTCCGGATAGGAGTTGACGGTATAGAAAATGGCGGAAAGGTACATCAGAAGCTGGGTGAATATCTCGTACAGGTACTGAATGTCCTTGAAGATGACGAAGAGGGCGGAGAGGATAAATCCCACGCCGACGTTGAAGATCATAAGGCAGACAGCCGGTATCAGCAGCATGAAGAACCGGACGTGGAACGGTATGCCGTCGATAGCCACAAATATGAAGTAGATCACCAGCGTCAGCCCGAAATTTATGAACGACGAAACTTCCTTTGAAAGCAGGAAGAGATATTTCGGCACGTTGATCTTCTTGATTATATTGGCGTTTGAGATAAGGGAGTGCATACCGCCGTTGGTGGATTCCTTATAGAAAGTGAAGATCAGGTTTCCGGAGAACAGGTAGATGATGTAGTGCTCGGTATTTCTGCCGAAAAATCGAGTAAATACCACTGCCATGACGATGAGCTGGAGCAGAGGTGAAAGCAGACTCCAGAACATTCCAAGAATCGTTCTTTTATATTTTTTCTTAAAGTCACGCTTCACCAGTTCGGAGAAGAGAAACTCATATTTTTTTATGTTCATCCATTTTTGTTTTATTGTCTGGAACATAGGATTTCCTTTCGTACAGCATTTTTATCCGAATCAAATTATAAATACATTAAACGTGTTCTTACACATTATAGCACAAAATATAGCCCCTGTCAATGATTTTTGCAGCCGGAGCGTCCGATAACGGCTCTGCTGATGTAAAATATCAGTTGTTATTATGCACAATTATTGGGATTTTAAATTGTACGATTTGTACCTATCGCCAATATCTGACAAAAACTCTGTATTTTTCTGGGGAAGTGTGATATAATACATATGTGTATATGTGTAGAAAGAGTCAGCCGCAGCCCTCTCAAGGCTTTTTGCGGCAGAATGGAGTTGAAAAAATATGCCAAAGAATATCAGCAAGGATAAAAGTATAAGAAGAGCAAAAACTATGGCAGAATTGGCTGTGTGCGCCGTTTTTATCGGTACGGCTGTCTACCTGGGAAAAAGCTGTGCTGATAAGGCGCGCAGCGTACCCATGCTGGAGGTCAGAAAGACCATGGTGGAGGACGTGACTATCCCCGATGCCTCCGACGCCGTAGACCCCGACAAGATAATTTTCGCCTCCTCGTCAGTGGATACCAAGAGCAAATTTTACGGCGACCTCATACTGGTGAACAACGACTACCCGTATTATTCCTCCGGAGAGGAGGATCTGGTCAGCATTATGACCCTCAATGACGAGACGGGCAGATCGGAGATCTTCACTGCCGTTGATTATGATTACACCATTCTCCGGAATGTCTACGAGCCTATGGCGCAGATGATAGAGGATTTTTACAACATCTACTACAACGACACGCTGATAATCTACGGTTCATACCGTTCGACGGATTTCCAGGAGGAACTGTACAACCAGTTTACCGCCAGCAGCGAGGATGACGGCGAAGCTCCGATAGTTGCCAAGCCCGGTCACAGTGAGCACGAAACAGGTCTTGCCTTTGATTTCAGCGAGACTGTCAATCTTGACTACCAGGGTACGGGGGATTTTGCCTGGATAAATGAAAATTGCTATAAGTACGGTTTTGTGGAGCGTTATACCGAGGATAAGGAGGGCATAACGGAGTATCGCAAAGAGCCGTGGCATTTCCGCTATGTGGGAATACCTCACGCGACATACATGACTAAGAATGATCTTTGCCTGGAGGAGTATATAGACCTTCTCCGCAATGACCACCCATATGAGGGAGAGCACCTGGAGATCACCGATGACGAGGGCGCGTCATATGAGGTGTATTTCTATCCCTCCGACGACGGTGCGGAGACTACCAATGTTCCTGTTCCCACGGGCTATCGCTACGAGATCTCGGGAAATAACGTGGATGGCTTTATTGTCACCGTTCACAAGGACGAAAAAGTAAATACCGGGGAGGAGAATATAACTCCCACAGCTCCGGCGACTACTGAGGCTGAGACGGAGGCGGTTACTGACGCGGACACGTCCGGAGTCTGAGCCGACAACACCGGGTTTCCAAAGGGACGAAGTCTCTTTGGCAGGGTATGGGACGGAGTCCCATATCGACCTGCGGTCGATTT
>JAGBGT010000059.1 GCA_017935865.1 Ruminococcus sp. | reverse complement strand
TGCTCATGACAGAAATGTAGGCGGAAACGGCAGCGGTCAGCACACCAAAGGAACTGCCGCGGACATCGTCTGCTACGATTCCAAGGGGCGCGTCATATCCTCGAAAATCGTCTGCTGCGCCGCTCAGGATGTCGGCTTCGGCGGCATTGCCAACATTGACAGTACATATACTGCAACTCACGTCGATACCCGGACTTCCCTGAAATGGTACGGCGATGAAACGGTCACGACTGCTTACAGCGTAACTGATGATTTCTACAAGCACTGGAAGCTCTGCAAATCGGATGTTTATGGTAACGCTCCGGCTAAGAAAACAAAGTCCGTTTCACTTACTATCGACGACGTGACTTACTCCGGAACGCTTACGGAAAAGTGAAAAATTGCCGGGGAATTTAATTATTCCTCGGCGGTAATTAAGTATTTGGTGTCGTAGTTAGTGTCGTAGTTGTATTTTTAACATAAAAATAAGCCGTTCCTCAAATCAAGAGAAACGGCTATACATGGCGGACAGGGAGGGATTCGAACCCTCGATACGCTATTAACGTATACACGAGTTCCAGTCGTGCGCCTTAGACCAGCTCAGCCACCTGTCCACCTTAAAATATAAAGCAGAACAATCTGCTTAAATGGTGCGAGTAATGGGACTTGAACCCATACGTCGTTAGACACACGCCCCTCAAACGTGCCTGTCTGCCTATTCCAGCACACTCGCATCAACACCGGGGCACTCACCCCTGAACCGTATATTATTATACATCATTTTACAGTGGTTGTCAATAGCTTTTTATATATTTTTTTATTTTAACCAAAAGCCTTGCCGGGGCAGGGGAGGAGCATTCGCGATTTGATTTGTATTTCTAAACAATAAGTGATATATAAATTCCTAATTAACAGAAAATTATCAAATGTATTCCGAATACAACAGTCATCGACCGACTTTTGTTGTGATATATGAACAAATTGCATTGTAATATTTCTATATCAATTGTTGAGAAAAAAATTTAAAGTTATTGACAACCGGAGCGATATATGATAAAATTATACTATAGTATGTGCAGTATATGATCTATATCTGTGCATTGCAGACATCCGGACATGGAGTATTGCCCGGAAATATTTTATATTTCCCTTGTTTCTGGGAGAAAGAAAGGAATTTTATTATGATTTGCAAAAAATGCGGCGAACAACTGAACGACAACGCTAAGTTCTGTCCCAAATGCGGAGAGGTTACAGGAGTTAATTCAGAGCCTGCCCAGGCGACGAACGGAATGCCTGTACCGCCTGTAATGGGCGCATCTGCTCCTGTAGGTGGAGCGGATTCAACCGGATTCGGCGACAAGCCTGAGACCCCTGGTATCATGAACAACAAGCCTCTGCTTTTTGGCATTATCGGCGGAGTAGCTGTTATCCTTATCGTGCTTATAATCATTCTCTGTTCCGGCGGCGGTGCGGACGGCGTAGTCAAGGATTACTACAAGGCTATTCAGAAAGAAGATCCCAAAAAGTTCGTCAGCATGATTCCCAAGGATATCATGAAGGATCTCGATGAGGAGGCTGGCGTAGACAAGGACGACGTAATTGACTGCGCAGAGGAGTACATTGACGAGGCATATGACAAGGATTATTATGATTCACTGGAAGAAAGATATGAGGACTACAAGGAAGGCGACAAGATCAAGGTAATAATTCTTGATTCTGTAAAGCTTGACAAGAAGAGCGATCTGTACGACGAGATAATTGACGGAATTGAGGACAGCATTGATAGTCACGAAGATTACATCGACGATATGAAGTTCAAGGAGTTTGATGTAAAGAAGATCAGCGGCGTTATGTACATAGATTACAAGATAATCAACGATACATCTTATCCTAATCGTTTTGTTGCGTTCAAGTACAAGGGAGACTGGTATAGCTGGGATGTTATTGATGATATCCTGAGCGCAGTTGAATACTACGATTAATCATTATTTCCGATCAACAGGCTTTGCGCAGGGTGAATATTCTCACTTTGCGCAAGAGCCTTTTCGATATTTTCCGGATACTCGGAAGATGCCGAAAGGGCTTTGACCCGTTGGCAGATCTGTCTGCTGATTCTTTAAGAAAAGAGGTATAATTTATGGGATTCTTTAACCGCTCTTCCGGAGAGGCGAATCTTTTTTGTGCTGAATGTGGGGCAAGATTGTCCGCTGACAGCTTGTTTTGCGCTGAGTGCGGCGCTCGTGTAGGTACTCCGCCCACTCCTGTTCCACCACCTCAGCCCATGCCGGGAAGAGATTCGATGCCTGTGCCTCCTCCACCTGTCATGCCCGGAGGAGTTCCAATGCCCGTTCCACCGCCATCGGCAATGCCTGGAAGCGCACCCATGCCTGCTCCTGTTCCGCCGCCGTTTGCGAGACCTGTTCAGCCAGACGAACCGGCTCCGGCAGCGCCTGTAGCTGCGCCTGCTCCGGTTTCCGGAGAGAAGATCTGCCCGGACTGCGGCACTTCCATTGATGGAGATTCAAACTTCTGCTGGAATTGCGGCCATGTTTTCGAGGCGATTTTAAAGCGCTGTACCAAGTGCAATGCGATCCTCCCAGACGGAAGCTCCGCCTGCGGAATTTGCGGTCAGCCGGTAGACGGCGCTGCGCCTGCGGTTGATATGGCTGTCGTCGTCGATACAGTTACCACCACAACAACTACCGAGAGGGTAATAGCGGCAGCATCAGTTTCCACAGAAAGCAGCGACGGAATAAATCGCGAACAGAAAGAGGCTGCAAACAGAAATTTCCACAGACCGCCGGCACTTTAAGAGGATGTCTGTGTCCGCCGCCTCTATCTCGGATAGTGCGGTTTATACTGATGCCGATCTAAGGGTATTAGTATTAATATAAGGAGGTAATTATATGCAACTTAATACAAAGGGGCAGATGACTTATACTGTTGATCTGGTTTTCTGCATAGATGCAACAGGAAGTATGGCGCCCATTCTCAAGGCGGTAAAGGAGAACGCTCTCAGCTTCTATTCCGACCTTATGAAAGTTCTGAACGAGAAAAACAAGAGAGTAGAATCTGTCAGGATCAAGCTTATCGCTTTCCGCGATTACATAGCAGACGGTGAGGAGGCAATGCTCGTTACCGATTTCTTCAACTTGCCGGAACAGGCTGTGGAGTTTTCAAACACTGTCAACGGCATCACACATTTCGGAGGCGGCGATATCCCCGAGGATTCCCTTGAAGCCCTTGCCTACGCTATCCGTTCTGACTGGAGTCAGTCAGGCACAAAGCGCCGCCAGATCATAGTTCTCTGGTCGGATGCGCCTCCGCATCCACTCGGTTTTGCCAAGGGTAAATCTGATAATTACCCCAGCGGCATGGCAGCGAACTTCGCAGAGCTTACCGAATGGTGGGAGAACGAGCAGCTCGGCTATGTCAACAGACGTGCAAAGAGACTCATTCTTTATGCACCGGCAACTGATATCGAGAGGGGATACGACGTTGAAACCGTGTACCCCTGGAATAATGTCGTAGAAAACTGGAATAACGTTGTGCACTTCCCCTCCGTTGCAGGAAAGGGACTGGAGGAATTTCAGTACGAGGAGATCCTCAGCGCAATCGTACAGAGTATATAAAGGAGCGGCAATGAAGCTTTCAACTATCAGACCTCTTGTTGCAGAAGGGGAGGCTGTGGAAAACCACGGCGAGGACTCCTATTTTGTCCGCACATCTGACTCCGGATTGTTCTTCATGGGCGTTTTTGACGGCTGCGGAGGTCTTGGAGGTCGCCGCTACACCGGCTTGAACAAACGTACCGGGGCTTGGATAGGCTCGCAGGCAGCAGCTTATGCAGCCGACGCCTTTGTAAAAAGAGGCGGATTTGATTTTACTCTTGAGAGGGCGCAGCTTCTCCAAAGATACATCGGAAAAAAACTCTCGGATTATAAAAATAAGCTGGAAGTGTCCGTAGGCGTGCAGGTTGGCGGCAAGCTGAAAAAAAGTCTGCCGACAACAGTCTGCATGGCGGCGGCTCGCCAGGACGACAGCGACATAAATCTCTGCGAGTTTCTGTGGGCAGGGGATTCAAGAGGGTATATCCTCGACGATGAGGGGCTTTGCCAGATGACTACGGACGACATTGATTCAAACGAGGACGATGCCTTCCGCAATCTGCGCGAGGACGGCGTTCTTACAAATGTTGCCCACGGCGACGGGGATTTCGTGCTGCACAGCGGTACGCGCTACGTTTCGCGGCCATCTGTTCTCATATGCGCTACGGACGGCTGTTTTGCGTATTTTCTTTCGCCTATGGATTTTGAATTTGTCGTGCTCGATACCATTATCTCCGCAGACAGTACGGAAGAATGGCTGGAGCTTCTCGGAAAAAGGATCAAGGAAGTTACCGGAGACGATTATGCCATAACTATTTCATGCCTGGGATTCGGCTCGTTTGACGAGATGAAGAACTACTTCAGTGCGAGAAGAGATCAGGTGGAGACGCTGATCAAAATGCAGGAAAACGCCTCGGAGGAGCAGCTTAAAATCCTTTGGGATCAGTATAAGCCGACCTATTACCGTTATACCTTGAATATGGAGTATTGATATGCCAGCCGTAAAAAATAGCGCGAAAGAATTTGTGCCCTATTATGTAAAGGGCTATTGTATCAGAAAGCCTTTGCAGGCTACAAATGCCGGTAACTGCACCTGGGGATATGCCGAAAAATTCGGCAAGGAGTTCTTCATCAAGCAGTTTATCACCCCGAAATTCCCTGCACCTGATGCTGATATGTATGAATCCACCAGAAAGCGGATGGTGGCTGAGTGCGAGAAATGGTATCACAGCCACGAGGTCGTGTACAACGCCGTGCTCAACTGCGGCGGAAGCAATCTCATCAGCCCCATGGACTTTTTCCTGGAAAAGAACACCTATTTTCTTATTACGGAAAAAGTGACGTCCTCGGGAGTGAGGTTCACTGATATCTGCAAAAAAAGCGAGAAACAGCAGGAAATCATTATGAGGGTTCTCGCTCACGAAATGGCGTGCCTTGCAAAAAGCAACATTGTCCATTCCGATCTCAAGCCGGAGAATCTTATTTTAAAAGAAACTGTCAACGGCTTCTTTACTGTTAAAATAATTGACTTTGATGCGGGATTCCTCTCATCTTCACCTCCCGACCCAGACGACCTAACTGGTGACCAGATCTATTTTTCTCCGGAAATGCTCGTGTACTTCGAGGAGGAAGAGGGAGAGATCACCCCTAAATCTGATGTTTTTGCACTTGGTATCCTTTTCCACATGATCCTTTGCGGCAAGATGCCGGAGTTTGACGAAAGATATGTCTGTCTCGCTGAGGCTCTGCTTAACGAGGAGGAATTGATCATCTCCCCGGAGATCCCGGCTTCCTACAGGCAATTACTCCGGGATATGCTTACTTTGCAGCCGGACGAGCGCATCACATCTGAGGAAGTATTCCAGCGGCTGATCGCTAAGGATAAGAAAGGTGCTAAGAAAAAATCCGGATTAATAATCAAAATGTCAGGGAAAGGCTATTGATATGTGGAAATGCAAATTATGTGAAATAAATAATGATGATATTAATAAATCATGCGTTATTTGTGGCACAGGTGCAGCCGATTCACAGGAATATTGGGAGATGAAATCAGCAGAAAATGCCAGGAAAGCGGCAGCTCCCGGCAAAGATATCAGCAAGCCGCCTGTTATAGATCCCGGCAAAACCGCTCCGAAGCCGCCGCCTGCCGTCATAAGCACCGTAAAGCCTGCAACGGCGGTACGTGACATTTCCGATATTGAATCCGATATTTCGTCTCATAAAAATCGGAAAGAAAAGAAGAAGAGGGGAGTAGTCACCTATATTCTTATCGCCATTCTTCTGCTTGTCGTTTTTGCTTCTATAGTTATGAATATAGTTAGTAATAATAACGAAACAGGAAATAATAGTAGATCAAGCGCCCAGGCTTATGCCGAGCCATATAATTCAGCGTACATCAAAAGCGTAAGCAGCGGGGACGGTTACATTATTGATTTCTCTGACAATTATGCGGAGAATAACTTTTTGCCGGCGGAGGATGTGAAGATATGTTTTGCTTAAAATGTGGAAAAAGCCTGAGAAATGCTGGTATCTGCCCCTTTTGTCAGCATGATAACTCTGAGAGATCTGCCAATAACTACCTTAAATCCGATGAAATGCTCGGGCTGTACAAGGACGACCCGGATTTTGAAATTATGTTCGGAGGTACTGCGGCGGAAGAGAAGCCTCCTAAAAGCGACCTGGTTTTCAGCAGCAATAAACCTCATGGGCAGCCAGACGCCGGAGATGCTGATTCTCTCCCTAAAAATAACAGCGAATTTCAGCGCAGCACGCCAGCCGCACGACCTGCAATTCCGCGCGAACAGCCGGATAGGCGTCCGGATGGATACGTGCAGCAGAGGTCTGTGCGTCCTGTTGACGCCGCGAGGGAAAATCCCGGGGACGGCGGCTCAGTGAGAATTAATAGTGCGAATGAAGCCATAGGAGCCTCTCCGGCAAATACGCTGGCGAAGAAAAAATTCAGTTTTGCCCCGGTCGTGATCATCCTGATCCTGGCAATTATCGGGGAAGTTATAATTTTTGCTGTTAAGATGTTCGGCAAATCTGACGATGGACAGAACGACAGGGACGATAAGCCCGGTTCTGTGATTCAGGATGAGACGCGACCGGAGGAGGAGACTATGCCTACGGTTGACGATGGCAGCGTAGTTGATGAAAACAGCAACGGGCAGAATGATATTCCCGGTTCCGAAGAGCCTACGGAGGATGTGCCTGTCACCGAAGAGCCTACATCGGAAACTACTGAGATGACTACCGAGGAAACTACTGACACTGCACAGTCCGGTCTCCAGGATGAATGGAAGAATAAGGCTTACGATTTAGAAGAGGACATAACGGACAAGATTAAACCTTTAATGGAACATAATCCCGAGGAAATTGAAGAAGAGTGCAATCATATTCAAACAGCCTCCAGATGTTTTACTGATTATTCATTCTTGAAAGAAACTGGAGAAAATGATAATCTTGATTATTTTAATGATATTCTTAATGGGAATAGACAGTATTCAGATGAGGATAACAATAGGATATGTTCCAGGTTTGATAATCTGAATATGTATTATTTTAAAAATACAGAAACCGGTGATTATACTACGCAATATCTTGTGACGAGAGATGAACCGGGACAGGGAACACAAGTTGGTATGATGTGCATTTACAGGGATAGCCCGAAAAGTAAATTAGCATATATGGCTCTTTCATTTGATTCAAATACGGAATTTTTTGTTATTGTCGTTGATGAAAATACTGATGAAAATTACTATAATAATAGCAGGGTGTTCGATATGCAAACCGTTCTTGCCCAGTTCCAGACACAGGATAATAATTTTACTAACGGAGTTGGCTGATTCTAAAACCCATAACTGCGAATTTGCAGTTGTGGGTTTTATTTATAAAATGAATATCTGGTGGATAAAATGTGCATGAATTTCTTGACATAATATAAAGGATGTGCTATAATAAAAATGATATAAATTCTGCGCCGGGAGGGAAAAATGAAAAACAGACCGATTATAGGCGTTGTAGGCTCACAGGTCTCCAGCAACGAGCAGAAGCAGATCCTGAATGGAATAATTTCTCAGGCACAAAAGCTTAATATGGATACGGTTATTATATCCAACGTGTATAATGGTTCAAGATTCGAGCCGTCTATGGTTGTGGAAAATCAAATCTACGAGCTTGTGGCTTCAGACGTTTTTGATGGGATCATTCTCACGCCTATGGTTTATGAACCGGAATTAAAAGGGAAGATTTTCAGCATATTGGCAAATGCGAAAATACCTGTTGTTGCCGCAGGCGTCGATGACGAAACAATAGACAGCGTCAATATTGATATCGTAAAGGATTTTGAAAAGCTTACAGATCACTTTGTAGAAAAACATGGATATACCGATATTGCCATACTCACAGGTCCGGAAAAAATCGAAACCTCTCACGAAAGAGTGCGCGGATACCGCGCCTCTTTGGAAAAGCACGGCATTCCCTTTGATCAGGATAAGGTCTATTACGGCGATTTCTGGCTTCAAAGCGGAGAAGTCCTGGCAAAAAAGTATATAAATGGCGAATTGAAAATGCCCCAGGCTATAATTTGTACGAATGAATTCATGGCATTCGGACTTATTGATACACTCATGGAAAACGGTATTGATATCCCGGAAAAAATGGCTGTTGCCGGTTATGAACACGTTAATGAACGCATTTTTCATGTGCCTATCCTGACGACTTGTCTTCGAGCCAGATTTGAACTGGGCAGTGCGGCGGTAAAGATGCTGTACAGAAAAATTACCGAGGAAATAACGGATGAAGCAAAGATAACCGAGGATTTTTCAGGAAAAATCATGACAGGGGATAGCTGCTCCTGCGGCGTGGAGAAGGAGGCGCTCATTTCTGAGCTGTCCTCATTCCGTAATGAACGGCATCATAGCATGATGAACTTGTGGGGACTTTTTGAAGAACGGCTCACAGAATGCCGCTCGGTCGAGAATTATTGCGAGGTTCTTGCCGGATTTGCATATTTGATACACGACGTTAAGAAAATGTACCTTTGTCTCCGCGATAACTGGTGTGAGTCAGAAAACAAAGGTATCAATGAGTCGCCGCTGATGATGTGCTATCCTGTCTATGGATGTGACGGTGAAAGAGAAAAGTTTGCGTTTTTCCAAAGATTACAGATTTTTCCGGACTATGTCCCTGAGCCAGACGTTCCCTCGGGATTCTATTTATGTCCGATGTATTTCGGCAGCAGGATATATGGCTACATAATTCTGCAATATGACTGTCCAAACGGCTATGATGATGCATTCAGAAACTGGCTTAAATCTGCATCTCAGGCGTTGGAATTTCTGCGAATGAAAAATGATGTGAAGATGCTTATGGAATACCAGGATATGTCTGTTTTTTACGATTCCACGACCGGCTTATGCAATAAGACAGGATTCAGAAATACTCTGGAATTTGCTGTGAAAAGCAATGCAGAAAAGAATGTGCTCCTGCTGCTTTTGAAAACCAGAGTTTTCACCAAGAAAATTGATTTAGAAGCAACGGCGGATAAAATCAGGGATGCCGAAACGACAGCTGATATTCTTCTGCATCTAAGCGACAGCGACAGCGCGATTTGCGGTACGCTGGATCCCAACCTGTACGCCTTTGCCGTTCTCGGAGACGGCTATGATTATGACACGGCTCTTTTCCTGGAGGACAAGGTCAAGGCGCTGATGCTGCGAAAAGAGCCGTATATTCGTAATAACGGAATAGATTCTTTCTTTTGCAGATGTATATGCGTCAAAGGTTCGGATTTCGACTACAATAATGCAATGGAAACTCTCAATGAGCAGATCTCAGAGCAGTTGAGACACGTTTCTGAAAAGCGTTCCCTGCAAAATTACAGCGATTTTGCAGAGCTTCGCCGTGAATTGTACCTCGATCCTATTGAACCTCCTGATACCGACAACGCCTGCCGTGGTTTCCGGTGCAGCCCGGGTCACTTCAGTCGGCTTTACAAGGAACGCTTTGACATCAGCTTCCACCAGGATATTATCACAGCAAAGATATATCTGGCAAAATATATGCTGCTTACGACAATTCTCGATGTAACGGCTGTGGCAGAAAAGTGCGGATACGATGATTACAAGTATTTCCTGAGACAATTTCAGCAAACCAGCGGCTTTACACCAAGTCTTTACAGAAATTTTTTCTTCTGATGAAATTGGATTTACAGACTTTATTTAATAGCTGCATTAAAAACCGCGGGAGTATTAACAGGCTCCTGCGGTTTTTTGCTGAAAAAATTCGTAGATTTCTTGGGTGACGAACGATTTGCTCTTTTGCATATTCTTAATTGCGCCAAACTTGTATTTGGCGCAATTTGATTGAGTTTTCAACATCACTCTCCTTGCAACCAATCTGCACAAAGAACAGTCTGACAGCTACCATCCTGCACAATACGCCAAAGTATCTTTGATAGTAACATCATATGAAAGAAAGTCTGCAAATATCAAATATTTCGTCAAAATAATCATTGCGATTTTTAGCTTACTATGGTATAATGACTTTTGAGAATCCGGACAGATAAGCAACGTCCGATTTAAGGAGTTTATTGCATATGAAAAACGAATTTAGAAAAAAGCTGCTGAGGCTTGTTTTGCCCATTTCTTTGCAGCAGCTTATGCTCGCTATGGTTAGTTTCACTGATGCGGTGATGATCGGTTTCCTCAACCAGGATTCGCTTTCGGCAGTCTCTCTTGCAGGTCAGGTTCAATTCGTCTACGGGCTCTTCACCTTTGCCATTACCGGGGGCGTATCTATTCTGGCGGCTCAGTACTGGGGAATCAAGGACATGAGATCAGTGGAGAAAATACTTGGCATTGGTTTAAAAATGTTAATTTTTTCTGCACTCCCCTTTTCCCTCTGCGCATTTTGCTTCCCTGAGTTATTGATGAAATGTTTCGTGTCCGATGCGGCTCTTGTGGAGCTTGGCGCACAATATCTGAGGGCTGTTGCACCGTCTTATATGTTGATAGCACTGTCCCAGGCGTATCTGTGTGTGATGAAAAACTGCGGTCATGCCGGAAAAAGCTCGCTTATAAGCTCAGTCTCAGTGGTACTTAATATCCTTTTTAACTGGCTGCTCATATTCGGCGTCGGAATATTTCCGAGAATGGAGGTTCGCGGAGCCGCTGTCGCTACTGTTATTTCCAAAGCCGTCGAGCTTGTCTGGACATATATCGTCATGTTCCGCAATAAAGAAGTGAAGCTTCGGCTCTCATATTTTATCAATAACGACAAAATTCTTGGTAAAGATTTCAGGAAGTATTCGCTTCCCCTCTTAGGCGATCTGCTTGGCTGGGGTCTTGGTTTTACGATGTACAGCGTTATTCTTGGCCATCGTGGAAGCGACGCTGCCGCAGCAAATTCCATTGCTAATATAGTTAAAAATCTCGCGATATGTATATCTCAGGGCGTCTCATCTGCGAGTGGAATAATGATAGGAGCGGAGCTTGGACGCGGAAATCTTGAAAAGGCGAAGACATACGGCTCAAAGTTGTGCAAGATCGCCCTTGCATCCGGTATTGCCTCGGGACTTATAATTCTCTGCGTTATTCCGTTCGTGCCAATGTTCAAAACGATCACGCCTGTTTCTCAGAAATATCTGCGGCTTATGCTTTGCGTAAGTTCGTATTACGTAATCGGAAAGGCGATGAATATGACGGTAATTTCGGGAATCTTCCCCTCCGGAGGAGACTCGAAATTCGGCTTGAAATGCGACACTATCACTATGTGGTGCGTCACTGTTCCGATCGGAATAATTTGTTCATTTATTTTTGAACTGCCTGTGCCTATTGTATATATCATTATTAATATAGACGAAATAATCAAGCTCCCGGCGGTTTACAGGCACTACAAGAAGTATCTGTGGCTGAACAATCTTACACAGAAAAATACTCTAAGCAAGGGTTGAAATTCGGGATTTTGTGTGATATAATATAATCGGTGATAAAAATGACAAACTGCAATAATAATGAAAATCCCGAATTTCTCAACGATTATCTGGTTCATATGCGCGTCGTGAAAATGCTTTCGGAGCGGACGATCCATGAATACTATCTGGATGTACGGCTATTTTTAAAATTTATCCTCAACAAAGACGGAGATGTGGACAATACCGATATTTCTTCTATGACTGTCGACGATCTGAAAAAAATCAATCTTTCGGATATTTACAGCTTTATTTTCTATGCCGCTGATGAACGCAGCAATGCAGAGAAAGCAAGATATCGCAAGGTCTCGGCTCTCCGCAGCTTTTTCAAATATCTTACAAAAACCGCTCATATACTGGAAAACGACCCTATCCGCGATATTGAAGTTCCCTCGCCAAAGAGAGCGCTGCCGAAATTTCTTTCGCTGGAGGAAAGTATGCGGCTGCTTAAAGCATCTGACTCGGGCGATTCGGTACGTGACTACTGCATCCTGACATTTTTTCTGAACTGCGGAATGAGACTCAGCGAACTGGTAAGCATCAATATTCGTGATATCGACCTTACAGAATATAATATGAAGGTTATAGGAAAGGGCAATAAAGAGCGCATGGTCTACCTGAATAATGCCTGCGTGGAGGCGCTTACACAGTATCTGGAGATCCGGCTTTCAAACGAAAAAGCCAAGGATGAGCCGGCGCTCTTTATCAGCAAACAAAACAAACGCATTTCCAAGCGGCGCGTACAGCAGATAGTGGAGGACTCCCTGAAAGCTGCCGGTCTTGACGGAAAGGGAATCACCACGCACAAGCTCCGCCATACTGCGGCAACGCTGATGTATCAATACGGCGACGCCGATATGCTTACTTTGAAAGAAATACTGGGGCACGCTAATGTTTCGACGACAGAAATATATACGCACATAAACAGCGAAAGGCTGCGCACTGCTGTAGAAGCCAACCCTCTTGCCAATGTAAAATCGAAAAACAGACAGAAATGACAAAACGGAATCCGAACAGACCTGGGCTGCGGATTCCGTTTTTTTGGTTGAGTTAGCATTAGTCAGATAGAAATACATAAATATTTCAGCGCCTTGGAATATAGCCGGCTGGGTCTTATTTTCTGAGAGATCAGCATTTCGACAAAATCCACTGCGTCCTCAATGTCCGGAGAAAAGTCCGGTATCGCCTCTTTTTCCCCTGCCTTTGCGTCCTCCACCTCGATCCCGTATGTAACAGCCTGCCTGCTGTTTTTCAGTATTCGGGCAGCCGTCACCCTGTAGGACACCTTATTATCGCCGTAAACCTCCATATATATCGTGCGGTCTCTTATCTCACATCTGCTCCTGACTGTTGCTCCGAACATTTCTCCGTCTCCTTTCAAAGAATATAGGCAACACCGCACAGAGATTGTGCGGCAGATGCGCAGTCATATTTTTCGTCAGATTGCATAAAAATTCCGCAGGCAGGCTGACGCCTGTCAGGGGATTTTTGTGTGATATGACGGAAAATGTGTAAGCAGATGACGTGCAAAGCCGCCAGGCGGTCTTTGCGCGGTGTTGCCTATAGTAATATTATACCATATTAAATATCCCTTGTGAACGGGTATTTTTTGCGGAAAAACAGCGTTATTTGTCGAAACAGCTCTGCTACCTCCCGTAGACCTGCGTGTATATTTTCTGCATCTGATAGTCCGTCTCCGAGATTCGTTCGGCGCACTGGCGAAGCTCTTCCGAGATCTTCGGTGTGATCTCTGCGGAGGGTTTATACTTTAGCTGATGCTCAAGGCTCGCCCAGAAATCCATTGCAATGGTGCGGATCTGAATCTCCACCGGGGCATATTGCTTTTTCGCTGAAAGATGCACCGGTACGTTAAGTACAAGATGATAACTCCTGTAACCGCTCGGCTTGGGATTTTTTATATAGTCCTTCTGTTTGAGAACCACAAAATCATCACGCCGCGCCAGCATCTCCGCCAGCACATAAATATCGTTGATATAGTAGCAAGTAACGCGTATCCCTGCAATGTCAAGCAGATTCTTTCCTGCATTTTCCGGAGTAAAGGGGATTCCCTTTCTGCTCAGCTTGTTCATCATAGAATCGGCGGATTTAAGCCTGCTCTCAATATTATGAATGGGATTTCTCTGGAATTTTATGTTAAATTCGTTATCCAGAATGCCAAGGTACGTTTTCACGACCTCAATAGCAGACTCATAGAGATGGGCAAACTGCATAAATTCCATAAAAGCCTGTGCCATTTTTTCCTGAGCCGTAGGGCCTTTATCCACAACAGCCGGTAACTGCTGAAAGCCCTCTACAATAAAATCAAATTCACTTTCTTTCATAGTATCTCCTTCAAAATCTCGCTCTCATGGAGCAGGCAGTGTCGTCTATAGGTCAGCCAGCGCCTCCGCAGATATATTTTGTCTCGGTGCAAATCTGTCCGATTTTATGTAGTTAAGCAGACTTCTGGCATACGCATTGACCTCCGGGAGATCCATGCACTCCTGAAGCCGGCATGTACAGATCAACACCTTGTTTGCACCTGCATTTACCTCAAAAAGATTGCCCAGCTTATGATTTCGTTCAAAATTATCTATGGTCTGGACAATCGGCTGAAGTTCCGGGAGATCGTCCAGAACCGCACAACTGCTGTGGCTGACGATCTCGTACCAGCGAGGCGTGGAGTAGGTCTCGCTGGGAAATTCAGATAAAGCAGGATGTTCATTGTCGATAAGCAGCCCCAACGTTCCTACGGGAACATTCTTACCCATGCTCTCAGAAATGGAGCGGAACATTGGATAGCACCAGAAATCCGTGCAGTAGAAGCCCTCAACGCTGTTTTTCAGTTTCTCAGGAATATAGAGGATCCTGACTCCCCTGCCCTCCAGCTCCTTTAACTGACCGGGTTCAGTTGCGATCACCACGTCCTCATCGCTGCACAGGCTATGCTCCTCAGCCACGGGATAAACGTAAAAATTATAGCTGTTTTCAGAATTTTTCGGCAGAATGTCGTTTTCTCCCCGGATGTCATCCAGAGTAAGCGTTAATGGATATGTTCCCATCTCCGGTGTAGTTAAATCAATTTCGCCGACTTTCCCCAATCCGCGGAATCCCTCCGGAACGACTATTTTGCCTGACTTTTCGCCAAAGCTCCACTTTATGCTCTTTCCGCTGAGGCTGCCGATTCCGGAATATCTCAGTTTTACCGGCACTTTAATATGCTGACCCTCTGTAAGGACAAAATCGCTTATCTCGCAGAGTATCGCGCAGTCAGAGCAGAATCCCAGCCATTTTTTCCGGAGATCATTTTCGCGGACAAAGGATTTTTCCTCCATTAAGCCGTTGAGCATTCCGACGAACGCCATGCCCTGCCCCGTAAAGTCCTGCAAATCAAGCAGTTGAAATCCGGAAATATACTGGGAACGCATAGCCGCTTCGATCTCGGTTTTGTAGCAGCTATATGCAAGCATACCGGAGGCATGGTGGAATTTATCCGCCAGATGAAGCATATTCTTCGCTCTGAGCCGCTCCCTGAACAACTCGATGTTCAGCGGCTTTAACGGGCCGTTATATCTGGGAATATCATTAAAATCGGGATATGAGCAATATTGTCCTGTTTCGTGGGTGATTATGGGCTTATCCGGAATCAGACCTCCGGTTTTTTTATCCACATGGACTTTTTTGACCCCGGTGCCGTACTGGATCTCTATCTCATCGCTCCCCTTCTCCGTGTCGAAGCTGCTTTCCTTCGGGAAGATCATGCTGTCAAATGAATGGACGGTATTTGGCTTTTCTGTCTGAACAAAGCCCAGCGGCGCGTCACACTGGGCATAAGAGCCGCGGATAAGCCTTTCACCGCTCAGGCGGACTCCGGAGAAAAAGTCATCCTCCGGCTGGATATTCGGGAAGAACTGAAAATTATTGCTGCCCTGGGTGTAAAGATGCCTGTTGTCAATACTATGATATTCAGCTAAGATCGTGCCCATTCTCTTTGGATCTCCCCAAAGCTCATTGCCGAGGGACATCATAGCGAACGAGGGGTGATTTCCGAAGCAGCGCAGGATCCGCCTGCCCTCTTCTATAAGGTACGCCTGCTCGGCGCCATTGAATTTTTCGTCGTTTTCGCCATGGAGCGTGCCCCAGAACGGCAGCTCCGGCTGCATATAAACTCCCAGCATATCCGCCGCCGTAAACGCTGCCTCCGGCGGACAGCACGTATGGAAACGCAGGTGGTTAAATCCCCAGCTTTTCACGGTATACAGGTATTTATGCCATTCCTCCACTGTTGTGGGAGCAGCTCCGGTAAGCGGGAAAATAAGTCCGTCGTGTTTGCCTCTGAGCTGAACAGTCTCGCCATTGACCTTGATCTCCATGCCGTCCACTTTAATTTCACGCAGTCCGAAAGTGACGGAAGCAATGTCGTAGCTTCCGCAGACTGCCGCCTTAATATTATATGTAACAGGACAATATTCGCTCCAGAACGAGGGATCTCCCCCTAAATCAAGGCGGATCTCACAGCTATCGCTTATTTTCCGGCATATTTTTTCAATGACTTTTCCGTCGGAGGACATACCCCAGATCTCAGCGTCGGCATCCTGAATATCTTTCGTTTTAAACCTCAATTTTACTGCCTTTCCGGCAATATCCGGATATGCAGTTATCTCGGTTATACGCGACTTATCAGATTCAACGATCGAAATGTCTCCGGTAATGCCGTTCCAGTTTGACTGCGTATCAGAGGATGTGAGATGTCCGCCAGCCGTTGGATAGCCGCAGTTGCACACAGCGACGCAGATGGAATTTTCACCGCTGTTCATGTACTCTGTAATGTCAAATATATGAGGGGTGCAGAGGCTGTCGTACTCCCCGGCAAGCTTTCCGTTGACCCATACTCTTGTAAGCCGTGTACGCTCCAGAAACAATTCGTATATGTGATCCTTATTCATCTCGCCAAGGTCGAAGTTTCGGCAGTAATAGGCTACGCCCTCAAAGGCGTACTCGTCTGTCAGATATCCCTCGGCTATTTCTGTATTGCGCACTCCTTTAGCTGCGGCAGAGGTCGTTCCAGGCAGCGTGATCGTGTCACTGGTATTGGGCAGCTCCGGCGAAATTGCTGTTTCGTCGGAAAAGGACTTACCGCTTTCAAGGGAGAGCCTCCACTCCCCTGCCAAGTTAATTTTTCTAATCATTGTATGCTCCGTTAAAAAATATAATTATATATGCTAACACTTGCATTTATAATTATATTTTAGTATAATTAGATAGAAAAATCAAGTCTTTTATATAAATTAATTTTTTTATTGGAGTTGAGAATAAATGGACTATTATGTTAAAAATAACGACATTATCCTTTCACAGCCGGATCTGGATCTTGACGAGACTCTGGACTGCGGACAGGCTTTTCGCTGGACAAAAATCAGCGGAGGAGAAATCACGTATACCGGTCACTTTCTGGATTCGCAGCTCACTGTCACGCAGATTAAAAAGGGTGAATTTCTGTTCAGGAATGTCAGCGAAGAGGAGTTTTTGAGTAAATGGGTCGGCTATTTCGATCTGGAAACAGATTATGGAGAATTGAAGCGTATGTTTTCCGAGGATGAAACCCTCGCCAAAGCTTGCGGATTTGCCGGGGGGATCCGCCTTCTCCGGCAGAATAGCTGGGAATGTCTTATCTCGTTTATTATTTCCCAGAACAATAATATACCGCGTATAAAGGGAATTATCCAGCGTCTATGCGACAATTACGGCGGACATTTTCCCACGCCCGGGGAAATGGCGCATGAAACTCCCGAAAGTCTGTCGTATCTCCGCAGCGGCTTCCGCGGAAAGTATCTCTGCGACGGCGCTCAAAAGGTTGGCAGCGGAGAGATCGACCTGAGAAAAATCGCGGAAATGCCGATAGACGAAGCACGTACAGCTCTGAAAACGATCAAGGGAGTCGGTCCGAAGGTGGCAGAGTGCGTTCTCCTCTTCGGTATGCACCGTACCGAGGCTTTTCCGGTGGATGTGTGGATAAAACGTGTTCTTGAAGAGTATTATCCAAACGGATTCCCCGCATTTGCCAAAGAAAACGCTGGAATCGCACAGCAGTATCTTTTCCATTACATACGAAATCTCCACAAAATCGAATAATTTCCGAATACTATCCAATAATCACCATGAGGTGATAGTATGATAAAAGGCGTCAGCCGGCAGATCATTGAAGTTAATAATGCCGAAAGTCTCTATTTCGACAAGGCAGTTTTCTATCTGAAACCCGGCGTCCGGATTCTGCCGCAGGAAGTAAGCTCCCGAGAGATCGACAGATATCTGACAAGAAACAATATTTGTTCAGCGAAATATAAGAATTTCCGAAAAAGAAAAACTGCATCTGTAATCAACTTTTTCTGCAATATTTTAAAAAATGTAGACAAGCATAGAAAATGACTGCCGATGTTCTGAGATCCACATTGCAGGAATTTCTGTTAGTCTGCGTAGGTGTCCAACTCGTTGAAGTAGCTGACACGCAGAGCAAGATATGTATTCACAAACAGCTTTGTTGCCTCAGCTTCTGTGGTAGCCATGAACAGCACTGGGATGTTGGTCTTAATTGCTCCCTGCTGGAGAAGTGAAGCGAATGTTTCAGCGGCTTCCATATTCTTTTCATCAGAACCAACGATGATACGGCTGGGATAGAGGTTATCATAAAGAGCTTTAGACTCTCTCAGAAATTCCGGACTGAAAATGATATTATCCATGCCCATCTTCTCACGCACCTGCACCGTGTAACCAACAGGAATTGTGGACTTGATGACGATCGTGGGAGGAACTTCCATGTCAGCGGTTGCAGTCTTGATGAGGGCAAGCACCGACTCCACAGCCGAGCAGTCAAAAAAGTTCGTTTTGGGATCGTAGTTTGTAGGAGCAGCAACGATGATAAAATCTGCGCCCTTGTAGGCAGATTCGCCGTCAGTGGTAGCTGTAAGGGAAAGTCCTCTCTCCTCATGCTCTGCAAGGTACTGCTCGATGAAATCGTCCTGAATGGGAGACTGCCAATTGTTCAGCTTTTCAACTTTCTCCGGTACGATGTCCACAGCGGTC
>JAGBGT010000058.1 GCA_017935865.1 Ruminococcus sp. | reverse complement strand
TTCCGGTTGACAAAAATGAGTTTTCAAAGGGACATTGTCCCTTTGAAAACCCAGTGTCATCGGCTTGCGCCGACATGGGACTCCGTCCCAAACCCTGCCCGCATTCGTCAGCTCATATCGTTGGATATCTTTTCAAGCTCCGCTGCGATCTCGTCGATATAATCCTTCGTAAGCACATCTGCAAATCCGCACTTGGAAAGAGATGATCTGAAAGTGCTGTTTATGTCGTTAGCAGGCACTTTGGATATCTTTTCATATTTTTCCAGCGCCTTATCAGGGGCATTAATGCAATCGTCCAGCATATCAAGAGCCGCCAGCGCCGAAACGCCATAGCTTACGTAATATCCCGGCTGCTCAAACATATGGCTCACATAATAAAATGGATAGCCCTCCGCATATTCGCCCATTATGTCCTCATAGAGGTCGATAACATCCTCGGGAGTCATATCCTCTGCCTTTGTAAGGGCTGTATACTCAAACTCGCCGATCAGAAAACTTGACACTATGACCTCTGCCATGTCGTAAAATTTCATCAGCTTCATGGCATCAGCCTGATCTCCGTAAATATCATCGTAGAACTGCATGAAGAGAAGCTCCATTCCCTGGGACTGTATCTCCGCCACGTCGGTATTCGTCATGGTCATATATGCGCTTGTATCGTCATAGAAAGAGGAGTGGAAGTGCCCGAACTCATGGATGCAGGTCTGGAGGTCAAAATAGGTGTCGTCGGAGTAGACATAAACCAGGGCGCTGTTGTTCAGGGGCAGGTCGACGGTATATGAGCCGGTATAGCTGTCGCTTCCCGAACCCACGGTATACAGCTTTTCATCGTTTATCTTATCCGCGGATGCCTCAATGTCCGCTGAAAGTCTGGCGGAATAGTCTCGTATCAGCTCAAAAGGCTCGTCACACAGCACCGGATCGTCAAAAACATCTTCCGAATACTTATTATCATGGAAATTATCTGCCAGAACATCCTGGATCGGCATAAGCGTTTCCTTTACATACTGCGAAAGCTCCGCGATCTCCTCCGGCGTGTAGTCGCGGTGAAAGCCGTCGTAGAAACTCTCCGGCTCATACTGCGAAAGTATCTCCAGGTAAACCTCCGCGCATTTCAGATTTTTTTCGTCATCGTCCAGATCCTGGTCATATGCGATGTCGTAGTAGTCGTCAAGCACCTCGTCGGAAACGTGATAATCCACAGAGGCATATCCCTCCACCCGTCTCAGACTCATTCCCGGCTGGACAAAGTATTCGAGCAGCTCTTCGTCGTAGATATACGGCTCAAAAATCGCGGAATATTCGTCAGATCTGTATCCCTTTGAGAAAGCATATCCCAGACCGTTTATCATGACGTAGAGCGCCTCACAGTCGGAATCATACGCCTCCTCCAACTCGCTGTCATACCAGTCCAGATTCTGGGCGACACCCGAGTAGCCCATGGCATCGGAGGCTGAATTTGTGGTCTCTATCAAGCTGTCGATGCAGTCCTGTATTTCCTTTTCATTGCCGGATCCCTTGATAAGGTCGAGAAGCTTTTCCACCTCCTCGTTGAACGCCTCGACATCAGCCGTTTCGTAATCGAAATTCGTCGTTCCCTTTTCGCCGTCGTCCTTTTTATCAGCTTTGGACGAACTTTCCTTTTCTCCCTTTGATGTGTCATAGCCGTAGCTGCACGAAACCGAAGTCAGCGTCAGTGCAGCGACAGCAGAAATCGCCAATAATCTCTGTTTTTTCATAAAATTCACCCTCTGTCCGCCAGTTCTGCAACAGCAGGCGGAATGTCAGTTATATCATTTACAATTATGTCAGCCGCCGACAACTCATTACCTCTGCCGTAGCCATATCCGCAGCCTATTGAGGTCAGACCGTTTTTCACCGCCGTTTCGATGTCGTGAAAACGGTCTCCGATAACGATGAATTTACCGTCATGCTGTAGACTGAACAGGCGGAAGATCTGGTACTTCGGGAGAAAATCAAATTCCTCGCAGCAGTAGAAGCTATCAAAGAATCTGTCCAGCCCAAAGACACGCTTATGACGTTCCATGTATTTGATACGGCAGTTGCTGAGGAAGATCAGCTTATGTCCGCAGCTTTTCAGTTCCGCAAGAACCTCCTCCGCATGAGGAAAAAGCGCGCCCTCTCCCCTTTCAATGCGCTGTCCCATATCCTCGCCCAGCATGATACGGGCTTTTTCGCGTATTTCCGGGTCGGCGTCCGGCAGGAAATTACTCCACATATCGGTGGAATTGAATCCGAGCCAATAGCTTATTTCGTCCTCCGTGAAGTCCTTTTCCGCCATATATCCGTTGTCCGAGAGCCATTTGCAGGTCGCCCGGAACGCCGGAGCATAAGTTTTCATAGACTGGTGAAGCGTGCCGTCGTAGTCGAAAATAAGGTTAGCCATTTAGTCCTCAATTTCCCGGATAAGGTTTATCATCTCGATCGCACCCTCGGCGCACTCACTTCCCTTGTTGCCTGCCTTTGAGCCGGCGCGCTCTATCGCCTGCTCGATATTCTCGGTAGTTATCACGCCGAACATTACCGGGATATCACTGTTTAGTGAGACCTGCGCTATGCCCTTTGCCGTCTCGCTGCACACAAGATCGTAGTGGGAAGTCGACCCTCTGATAATTGCTCCGAGACAGATAACGGCGTCGTATTTGCCGGATTTTGCCATTTTCTGGGCGATAAGCGGAATCTCAAAAGCCCCGGGCACCCATGCCACGTCTATTGAATTTTCTGAAACGTCGTGTCTCTTGAGTGTGTCAACAGCGCCGCCGAGAAGCTTGCTGGTAATAAACTCGTTGAAACGTGCAACGACGATGCCGATGCGTATATCCCTTGGAATAATTGAACCCTCATAAATTTTCATGATTAAAGCTCCTTCTTTTAATTAATAGTCAAGAATGTGTCCCATTCTGTCACGCTTTGTTTTCAGGTAGAAAAGGTCGTATGCGGTGGCGTCCATCTGGATCGGGATGCGCTCCTTTATTTCAAGTCCGAAGCCGCTCAGTCCGTAGACCTTATCCGGATTATTGGTGAGCAGGCGGAGAGTCTTGCAGCCAAGCTCCCGGAGAATCTGCGCACCGATGTAGTACTCGCGCATATCGCCCGGGAAGCCCAGTGCAAGATTTGCGTCGAGAGTGTCCATGCCGTTGTCCTGCAACTCATAGGCGCGGAGCTTATTGACCAGACCTATTCCCCGTCCCTCCTGCCTCATGTAGAGCAGCACACCTCTGCCCTCTTTTTCGATCTGCGTCATAGCCGCCGCAAACTGCTGTCCGCAGTCGCATTTCAGAGAGCCGAAAGCATCGCCTGTCAGACACTCGGAGTGGACACGGCAGAGTATATCCTGACCGTCGCCGATGTCGCCCTTTACCAGCGCAACGTGATGCTCTCCGTTCAGCTTATTGACGAAACACATAGCGCGAAAATCGCCGTATTTCGTCGGAAGCTTGGTATCTGCCGCGCATTCCACAAATGTTTCATGAACTTTCCGGTACTCCTTGAGAGACTGTATCGTAATGAATTTCAGTCCCCATTCCTTCGCCTTTCCCTGAAGCTCAGCCGAACGCATCATAGTGCCGTTGTCACGCATTATCTCGCAGCAGAGACCACATTCTTTCAGCCCGGCGAGCCGCATCAGATCGACCGTTGCCTCCGTGTGACCCTCACGCTGCAAAACGCCGTTTCTTTTGGCAGTAAGCGGAAACATATGTCCGGGTCTGCGGAAATCCTCCGGCTTTGCGTCGGCGGCAACAGCTTTTCTGGCAGTCAGTCCGCGTTCAGCCGCTGAAATACCGGTCGTCGTCTCTACGTGGTCGATAGAGACCGTAAACGCCGTAGAGTGATTGTCGGTATTGTAGTCAACCATTTGCGGCAGGTGAAGCTTATTGCACAGCTCCATGCTCATAGGCATACAGATAAGACCCTTGGCGTGCGCCGCCATGAAATTCACATTTTCCGTTGTTGCAAACTCTGCGGCGCATATCATATCGCCCTCATTTTCCCTGTCCTCATCGTCGGTTACAAGGATTATTTCACCGTTTTTCAGAGCCTCAAGAGCCTCGTCTACGGTGTTATATCTGAAATCAGACATCGTCTTCCTCCTCATTAAAAACCATTTTCTGCAAGAAACCGCATATCTATCCTGCTCTTTTCTGCGGCGGATGTATTCCGGGGCAGAATAAGCTTTTCGACATATTTACCTATAATGTCGTTTTCAAGGTTTACACGGTCGCCGACTTTCTTCGTCGGAAGAATCGTATTTGCCGCCGTATGGGGTATGATCGACACGCTGAATCCGGTCTCATCCACCTTTGCCACGGTCAGGCTGACGCCGTCTATCGCCACTGAGCCTTTTTCCACGATGTACCGCAGAATATCCGCATCGGCAGATATAGTATACCAGGTGGCGATACCGTCCTTTTTTATGGCAGTGATCTCGCCTGTGCCGTCAATATGCCCCGACACGATATGACCTCCGAAGCGGCCGTTGGCAGCCATTGCGCGCTCCAGGTTCACCATGCTGCCGCTGCCCAGTCCTCCCAGGGATGAGCGGGCAATGGTCTCATTCATCACATCCGCCTGAAAAATGCCGCCGTCTATCGCCGTTACGGTCAGGCAGACTCCATTGACAGCAATACTGTCGCCGATCTGCGTGTTTTCCAACACCTTTTCCGCCTGTATGCGGAGAAACGATGAGCTGCCGCCGCGCCGGAACGTTTTGACGCTCCCGATTTCCTCAATTATTCCCGTGAACATATTTCACCCTGCTTTCTATAAGAATGTCGCTGCCGAAGAGAGTGATCTTTCTGTCCGCAAGCATGAAAGCCTCTCCAGGATGCGGCACGCCTGCTCCTGATACAGGGGTTTTCGCATCCTCTCCGCCGAATATTTTAGGGGCAATATATGTCTGCACCTTGCTGACGATGCCTGCGGAAAGCGCCGAATAATTCAGTTCGCTGCCGCCCTCCAGCAAAACGCTGTCGATATGCAGCTCTCTGCCCAGAAACTCCATGAGCTTTCTCAGATCCACATGACCGTCTTTTTCCGGAAGCCGGACTGCCCGGCAGCCGCGTTTTTCATATTCGCCGCTGTCGCAGTTACAGTGAGCTATTATCGTGGGGATATCCGCGGCAGTCCGGACAATATTGCTCTCCAGGGGCGTCCTCAGATCAGTGTCGCAGACAATGCGCACCGGATTCCGACCGTTTTCCAGGCGGCAGGTCAGCATCGGGTCATCTGCAAGAACAGTTCCCACGCCTGCCATTATCGCCGAGTGCTTCAATCGGTCTCTCTGCACATTCAGACGTGCCTGCTCGCCGGTGATCCACTTGGAATCTCCGGTAAAACAGGCAATCTTGCCGTCTGCCGTCATAGCGTATTTCATGGTGACAAAGGGCAGCCCTGTCGTTATGTAGTGAAAAAAGATCTCATTGACAGCGTCGCATTCCTCTTTCAGTATGCCCTCATAGACTTCAATTCCGTGCTCTCTGAGGATCGACGCTCCCTTTCCCGAAACGAGGGGATTAGGGTCGGACGAACCTATGAATACGCGGCTTATACCATGCTCGATTATCGCCTCTGTGCAGGGAGGCGTTCTGCCGAAATGGCAGCACGGCTCCAGGGTAACATACATATCCGCCCCTGTACAGCTTATACCGCGGCTGTCGCAGTCCGCAAAGGCATTTCGTTCGGCGTGAAGCTCTCCGCATTTCCTGTGGTAGCCGCTGCCGATGATCTCACCGTCACGGACGATCACCGCTCCGACCATGGGATTCGGCGAGGTGAAGCCCATTCCCTTTTTTGCCAGAGACAAAGCCTCCGCCATAAATTCTTCCCGGAACATAAACACCTCCAAAACAAAAAAGCCCCGTAATGGGGCTTGAGATCTGACTGATAACATAATTACATCAGTTGATTTTCTCACATCCTGACTTATGCAAAAACGCACTCACAGTCGGCTCCGGAATTTCACCGGATCAACCCGAAGGCTCGCAGGCTATACTGCCGGTAGGGAATCTCACCCTGCCCCGAAAATCCACACACATTATACCATACTTTCTTCCATATGTCAAGTGCCCTAAAAAATGTTTTTCCGGATGTCAGAAATTTTATATCAGCCCTTGAAAAATGCGGCTGACTATGGTATAATGTATGTGTAGATCATAAGAAAAATATCCATATGTAAAGGAGCTTACAGTTAATGAACACACGTAGAAAAACGCTCTCTAATATAGCGCTTGCGCTGGCTTTGATCGTGGCAATTTTTTTACTCTTCAGCTGGTATTCTAATGCAAATCTTGATCGTATTGAGAGATCCAATCTTACCTATGCCGAAGATGCCGCATATCAGAAAGCGAATGCGGTAGGAAGCCTGTTCGCCAACGCTCAGCGGAGGATTCAGAATTACGCTTATTGCCTGAGCCTTGGAGAATACGACCTTGAGATCGACGCTGACGTTCTAAAAGACTTAGAGGACAACGCTGTCTTTGATGCCATACGTTTTGTAAACAGTGACGGCATAAATCTTACATCTGACGGAACGACCCTGGACAGCAGCGACAGGGATTACTTTGCTGCCGGAATGAGGGGCGAAAGCGGCTGCACCATAGTATTCAATTCCAGGGTCACAGGAAAAACGACCATGGTATTCTACTCGCCGGTAAAGTATAACGGAGAGGTCGTCGGCGTTCTTCTCGGTCTGTATCTCGCGGAGAATTACCTCCGGGAAATGCTGGAAACTACGTATTTTGAAGAAGCTGCCGACGTTTATCTGTGCAACCGGCAGGGCGACGTAATAGGAACCTCTGACGGAAGCAGTATCGAAGGAACACTTCCCGATGTTATGAAAGCCAACGGTACTATCGACGATGTGACAGCCGAAAGCATATGGTCCGTGTTCAGTGGCGAATCGGACAGAGAAGCTTTTATCTGCTATAACAGCAGCCATACGAGCAATTTATGCGCCATAGCTGTTCCCGACAGCGATTATGTTCTTGTTCAGGCGTTTTCCCAGGATGTAACTCTGAATATGGTAGACAACGCGAACCACACCGGCATTATTCTTGAATCAATTCTGATCGGACTGTTCATTGCCTATATCCTGTTTCTGATAATACGCACCAGCAGAGAACAGCGCATCCTGAAAAAGAAAAACGAACAATCGAGTTACGTTTTGCGCGGATTAAACATTCTCTTTTCTTCACGTTATTTCACCGTAGATCTTGAAACCGGCAAATGCTCCTCTATAGCAGGAGTAGAGTCTACAGACAACACCCTGGCTGTAGAAGATCAATATGATGATATTATCAGATCACACTCTGCCAATATTATCGGCGATAGCGGCAAGGCTGCTTTCTGCCGCCACTTTCAGATCCAGTCGGTTGTTGAAAGTCTGGCTGATACAGACGTGTTCACATACGAATGTCATGTGGAGCGTTCCGGCAGGGAGCTGTGGGAGCTTCTCATCTGCGTTTGTCTGGAGAGAAAGAACGGCAGGGCGTCCAAGATCCTTTACGTCCGTCAGGACAATACCCAGCTAAAGCTCCGGGAGCTGCGGCAGGAAAAGGAAAGATCTGTGATGAACCGCAAGGAGCGTCAGTACCGCATAGCTATCGCCGCCTCTGCCTTTTCTACCTTTGAGTTCAATCTGACAAAGGACATAATAGAACAGGATATTACCCGCACGATCGACGGACAGCGCGTCTCGCTGCTTGAAAAGGTGGGACTTGCTGTTCCATGCTCCGCCTCGGAATGTTTTGAAAAATGGAAAGCGTTTATCCTGGACGAATCTATAGACGAATATTCGGGCACAGTCAATCTCGACAATCTGAAAAAACGCTTTGAAGAGGGCGAGCCGGAGGTCACGATAGATTATTGGGGACGGAAATCCGGCGAGCAGCAGATGTGCGTGCGTCAATCATTTATTATGACCAAAGACGAAAATACCGACGATATTATGGTAATGGTCGTTTCAAAGGACATTACGGCACAGTTACGGAAGCAGCATGAGCAGACCCAGGCGCTCCAGGAAGCACTTATGCAGGCTCAGCACGCCAACAAGGCGAAATCCACGTTCCTCTCAAATATGTCCCATGACATACGCACGCCTATGAATGCCATCATCGGATTTGCCACGCTTGCCGCAGGTCATATTGACAATAAGGCGCAGGTGCAGGACTGCCTGCAAAAGGTTCTTTCGTCAAGCAATCATCTGCTCAGTCTCATCAACGACATCCTGGATATGAGCCGTATCGAAAGCGGCAAAGTGCAGATCAAGGAGCAGGAATGCAATATTTCCGAGCTTATACACAATTTAGTCAGCATCATTCAACCGCAGGTAAAGGCGAAGCAGCTTGAGCTTTTTATTGATACCTTCGACGTGGCAAATGAGGATGTTATTGCCGACCCTCTCAAGCTCAGTCAGGTGTTTATAAATCTGCTGAGCAATGCCGTCAAATACACGCCTGCCGGCAGAGCGATAAGCTTCCGCATACAGCAGCAGACAACCATCAGACACGGCTACGGCGATTATGTATTTACTGTCAAGGACAACGGCATCGGTATGTCCAGTGAATTTGTGGAACACATTTTCGAGCCTTTCGAGCGCGAGTCCAGCGCCACAAAATCTGGCATACAGGGAACAGGTCTTGGAATGTCCATTACTAAAAACATCGTGGAGATGATGGGCGGAAAGATCACTGTAAACAGCGAAAAGGGAAAAGGCAGCGAATTCAGGGTCGAGCTTAGCCTGAAATTGCAGAATGCAGAAAGAAAAGCCGCGCAAATCAAGGAGCTGGATGGTCTGAGGGCGCTCGTAGTGGACGACGATTACAATAGCTGCGAGAGTGTAACAAAGATGCTGAAACAGATAGGAATGCGCGCAGAATGGACAATTTCCGGTAAGGAAGCCGTGTTCCGTGCGAAAAGTGCATATGATGAGGGCGACTCATATCATACGTTTATCATTGACTGGCAGATGCCCGAAATGAGCGGTATCGAAACGGCAAGACGTATTCGCGCCGCTATCGGAGACGACGCGCCTATAATCATACTTACTGCCTACGACTGGACAGACATTGAAGAAGAGGCAATGCAGGCTGGCGTTACCGCGTTCTGCGCCAAGCCGTTATTTATGTCAGATCTGAAATCCGCTTTGCTTGCCGCGAACAAGCTGGATAAGCAGAACGAGCCGGTATCCGTGGATAGACCTGATTTCAGCGGAAAAAGAATCCTGCTGGTGGAGGATAATGAGCTTAACCGCGAAATTGCGACGGCTATTCTGGAGGAGAGCGGTTTCGAGGTCGAAAGCGCGCCTGACGGCACTGACGCTGTTAAAATGGTCGGAGACTCCGAAGAAAAATATTATGACGCGGTGCTTATGGATGTGCAGATGCCGACGATGGACGGTTATGAGGCTACGCGTACTATCCGCGCTCTGCCAAGAAATGACGTTGAAACTCTTCCGATCATCGCTATGACGGCAAATGCCCTTGAGGAGGATAAGGAAGCCGCGTTAAAGAACGGCATGGACGCGCATATTGCAAAGCCTATAGACATTGATCATTTCCTGAGCGTTCTGGAAAAGTTCATGAAATAAAGTCACAGCGCATAAAAATTGTGCCGAAGATGCTCAACTGACAAACACCGGGTTTCAAAAGGGGCAATGCCCCTTTTGCAGAGTCCAGAGGCAGCGCCTCTGGCAGGGTTTGGGGCAGCGCCACAAATCGACCGCAGGTCGATGCAGCCTTTAGGCGCTCTGCAAGGGGTGAATCCGAAAACAGTCCAGTGGACTGTTTTCGGAGAGGGGACGCTCTGCAAGAGAGAGCGACCCCTTATAAACTTGTTGTCTGTACGTAAAAAAGCAGAAAGAAATCTTCCATTTACAATAAGGAAGGATCTCTCTGCTTTTCTGATACTCCAGAAAAAAGAAAAAGAAGCCCGTTCACATGAACAGGCTCTTACGAAAAATAAAATAATAAAAATGTGTAGAACAAAAGAAAGGAGACAACAAAACGAGTGATAAATAATTCAATATTAAGTATCACTACTGATATTATACCTTATTTTGGCAAAACAGTCAAGTGAATTTGAGAAAAAAAACAAAAACCCGTTCCGATTTGTTAGATTTTACAATCCGACGGTCAGGATTTTGTTGATTTCTTACAAAAATATATACATATCAGTTTGTGGCGGCTAACACAAATTTGTGATTATTGCTAAAAAACGGTTTACAAGAAAGGCTTGTTGTGATATAATACTAGATGAGGTTATGTGCCGTTTTTTCGGCGTATGAGCGAAAGCACGCTATCGTGCTTCACATACTTCCGGATGTTTCCGCGGTTTAGGATATTATTTCCGCATCCCGGAACGTTCTGAAAATTTTTTAATGGAGGTCATTACCAATGGCAATCAAAAGAAAAATGAAAACCATGGATGGTAATAACGCTGCTGCCTGGGTGTCATATCCCTTCACCGACGTAGCCGCTATTTACCCCATCACTCCCTCTTCCGTCATGGCTGAGGTTACCGACAGTTGGTCCGCTAAGGATAAGAAAAACCTTTTCGGTCAGCCTGTTACAGTAGCCGAGATGCAGTCTGAGGCAGGTGCAGCAGGTACAGTTCACGGCTCACTTTCCGCAGGCGCACTCACAACTACATACACCGCTTCTCAGGGTCTTCTCCTGATGATCCCCAATATGTACAAGATCGCCGGCGAGCTTCTCCCCAACGTTATCCACGTTTCTGCACGCTGCGTTTCTTCACACGCTCTTAACATCTTCGGCGACCACTCCGATATCTACGCCTGCCGTCAGACCGGTTATGCTATGCTCTGCTCCGGTTCTGCTCAGGAAGTTATGGATCTCGGCGCTGTTGCTCACCTCTCTACTATCAAGGGCAGAGTTCCCTTCCTCCACTTCTTCGACGGTTTCCGTACATCACACGAGATCCAGAAGATCGAGACATGGGACGACGAGACTCTCTACAGTCTCCTGGACAAGGACGCAGCTCAGAGATTCCGCGACAAGGCTCTCCACCCCGAGACACCTGTTCTCCGCGGTACTGCTCAGAACCCCGACATCTTCTTCCAGGCTCGTGAGGCTTGCAACAAGTACTACGACGCTCTCCCTGCTATCGTAGAGGACTACATGAACAAGGTAAACGAGCTTATCGGTACAGATTACAAGCTCTTCAACTACTACGGCGCTGCCGACGCTGAGCATATCATCGTTGCAATGGGCTCTGTAAACGAGACTATCGAAGAGACGATCGACTACCTCAACGCTCAGGGCGGCAAGTACGGTCTCGTTAAGGTAAGACTCTACAGACCTTTCGTTGCTGAAAAGCTCGTTGAGGTCATCCCCGACAACGTAAAGAGGATCTCCGTTCTCGACAGAACAAAGGAACCCGGCTCACTGGGCGAACCGCTCTACCTGGACGTTGTAGCTGCTCTCAAGGACACTAAGTTCAATAACGTTCCCGTATTTACAGGTCGTTACGGTCTCGGCTCAAAGGACACTGTTCCCGCTCAGATCGTTGCCGTATTCAAGAACGAGACAAAGAAGAGATTCACTATCGGTATCGAGGACGACGTTACAAACCTGTCGCTCCCCCTTGAAGAGAATCCCGATTCCGCTCCTGCCGGCACAACAGCCTGCAAGTTCTGGGGTCTCGGCTCTGACGGTACTGTCGGCGCTAACAAGAACTCTATCAAGATCATCGGCGACCACACAGACCTCTATGCACAGGCTTACTTTGCATACGACTCCAAGAAGTCCGGCGGTGTAACAATTTCTCACCTCCGCTTCGGCAAGACTCCTATCAAGTCCACATACCTTATTAATATGGCTGATTTCGTAGCCTGCCACAACCAGAGCTACATCAACAAGTACGATATGGTTTCCGATATCAAGCCCGGCGGTACTTTCCTCCTGAACACTATCTGGGATATGGAAGGTCTGGAGGCTAACCTCCCCGGTCAGGTAAAGAGATATATCGCACAGAACAACATCAACTTCTACACGATCAACGGCGTAAAGCTGGGCGAAGAGACCGGTATGGGCACTCGCATCAACACGATCCTCCAGTCCGCATTCTTCAAGCTCGCTAACATCATTCCTTTCGAGGAGGCTGTCGGCTACATGAAGGCTGCCGCTGAGGCTTCCTACGGCAAGAAGGGTCAGGACGTTGTTGAGAAGAACTGGAACGCTATCGACGCCGGTCACCAGAATATCGTTAAGATCGACGTTCCTGCTGCCTGGGCTGACGCTCCCGACACACAGATGGGTATGGCTGCTGTAACCTGCGATGACAAGGTTCTCCAGGATTATGTAAACAACATCCAGATCCCCTGCAATGCTCAGAAGGGCGATTCACTGCCTGTTTCTACATTCGTTGACATGGCTGACGGCACATTCCCCCAGGGCTCTGCTGCTTTCGAGAAGCGCGGAATCGCTGTAAAGGTTCCTGCTTGGCTGCCTGAGAATTGTATCCAGTGTAACCAGTGTGCTTACGTTTGTCCTCACGCTGTAATCCGTCCCGTAGCTATGACTCCCGATGAGCTTGCTGCTGCACCTGCTGCAACAAAGTCTCTGGATATGAAGCCCGCTATCGGCGATCTGAAGTTCGTTATGACAGTTTCTACTCTTGACTGTACAGGCTGCGGCGTCTGCGCTAACGTTTGTCCTGCTAAGAATAAGGCGCTCGTTATGGAGCCTATCGCTTCACAGATGGATCAGCAGGATGTATTCAACTACGGCGTAACTATCGACGAGAAGGCAGAGGTTGCTGCTAAGTTCAAGGCTGACACAGTCAAGGGCTCACAGTTCAGACAGCCCCTCCTCGAATTCTCCGGCGCTTGCGCAGGCTGCGGCGAGACTCCTTACGCTAAGCTGGTTACTCAGCTCTTCGGCGACAGAATGATGATCGCTAACGCTACAGGATGCTCCTCTATCTGGGGTGGTTCTGCTCCTTCAACTCCCTACACAGTTAACAAGCAGGGCAGAGGTCCGGCTTGGAGCAACTCACTCTTCGAGGACAACGCTGAGTTCGGTTACGGTATGTACCTCGCTCAGGAGACTCTGAGAAAGAGAGTTACAGACAAGGTTCTCGCTATCCGCGAAAAGGCTGAGAAGCCTGAAGTCAAGGCTGCAATCGACGAGTACCTCGACACATACAACGACGGCGCTGCTAACGCAGTTGCTACGGACAAGCTGGTTGCTGCTCTTGAGGCTTGCGGCTGCGACGACGCTAAGGCTATCCTGGCTGAGAAGCTGTACCTCTCCAAGAAGAGCCAGTGGATCTTCGGCGGCGACGGCTGGGCTTACGATATCGGTTTCGGCGGTCTCGACCACGTAATCGCTTCTGGAAAGAACGTTAACATCCTGGTATTCGATACTGAGGTTTACTCCAACACAGGCGGACAGGCTTCCAAGTCCACACCTACAGGCGCTATCGCACAGTTCGCTGCTGCCGGTAAGGTCGTTAAGAAGAAGGATCTGGCTGGTATCGCAATGAGCTACGGCTATGTTTACGTTGCACACGTTGCTATGGGTGCAAACATGAACCAGTGTATCAAGGCGTTTGCCGAGGCTGAGGCTTACGACGGACCTTCCATCGTTATCGCATACGCTCCTTGTATCAACCACGGTATCAAGACAGGTATGGCTACAGCTCAGGCTGAGGAGAAGAAGGCTGTTGAGGCTGGCTACTGGCACCTTTACAGATACAATCCTGCTCTTAAGGAAGAGGGCAAGAATCCGTTCATTCTGGATTCCAAGGCACCTAACACTGACGAGTACAAGAACTTCCTCATGGGTGAGGTTCGTTACAACTCACTTGCACGCTCCAACCCCGAGCGCGCTGAGAAGCTCTTCGATGCTGCTGTTGCAAACGCTAAGGATCGTTATGATTACCTTACACGTCTCACAACACTGTATGGAAATGACTAATTGATATTTCAAATTCCTCCGGACGAGAGTTCGGAGGAATTTTTTTACGCAAAAACATCGGGTTTCCAAAGGGACAATGTCCCTTTGGCAGAGTCCAGAGCAGCGCCTCAAATCGGCGGAACGCCGATATGGGGCGCTGCCCCATGCCCCGTGCCCGTACCCAAAAAAGAGCCTCGGGTCTCCCCGAAGCTCTTTCAAAATCTTAACGACTATAATTATTCGTTGATTGCTGTAACAACGCCTGAACCAACTGTTCTGCCGCCCTCACGGATAGCGAAACGAAGTCCCTCTTCAATAGCGATAGGTGTGATAAGCTCAACATCCATTGCTACGTTATCACCAGGCATACACATCTCCTTGTCAGCAGGAAGTGTTACAACGCCTGTAACGTCTGTTGTTCTGAAGTAGAACTGAGGTCTGTAGTTGTTGAAGAAAGGTGTGTGACGTCCGCCCTCTTCCTTCTTCAGTACGTATACCTGACCGGAGAACTTTGTGTGGGGATGGATAGAGCCGGGCTTACAAAGAACCTGACCACGCTCAACCTTGTCTCGTGTGATACCACGGAGCAGTGCGCCAACGTTATCACCAGCCTCACAGAAGTCCAGAGTCTTTCTGAACATCTCAAGACCTGTTACAACTGTTGTCTGCTTCTCATCAGAAAGTCCAACGATCTCAACAGGCTCGTTAACCTTGAGAACGCCTCTCTCAACTCTACCTGTAACAACAGTACCACGACCGGAAATTGTCATTGTATCCTCAATAGGCATCAGGAAGGGCTTAGCATCGTCTCTCTCAGGGCTGGGAATGAACTCGTCAACAGCGTTCATCAGCTCAATGATAGGAGCATATGCAGGATCGTTGATATCATCAGGAGCGTTCAGAGCTGCGAGAGCAGAACCCTTGATGATAGGTGTATCGTCACCAGGGAACTCGTAGTTGCTGAGCAGGTCACGAATATCCATCTCAACCAGCTCGAGAAGCTCTTCGTCGTCAACCTGGTCAGCCTTGTTCATGAATACAACGATTGCAGGAACGCCAACCTGACGAGCGAGCAGGATGTGCTCTCTTGTCTGAGCCATAGGGCCATCAGAAGCTGCAACTACCAGGATAGCGCCGTCCATCTGAGCAGCACCTGTAATCATGTTCTTTACATAGTCAGCGTGACCAGGGCAGTCAACGTGAGCATAGTGACGAGCATCTGTCTCGTACTCAACGTGAGCTGTGTTGATCGTGATACCACGCTCTCTCTCCTCGGGAGCCTTATCGATCATGTCGTAAGCCTCGTACTGAGCCTGACCCTTCATAGCGAGAGTCTTTGTGATAGCAGCAGTAAGAGTGGTCTTACCGTGGTCTACGTGTCCGATAGTACCAATGTTTACATGGGGTTTAGTTCTTTCAAATTTAGCCTTAGCCATTGGAAAATTCCTCCTTAAATTTTTTCGGTAATCTGTTATCGTTACCGGCACAGCTTATCATTAGCCGCAAGCTTTGGAAAAGCCGCACACGGTAAGCCTGTACATATATTATAACAGATTATTTTGGAAAATTCAAGTGTTTTGGCAAAAAAACTTCTGCCAAAGCACTTAATTTTATTAATTTTTATGATTTGCGCCGATTTCTCGGTAAAATCAGTTCTTAGCCCTTGAAGCCATGATCTTCTCGGCGATGCTCTTGGGTACTTCCTGGTAGCTGTGAGGCTCCATTGTGTACTGACCGCGTCCCTGTGTGTTGGAACGGAGGTCGGAGGTATAGCCGAACATCTCAGACAGCGGAACGAGAGCGTCGACCTGAACAGAGCCTGTTCTGGACTCCTGTCCCTGGATCTGTCCGCGGCGTGAGCTGAGATCGCCGATAACTGTACCGGTGTAATCGTCGGGGACGATAACTGCAACCTTCATTACAGGCTCCATAAGGATAGCCTGAGCCTTCTTGAGGGCCTCCTTGAACGCGATAGAACCTGCGATCTTGAATGCCATTTCAGAAGAGTCAACCTCGTGGTAAGATCCGTCGTAAAGCTCGACCTTAACGTCAACGACTTCGTAGCCTGCCAGGATACCGGACTTCATTGCGCCCTGGATACCTGCGTCAACAGCAGGGATATACTCCTTGGGGATAGAACCGCCGACAACGGCATTCTTGAACTCATATCCCTTACCGGACTCGTTAGGTGAAACACGGATCTTAACGTGACCGTACTGACCTGAACCACCGGACTGCTTCTTGTACTTGTAGTCAACATCAGCGTCGCCCTTGATAGTTTCCTTATAAGCAACCTGAGGTGCGCCGACATTAGCCTCGACCTTGAACTCACGGAGGAGACGGTCAACGATAATGTCGAGGTGAAGCTCACCCATACCTGCGATAATAGTCTGACCTGTTTCCTCGTCAGTCCATGTCTTGAAAGTAGGATCTTCCTCAGCAAGCTTTGCCAGAGCGATACCCATTTTCTCCTGACCAGCCTTGGTCTTAGGCTCGATAGCCAACTGGATAACAGGCTCCGGGAACTCCATAGACTCAAGGATCACAGGGTGCTTTTCATCGCAAAGCGTATCGCCCGTAGTTGTATTCTTGAGACCTACAGCCGCTGCGATATCGCCGGCGTAAACTGTAGTAAGGTCTTTTCTGTGATTTGCGTGCATCTGAACGATACGTCCGAAACGCTCACGGTTGTCCTTTGTAGCGTTGAGAACGGAATCGCCCTGGTTGATAACACCGGAGTATACACGGAAGAACGCAAGCTTACCAACGAACGGGTCAGTTGCGATCTTGAATGCGAGAGCCGAGAAAGGCTCGTCGTCAGAAGAAGGTCTCTCGACCTCTTCATCTGTATCGGGGTTGATACCCTTGATAGCAGGAACATCAACAGGAGAAGGCATATAGTCGATGATAGCATCGAGAAGCTTCTGTACGCCCTTATTCTTGTAAGAAGTACCGCAGGTTACAGGAACCATCTCGTTGGCGATAGTAGCCTTTCTGATGCAAGCCTTGATCTCGTCCTGAGTAAGCTCTTCGCCGTCCAGGTACTTCATCATCAGCTCTTCGTCCTGCTCTGCAACGTGCTCGACCATATCGTCGTGGTACTGCTGAGCCTTATCCTTCATATCCTCGGGGATATCCTCAACGCGGATGTCCTTTCCGAGATCATCATAATAAATGTAAGCCTTCATCTCAACGAGGTCGATGATGCCTCTGAACTCGTCCTCAGCGCCGATAGGGAGCTGGATCGGAACGGCGTTACACTTGAGTCTGTCCTTCATCATGTCAACAACACGATAGAAGTCGGCTCCCATAATATCCATCTTATTTACATAAGCCATACGGGGAACCTTGTAATTATCTGCCTGTCTCCAAACAGTCTCAGACTGAGGCTCAACGCCTCCCTTAGCGCAGAGAACAGTTACAGAACCGTCCAGTACACGAAGCGAACGCTCAACCTCAACGGTAAAGTCAACGTGTCCGGGAGTGTCGATAATGTTCAGTCTGTGACCTGCCCAGTAGCAGGTCGTGGCAGCGGAAGTGATCGTGATTCCACGCTCCTGCTCCTGCTCCATCCAGTCCATAGTAGCGGAACCCTCGTGAGTCTCACCGATCTTATGGTTTACGCCGGTGTAGAAAAGGATACGCTCTGTGGTGGTTGTCTTACCGGCGTCGCTGTGAGCCATGATGCCGATATTTCTGGTATTTTCAAGTGAACAATCTCTTGCCATAATATCTTCCTCTC
>JAGBGT010000057.1 GCA_017935865.1 Ruminococcus sp. | reverse complement strand
CCTTTTGAAACCCGATGTTTATCGACCTGCGGTCGATCTTGGGACTCTGCCCCAAACCCAGCCAGAGGCGCTGCCTCTGGACTCTGCAAAAGGGGCATTGCCCCTTTTGAAACCCGATGTTAAATAATTAGCAAATCCGGGAACGTAAAAAATCAAGAAAAAAAGCAAAAATCAATGAATTTCTATGATAATTCCCAAAAAATCCACAAAATCAGACGAAACAGACGTCAGACGGCATTTGCGGTTCGCGCGAACTTGTGATATAATCATAACATCACGTAAGAGGAGGCGACGAACTTGAAAAGATTAGTACCCGGAACTTCGCTTAATTATACCGATGCAGCAAGAAAATCCGCTTTTTCCCTTGTATCTCCGGTTCTCGAAGCTACCGGCGGTCTGACTCTTTCCCAGCTTTCCAAGCTTACCGCTCTTGAAGGTTCTACTATACAAAACTGGATAAAGCGAGGGTGGGTCTCGGCAACCAAAGGGAAAAAATATTCCGAGAAGCAGGTGGTTCGCATCCTGCTTATAAATATGCTGCGAGGATCACTGAGACTGGATCAGATAGCCGGTCTGATGACCTGCGTAAACGGGGACGTGGAGGACACATCCGACGATATAATCGCCGATATCGCCCTCTATGATATTTTATGCAGGATCATTTTCACCGCCGAGGATGAGGGGTCATTCGACACGGTGTCAATAAAATCGCTCATCGACCGTGAGATCGCTCTTTGCGCCTCCGAGGTCAATTTCGATTTCAAGGCAAGCTCCGATATATTGCGAAAAGCCATGTACATAATGGTTATGGCATACCGCAGCGGATGTCTTAAAGCAAAGGCGGAAAAGGGATTGGAAGATCTGTTCGGGGAAACAGCAAATCAGAATCATACGCAAAATGCCTGACGGAAATTCCACAGGCATAGAAATTAAAGGAGAAAAAATATGACAAACTTTCGTGAATATAACAGAGACGGAACACCGAAAAACGTCCACAAGGGCAAATTGATCGCGTTCGTGATCGCCGCAGTCCTGCTCTTAATTGTTCTGGTAAACTCGTTTACAATAGTCCCGGCAGGAAATACCGGCGTTGTGCTGACCCTCGGCAAGGTCTCCAGCACGTCCTATTCCGAGGGATTCCACTTGAGAATACCTTTCATTCAGCAGGTTGAGCATATGTCCAACAAGATACAGGTCTACTCTACACCGGCATCGGCGGTCTCCAAGGATCTGCAGACTGTAAGCTCAAACATTGCCGTAAACTATAAGCTGGTGTCGGATAAGACTGCCGATATGTACCGCACCGTAGGCGTGGACTACCAGACAGTCCTCATTGCTCCCGTAGTTCAGGAGTGCATGAAGTCCGCCACCGCCAAGTACACGGCGGAGCAGATGATCACCGACCGTGCGTCTGTGGGCGACGAGGTAAAGGCTGCTCTCGATGAAAAGCTTAATTCATACGGAATTTACATCGAAAAATTCAACATAGTGAACTTTGACTTTTCCGCAGAGTTCAACTCGGCTATCGAGGCAAAGCAGGTCGCGGAGCAGAATCTTCTGAAAACCGAGACCGAGCAGAAGCAGGCGATAACTATTGCCGAGGCTGAGGCTGAGAAAAAGGTTATCCAGGCAGAGGCAAATGCGAACGCTATCCTCGCCGAGGCTGAGGCTCAGGCGGAGGCTAACAGGCTTCTGGAAGAATCCCTTTCAGACAAGGTCATCGCCTACGAGCAGATCTCCAAGTGGGACGGCGTAATGCCCAAAGTCGTTGCCGGAGAAAGCAACGGAATGCTGATAAACATTGATCCGGAAGATCTGGGCGGCTCATCATCCGCGCCTGCACAGACTGCCGCAGACGAAAGCGCGGAATAATTATTGGTTTAAACCAGATATAAGATCTCCCCGGAGGATAACGCACGCCGGATACCGAAAGATTTTGGCGATATGATAACGACGGCGGTGGACGGTGCGCGGCAGCTTTTGGGGAGGTCTGTTATCCTATCTTACAAAATATTGAGTCAGGATAATTACAATTATTTACAAAACGGAAAAAAAGCGAAAAATCGGTTGACTTTAGACTTTTTTTGTGATATATTATACTCAAGGTGGAGTCGCACAAAATTAAGATTTTTTTGCGCTTTATATCATTCAAACACATCAGACCGACATTTAGAACCTGTCCACATAGAAATTATGTGCGGATTTTCGAGCATAATTTTGACGAGGGCAAGGCGAAAAAGCGAAAGTATACTTGATGTATGGTGAGCTTTTTCAACGCGGCAATCGGCAAAATTTGCCGAAAAGACGTGCGGAATTTCCTATGTGGACGGGTTCTTATACTCGCCGCTGTAAAAATGGCGTTTTTTATGTCGAAAAATGAATTGGAGGACTATCATGGACGAATTTAACAGCAATTACCCCGTGGAATCTGTCAGCACAGACAGCGTCAGCGGTGTTGAGCCTGCAAAGAAAAGAAAGAAAGCTCCCATAATCGCTGGTATCGCTGCCGGAGTTGTGGCTCTCGGCGCAGGTGGATGCGTTGCGGCATATAACCTTTCCGACTCTTTCAAGAATACGATCAAGCTCAATTTCAGCAAGCCTGAAAGCTATTACTCATGGGTAATGGAGAAAAATGCCAGCGACTTCGCATCTGATGCGAAAAAGGGCTACCAGGAGGCGCTGAGCCAGTCAAACGAAGGCGTGAAAAGCTCTTTCAGCCTGAGATATGAGATCAGCGACGATGTAAGACAACTGCTCCTGGACAATGTCGGCACAACGGACGCTGCCGTTGTGGATATGATAAACGGCTTCGAGAGCGCAAAGATCGGCGTTGATGCTGAAACTGTCGAGAAGCTTATCTCCGGAAGCGTTTACGCTGATTTCAACGACGAAAGACTCACATCTCTTGACGTCGCTATGGATATGAGCAACTTCGATATATTCGCGCGTATCCCGGATCTGACAGAGCAGTGGATCGGAATTGACGTTCCCGATGACGAGCTGAATGATGTCATGAACGACGAGTCTCTCACCGCTATGGAGGAGATGCTCTCAGATCCCGAAAAGCTTATCAGCGCAGACGAGCTGGAGGAGCTTATCGGACGCTATACTGCCGCATACGCAAACAGCGTAAGCGAAGTGGAGATCGAGAAAAAGGCTGACGTTGATATCGCAGGTCTGGACGTTACATACACAGTTGCCTCTGTTGAGCTTGACGACAAGGTTATGGAAGAGATCGCAACGGCAATTGTTGAGACTGCTCAGGACGACGACCTTCTCAAGGAGATCGTCTGCGAAAGGCTGGAAGCCGCTACAGAAGACGAATACGACGACGCTATGGACGAAGCGCTCTCCGACCTTACATTCGAGGACGTTGACGGCACTATCGAGACATACATCGACGGCGACGGCGCTGTCAAGGGATTCAGATTTGAGTCTGACGGCGACGAACTGCTGATAGCCTTTGGCGAGGACGGAAATGAGTCCGCCGCAGAGATCCGCTTTACTGAGGAAGACAAAGACGTTTTCGCAGTTGAGGTCAACTTTGAAGAGGACGGCAAAAAGTACTCCGGAGATATCGACGTAACAGTAGATAATGTTGCCATAAACGTTGAAGTCAAGGACTATGAGGTAGTCAGCGAGGAAAAGGGCTACGTAAACGGACAGATCACATTTAACATTCCCTCGATCGACCCGATCACAGTTGATCTTGAGTCTGACGGCGATTCACAGGTCATCGCAACAGAGCTTGTAATCGAAGATATGAACATAGGCAAATTTGCCCTGGAGATCTCCGCTGAGGAGGGCGCTGATCCTAAGATGCCCTCTAAGGACGAAGCATTTATGATCGACGAAAACAGCACTCCGGACTTCACTCAGTACGTTGACCAGGCTTCCGTTGAGAGCTTCATCAACGATCTTCTCACAAAGGTTGGCTTAGATAAGACAAATGCTGAAGAGCTTGCCGCTTTCTATGCTGAGCAGTTGTTCAATCCCACATCATCTGCCGGCGGATTCGACGACGATTATGATTATGATTACGATTATGACTATGATTACGACGACGATGATTTCGATATCGACGATGACGACGATTTCAGCTACAGCAGCAGTGACCAGTACGCCGCTGACGCTGTAGAGGCAAAGGACGGTCAGGCTATCGCATATGTATATGACAAGGATTTCAACGCATATTACCTGGGCTACATTGACGATACTATGGCTTACAATGCCGTTGTTGCCGACGTTACAAAGGACGGCACCTACAAGGTAAGCGTTACGGCAGACACAGATGGTTACCGTCAGTGGAACGACAAACTCCCCAACGGCATTGACTGCCTTGCTCTGACAATGGAGGGCGTTCCCGGAATCGGTGATGCTGAGGTCGCAATTGATTCTCTGACATTCACAATGGAGGACGGCAAGAAGCAGACCGTAGAGATGACCGGAGAGGACGAGGGATATGGCTATGACGATTACTATTCGTCATACCTCTACATGGACGGCTCTGGTGGCCCTTATGACCTCTCTTCTATCGGAACATGGGTTTCTGTTGAGATCGAGTTTACTGTTAAGGGACTTTAATTTGAATTGAAAACAGACTGGCTGCTGCAATAAAATTGCAGCAGCCTTTTTTTACAAAAATGCAGATAACATCGGGTTTCAAAAGGGGCAATGCCCCTTTTGCAGAGTCCAGAGGCAGCGCCTCTGGCAGGGTTTGGGACGGAGTCCCATGTCGACCGGAGGTCGACGATGCCTTTAGGCGCCCTGCAAGGGGTGAATTTCAAAACAGTCCGGTGGACTGTTTTGAAAGAGGTGATTCCCCACGGGGTGGGGAAATGTCGCGAAGCGACAAAGGGGACGGCACGTAGT
>JAGBGT010000056.1 GCA_017935865.1 Ruminococcus sp. | reverse complement strand
GGTGAATGTTCCAACAGTCCAGTGGACTGTTGGAAAAGAGGGAACGCCCAGCAAGAGAGGGCGTTCCCTTATAAACTTTTTGTACGTACATAAAAAGATAGAGAGAAATTTTCCCATTTTTAAAAGGGAAGGGTTCTCTCTTTTTTTACGTGTACTCTTTTTGGAGGCTGAAATTATTTCACCGCCGTGAATGAAATAAACCGGGAATTTAAAGGGGACGCTCTCTCTTGCAGAGCGTCCCCCTCTCCAAAAACAGTCCACTGAACTGTTTTCGGATTCACCCCTTGCAGTGCGCCTAAAGTAATCGTCGACCTGCGGTCGACCTTGGGGCGCTGCCCCAAACCCTGCCAGAGGGACATTGTCCCTTTGGAAACCCGGTTTTATCGGCTGCGCCGATTTGGGACTCCGTCCCAAACCCTGCCAAAGGGACTCCGTCTCTTTGGAAACCCTGTGTTCATCGGCTGCGATCATATGAAAAGCGTGCTTATATTATGCTCGCGGGCATAACGCTCGGCTTTCTTCCGGTTGACCTGTTTCAGCACACGGATTATGAGCTTATGGCTCTTCTTCACGATCGCCTGGTTATAATCGATCCCGTCCAGCTCTGCAACATGGACATTATAAATATTCTCACATCCGCAAAAAGCATCATCACGGACATCCTTGATCTGGACGCTGAGACGCACATCTGTCAGCTTTCCGCATCCGTAAAATGCCCAACTGCCGATCACCTTGACAGACGCCGGAATATTGATCTCCTCCAGCGAACGACACCAGGCAAATGCGCTTTCTCCAATCGACAGCAGATTGTCGTTCATGACAATTTTCTTCAAGCCGTAGCACTCCGAAAACGCTGCATTTCCGATAGCCTCCACCGAATTGGAAAGAATGACCCTGTTCAGATTACGGCAGGAAAAAAAGCTGAGGTCGCTTATCCGCTTCAGTTGAGCGGGGATAATAAGCTTGCGGACAGAAGCGCATCTTGCAAATGCGCCCTTTCCGATAGTTTTCAGGGAATTAGGGAAATCCAGCTCCTTTATGTGCTTGCATTTAAGAAATGCGTTTTCGCCCACGGATTCAAGGCTGCTGGAAAATACGATCTCTTCCAGATTAACGCAATGAGCGAACGCGAATTTGTCAACAGTTTTAACGCTGTCCGACATAACAATTTTCTTCGCGGATTCATTGCCGCGGAAAGCATATTTTCCGATCACCGAAACGCCGTCCGGGATGTGAATGACCTCATTCGTGCCGAAATATTTTATCAGCAGCGTGCCGTTCTTTCCCAGCGCCATGTTGTTCACATCGTCGATCTCAACAGCCTCGACCTGCTCGATATCCTTATCCTGGTACAGATCCTCGCGGCTCTTGACCTCGACAGCCTGCTTCACGGGCATTTGCTCAACATCAGCGATTTCAGGGATTTCAGGCTTTTTTGGCGGCTCGGACTTCTTTTCGGGAGTCTGCTTGACTTCCGACTTCGGCGGCTCGGGCTTCTTCTCGGGAGTCTGCTTGACCTCCGGCTTCGGCGGCTCGGGCTTCTTCTCGGGAGTCTGCTTGACTTCCGACTTCGGCGGCTCGGGCTTCTTCTCGGGAGTCTGCTTGACATCCGGCTTCGGCGGCTCGGACTTCTTTTCGGGAGTCTGCTTGACTTCCGGCTTCGGCGGCTCGGGCTTCTTTTCGGGAGTCTGCTTGATCTCCGGCTTCGGCGGCTCGGGCTTCTTCCCGGGATTCTGCTTGATCTCCGGCTTCGGCGGCTCGGGCTTCTTCTCGGGAGTCTGCTTGACCTCCGGCTTCGGCGGCTCGGATTTTTTAGCAGCCTTGACTTTCAGCACCCTGACCTTTTTACCTGACGCAGTCCTGGCACACATAGGGCAGCTATCGAATTTTTCGGGATCATACCCGTGTCCCTCCGGACATTTAACTAATTTCATAAAATTTATCACTCCGATTAATTCGCCTTCTCAACAATTCAGGCATCTCATTGGCAAATAATATTTTAATAAATAGTGAATACATCAATTTAATTATATCATAATATCGCAACAATTGCAAGAAAAGTTTTTCGTTTAAAACTGCTTTTGTTGAATCTGACGAAAATTAATCGGTCAGAAAAATATTAATTTTGATTTTCCGGCTTTGTCTGAGCAGCCATTTGTGCAAGATGCACAATCGGCTACTGCCCACTCTGCTGCCGGAGATGTTTGGAAAGCTTTTTCTTCTTCTTTGTGTCATACATTATCTTGTCAGCCTCAGTAACAAAACGGAACAGATCGTCCCCTTTCTTCGGCACTGCAATGACATATCCCGTACTTGCGCTAAGCTCAAAATCATTGTTCATCGCCTTGTTGAACCAGATAATATTCTCCTCGATCTTTGCGGTCAGCCGCTCCGCATCGGCGTCCTTGTAGTCCGCAGCAAAAACAATGAACTCGTCTCCGCCGAAACGGCAGAAAACCTCACCCTCGGTACAGGAACGGCACAGCACGTCGGCTACCGCGCGGATAGCCTCATCTCCTACGGCGTGACCATAAGTATCGTTGATTTTTTTCAGTCCGTCCAGATCTATGAACATGAGCATAATGCTCCGGTTTTCCTCGGCGCAGGCGTTGAAAGTGTCCGTCGTTGCAAGAACAAAGCCGTTTCTGTTATAGATGCCGGAGAAGGTGTCCTGAGCGTAGAGACGTCCAAGCTTTTTCACGGCGTAGTCAAGAGAATTAAGCTTTCTTATGTTCTCCAGGGAGTTGTTTATCGTGATGCACCATGACTGGAACATGGCATTGTGCAGAGAAACGTGGCAGTTATTTATCGCCATATAGCCCAGACACCGCTCAGCAAAATGAAGAGGCAGAATGTAGTAGAACTTGTCGGAATCGTTCTTCACCGGAACATCTGGGATCAGCTTCCGGCGGATAATAGAATCCACATCGTAAAATTCGCCGTTGCTGTACGCGATAGGCACAAGCATCCGTTCGGTGTATGTCTTGGGGACGTCATTATTTTTCGTCACTATTCCGTCGTCGTCGATAAACTCGTCTGTCCAGTTTTCGCAGAGGCAGAAATAAAACTCTCCCGGGTTCATGTAAGCCACAAATTTTTTCAGCGAATTGATATAATCCTCAAAGGCGCTGCAGCCGTGAAGCTCGCAGGAAAGCTGATTAAACAGCGAGGTATAGCTTGTGATAGTCTCGATGCGGCTGTAATTGGCGATATTCAGTTCTTTATACTCCGTAATGTCGTGAACTGCGCTGTCCTTGCATCCGCAGCTTTCGGTGAACCGTGTTGACATATTAAGTATCTTGCTTCTGTACTGACCCACGCCGTTGAAATGATCGTACAGCATACGACAGGCAAGCTGCCCCGACAGCAGCAGCGGCCGCTCAACAGAAGTCAGCTCTATGCGGAAATTGTGATTGCTGAAAGTATTGTCAAACCCGGAAACCGCTATTTCCTCCGGAATTTTATATCCTGCCTCAAAAAGCCGATTTATCGCGGCGGCAGCCACAACGTCGTTGGCGCACACTATTGCCTGGGGCATATATGGCGTATTCAGCAGAAAATGCTCGACAGCCGCCTTACCAGTCGGCGCACGGAAATCTCCGTAGAAAATTCGTTCCTCATCAATGGTAAGGTCATGCTCCGCCAGAACCTCCAGAAAGGCGTCCAGCCGGGCTGCACTCTCGGAATTTTCCTTTGGACCGGAAATATAATTGAATTTCGTGAATCCGTGGACATTTATGAAATGCTCGGTTATTTCACGCATAGCCGTTTTATTATCAATACCGATATGGAACAGCCCGTCAACGTCGTTGTCAATGCTCACGGCAGGAATGCCGACAACCTGTATCTGTTTCAGAATATTATTTACGTCAGGCTGAAAATCAATAGTATTTGTCATCAGAATAGCGCCGTCAAAATCCCGGAAATCCGGTAGCTTGAAGATATTCAGTTCTCCGCAGTCATGAGCCTCGTTGTTCATCATGCCTATAAAGGAAGCAAAAACGTAGAAATCGAATGAACACTCGGCTGCGGCGGATTGTATTCCCCGCAGTATACTGCTTTGATAGGATTCGTCGATGCCTGCGACGATCACGGCAATTTTTCTCTTACTCAAAAGTTCTCACCCTCCTTTGGCATCACAGCAAAAAAATGACGAACTTAAAAATTCAAAAAACATCCCAATTTTTTATCTATATATATTTTACAACACTTTTTCAAAAAAATCAATAGTTTTTATATATTAACTTCTTTAACCTAATTCACAAACAATACACAATATATACGATTTGTATAATTCACATTCTGTTTTATCAGTCTCCGGAAATGATCGGGCAGTTATTTCCGTTTGCCGCAATACAGCGAAATGAAGCGAAAAAGCAGTCCGCGTAAAATCCAAAAATAATTTTCTTATCCCCAAAAATTTCGTTATTTCGACGAAAATTGACAAAGACTTTAAGCTAATATTGACAAATCTCAAAAACATGGTATACTTAAATTAGAGAAATTATTTTAGGAGTTGCTTTTATGAAAAATATCTGGCATAACATAAGCCCGAAAAGAATAAGCCCTGACGATTTCTATGCAGTTATCGAGATTGGCAAAGGTAGCAAGATCAAGTATGAGCTTGACAAGGAAACAGGCTTCATAAAAATGGACAGGATACTCCACACCTCTACCCACTATCCGGCAAATTACGGATTCATCCCCAGAACCTACTCCGACGACAACGACCCGCTGGATGTGCTGGTTCTCTGCTCCGAAAAGCTTATGCCGCTTACGCTGGTAAAGTGCTACCCTATCGGCGTTATCAGAATGCTGGATAACGGCCGTCACGATGATAAGATCATCGCCGTTCCCTTTGACGACCCTAATTATAATATGTATATGGACATCGAGCAGCTCCCTAAGCATATTTTTGACGAAATGACGCACTTTTTCACAGTCTACAAGGAGCTTGAAAATAAAACGACGGTAGTCAACGAAATAGACCACGCAGATATCGCAAAACAGATCATCGCCAACGATATCGAAAACTACATCGAAAACTTTTGCAAATAAGCGGAAGTTAAAATAAGGTTATAGCGCGGTCGGTTCATCAAGAGGTCACGCTGTTGCCTGAAGTCAAAAAGAAAAATGAGAGGAATTGATTTATGATCGCTTCAAGTGAAAATTTATTCGACAGTGAGATCGGCGCTCCGCCCCTTGGTATTATCGCTATGAACAGCGTTACCGAGCTTGGCGCAAAGATCAACGACTATCTGGTTGACTGGTCAAAGCTTGCAGGCAACGACACAGAGAGCTTTCTCATTGAGGCTCAGTGCCCCAGATTCTCCTCCGGCGACGGAAAAGGTCTTATCAAGTCTACGGTAAGAGGCAAGGATCTCTTTATCATCGTGGACGTGGGCAATTACAATGTAAAGTATGACTATTTCGGCTTCCAGAACGCTATGTCTCCCGATGACCACTATCAGGATCTTAAACGCATCATCCAGGCAGCCAGCGGCAAAGCGCACCGCGTGAACATCATTATGCCGCTGCTCTACGGCGGCAGACAGCACAGACGCAGCTACCGCGAATCTCTCGACTGTGCCTGGGCTTTGCAGGAGCTGGAGTCAATGGGCGTATCCAATATCGTAACGTTTGACGCTCACGATCCCCGTGTGCAGAACGCTGTGCCTCTTATGGGTCTTGACAATGCCATGCCCACATACCAGGTACTCAAGTGCCTGCTTCACGATTTCAAGGATCTCCAGCTTACAAAGGACAAGTTCATGATCGTTTCTCCCGACGAGGGCGCGCTGAACAGAAATATGTACTACGCCTCGGTTTTAGGCGTGGATATGGGTATGTTCTACAAGAGACGCGACTACTCCACCATCGTAAATGGCAGAAATCCCATTGTTGCTCATGAATATCTTGGTAATCCCGTAGAGGGCAAGGATGTCTTTGTTGCCGACGATATCATATCCTCCGGCGAGTCAATGCTTGACCTGGCATATAACCTGAAAAAGAAAAAGGCGAACAGAATTTTCACTTATGCTACCTATGCTATATTCACAAACGGTCTGGAGAAGTTCGACAAGGCATATGAAGAGGGCGTTATCGGCGGTGTTCTGGGAACGAATCTCACCTACAGAAGTCCCGAGCTACTCAGCCGTCCCTGGTTTCACGAGGTTGACGTTTCAAAGTATATTGCATATTTCATTGAGGCTATCAACCACGATATTTCGATCAGTAAGATCCTTGATCCTCATGCTAAGATCGAGAATCTGCTCAAGAGCTACGGCATGAAATAAATTATCGGCGAAGCCGGTAACACTGGGTTTTCAAAGGAAAATGCCCCGGCAGGGCATCGGTGAAGCCGACAAAACCGGGGTTCCAAAGGGACAATGTCCCTTTGGCAGAGTCCAGAGGCGGCGCCTCTGGCAGGGTTTGGGACAGAGTCCCAAGTCGGCGCAGCCGACAACATCGGGTTTCCAAAGGGGCAATGCCCCTTTTGCATAGTCCAGAGGCGGCGCCTCTGGCAGGGTTTGGGACGTATTC
>JAGBGT010000055.1 GCA_017935865.1 Ruminococcus sp. | reverse complement strand
TGCGCACATCTTTTCGGCAGATTTTTCACCTGAACTTCGTCGAAAAACCTTGAAATGCGTCAGCATTCCTGCGGCTTTTCTCCTTGTCAGTTGAAAAATCTGCTCGAAAATCTGCACACACCGAGATACTAAACAGGCTCTAAGGCAAACATGAAAGGAGCATATCTATGAATTTTTCCAGACTTGAAAAAAATCTGACTGATAACATAAAAGAGGCGCAGCTTAAACTTGGGTTCGATAACCGTCCCATGAGCCTGAATTATATGCAGACCTCCCTCGATCACCTGCTGGGATGCCCATGCAACCGGCAGGCGCTGGACGGATTTGCCGATTTTGTATCGTCGAGACTGGGCGGCATCTCTTACCGGAAAATCAAAGACGGCGTCTGCATCACAGTGCCGGAGGAGGGGACAGGCTATGTCAACAACCTTGACGAGGGCTATGGATTTCTCACCGAGCTGGTGGAAAAAGTTCGCAGCCACGGTATTTCTCTGGAGGAGGTAATAGCTGTTTTCCGAAAATATTCCGACAATGTGGTGACTGCGGACGGAAACGGAGAGGACTTCGATCTGCTGGTTTATTTTGCAGATCAAAGTCCTGATGAATACTTATATTGCCTGACTGCCGAGCCTTGCATGGACGGCGGCTGCCATGTGATATACCACCGCTTTATCCGCGAGGACTACGAGGATATAGGTTTATGAGCGCCTCCGAAAATTCGCGGTACATATACAACGAGCCGAGCGCGATCAAGGGGAGTTTGTGCTTTTCGGCGTATTCCGCGGCGGACTTTACAGCAGATTTCATACTATCGTATGGTATGGCGGTAATGCCGCGGCTGCGGAAAACCTCCGCGAGAGCGCGGCTGTCCAGCGAACGGGGATTGGCGGGGGCTACGGTAAAGGCAGTATCAATGAATTTTCCGAGCATTTCGGGGTAAAGCTCATATTCCTTGTCAGCCATGACGCCGATAAGCAGCGCGATTTCGCCGTCGATATATTTGTCCAGAGTCGCGGCAGCCTGACGGATGCCGTCCGGATTGTGCGCGCCGTCGTATATGACAAGGGGCTTTTCGCACATTACCTCGAATCTGCCGTGCCATACGGCAGATAAAAGTCCGGATTTCACCGCCGCTTCGGGGATTTCCAGTCCCTCTTCCCGGAGTATCTCAATGGCTGTGAGCACATTTGCGCAGTTATAGCGCTGATACGTGCCGGCGAGCCGCAATTTCAGCTCACCGAAAGCAGCGTCAGCAAGCGTCATTCCGCGGATGCTTTCTTCTGTCACCGTGATTCTGCGATCGTCGGTAACTATGAGCCGTGAGCCGCAGCTTTCGGCTCTGTTTTTTATGATCTCAAGGGCGGTTTTGTCATTTCCGCCGAAAAGAACAGGTCTGCCCGGTTTGATTATCCCGGCTTTGCATGACGCGATCTCCTCCGCCGTATTGCCCAGAAACGCCGTGTGGTCAATGGAAACGTTGGTGATAACGGAGAGCAGCGGCGCTTCGATCGTGTTGGTGGAGTCGGTGCTGCCGCCCATGCCGCATTCCACAAGAGCTATGTCGCATTTTTCGCGGTCAAAGAGCCGGAACGCCGCTCCGGTGAGGATCTCGAACTCGGTGAGCCTGCCGTTTCCGGATTCTCCCACAGCCTCGCAGACCGGGATGATTTCGCTCATAACTGCCGAAAAATCAGCCTCCGACAGCTCCTTGCCGTCTATGCGGAAGCTGTCTGTAACTCCGGTAAGTCCCGGAGACGAAAAGCTGCCGGTCTTGTATCCGGCGGCAGTCAGTACTGCGGAGAGCATCGCCAGGAACGAGCCTTTGCCGTTTGTGCCGGAGATGTGGATGATTTTCACCTTATTCTGAGGGTCGCCCAGACGCCGGCAAAGCTCCGTAATACGCTCCAGACCGAGATGGCTGCCCCGGAGCGAAGCGGTTCTGAGATAGTCGAGGATCTCGCTGTAGTCAGCCATTTTGCGTTCTTCCCCCACTGCTGCGCAGTTTGTCCAGTTGAGCCGAAAATGCCTTGTTTGAGGTGAGCATATATATTATTATCACCTCGATGATCCCTATGGCGATGTACGTGGGAATGCGCCAGAGGAGGACGCTGTAGGGCGTGCCGAAGTAAAGGCGGAGACCTATGGACTTGATTATCATAGAGCCGGGAATGTGCGCCGCAAATACAGATACGGCAATGGCTGGCAGCCTGGGCGCTTTTTTCAGCAGAGCCGCGAAAAGTCCGGCTGAAAATCCTATAGTCAGCGCGCCGAGGGTAATGACCGGATTTATGGCGTATCCTTTCAGGATACATCCGACCAGATCGGCTGTGACTCCTACTGCTCCGCCGATAAACGGTCCGAAGAAAACGCCTGACATGATTATCGGGGTGTTTTCCAGGCTTATGCGGATGTTGTCGCCGATGGGGATGTTAAGGAACTTTCCGAAAACGATGCTCAGGGCTATAAAAATACCCGAAAGGATCATTACCCGGAGATTGCCGAAAATGCGGATGCTTCCGGTCAGTTTGTTTTTTGCTGTGCTTGTTGTCATTAAAAAAACCTCCTTTTCCACATCATAGGACATGAAAAGGAGGCGTGAGATCGCCTGATTATGCCTTATGAAGCGGGATGCAAAATGTGAACCGCAAGACCGGCGCAGACCAGCCTTTTCGTCCCGGTGACAACTCCCCGTTCACCAGGCACTTCACGAACACATTTTTACTCTTCAAGGCAGAATTTCTTCTGCCATGCCTATTATACAACCTTTGTCCGGCATTGTCAAGCGCACCAATGCTTTTTTGTAACTTATCAACATTTTCAACAGAGTTTTCAACATATTTTTATTGATTTCAGGGAAATATTGCTGTCGATCCCTGAGATTTCCAAAACTTTGGGGCTTTAACCTGCTGTTGTTCACTATTACTATTATTTCATATATAAATTTGTAGAATATCACGAAGTTTTTATGAAAGTTAATTGAATTCTTTTCTTTTTCAACAATATATGATATAATAGAAATAATGGTCTGGAGGTGAGATATTGGGAAAAACTCTGTTTATATCCGATCTTGACGGTACGCTTCTGAACAGCGATGCCGTGTTGTCGGATCTTACTGTTGAAACGATCAACAGGCTTACGGCGGAGGGCATATATTTTACATATGCCACGGCAAGGACGGTGTACACGGCTTTTCCAAAGACGAAAAGGCTGGATATCAGCGTGCCCTGTATACTCAACAACGGATCGAGCGTTTATGACAGCCGCAGTAAAAAATTCGTTAAAAAGGCGTTTATTCCGCAGGAGACAGCGGCTCGGCTCATTGACGCGTTCCGCAGTAACGACGTCGGCTGCATGATGCTGAAATTTGCCGGGGATACGCTTCTACAGTGTGTTGACGACTATATCAACACCCCGGGAATGCTGGCTTATATCGCCGAAAGAAGAGTCTATGCCCCGAGGCGGTTTATCGAATGTGACGATATCCGGCAGGAAAACGACAGCTCTGCCGTTTATATAACTGCCAACGGAGATTACGAGAAAATGCTGCCTGTTTATCGGACTGTAAAGGAGATCGCCGGTGCGGACTGCGCCTTTTATAAGGACAGTTACACCGACTACTGGTATCTGGAGACTTTTTCCGAGGAGGCTTCAAAGGCAAACGGCGTAAAGTTCCTCCGCGAACGATACGGCTTTGACCGGGTCGTGGCTTTCGGCGATAATTACAACGATCTGAGTATGTTCTCCCAGGCGGATATCAAGGTGGCTGTGGGAAATGCGGTGGAGGAGATTCGTCGTGCCGCCGATTTCATTGCCGATACTAACGACAATGACGGCGTAGCGAAATTTCTGGAAGATCAGGCTGATAAATTTATTTAAGGCAACACGGCACGATCTCTGTGCGGTATTGCCCTGAGAACAAGTTATTACATAAAAGGAGAAGAGTTTGAATGAAAAAATTGATGTTAGGAAATGCGGCTTTTGCCAGAGGTCTTTATGAGGCAGGCTGCAAGATCGTGTCAAGCTATCCCGGTACGCCCTCTACGGAGATAACCGAGGAAGCTGCAAAGTTTGAAGAGATCTACGCAGAGTGGGCGCCCAACGAAAAGGTGGCTATGGAGACTGCCCTCGGAGCTTCTATAGCTGGGGCAAGAAGCTTCTGCGGCATGAAGCACGTGGGACTCAATGTTGCGGCGGATCCGCTGTATACGGCGTCATACACAGGCGTGAACGGAGGTATGGTCATTGCTGTTGCCGACGACCAGGGTATGCACTCCTCCCAGAACGAGCAGGACAGCCGTCACCATGCCATTGCATCGAAAGTTCCCATGATCGAGCCTTCGGACTCCGGAGAATGCAAGGAGTTTGTAAAGCTTGCCTTTGAGCTTTCGGAGGAGTTCGACGCTCCGGTCATCGTGAGAATGTCCACCCGTGTCGCTCACTCTCAGAGCATCGTTGATACGACAGAGCGGCAGGAGCCTGAATTAAAAGAATACACGAAAAATCCCCAGAAATATGTTATGATGCCGGCGTTTGCAAAGACCCGTCACGTCTTTGTTGAGGAGCGCACTCAGAAGCTTATTGCCTATGCCGAGACATCGCCGCTGAATCGCGTGGAGATCTCGGAAAACGCGGAGTTCGGCGTTATTACAAACGGCGCGGCTTATCAGTATGTTAAAGAGGCTCTCGGGGACAAGGTGTCCGTGCTCAAGCTGGGAATGGTTAATCCGATGCCGGTGCAGCTTATCAAGGATTTTGCCGCGAAATACAGCCGTATCGTCGTGGTAGAGGAGCTTGACGGCATTATCGAGGAGCACTGCCGCAATATCGGCGTGAGCAATGTTGAGGGAAAGAATATTTTCGGATATATCGGCGAGATCAACCAGGCTGTAATTGCGGAAAAGCTGCTGGGTGAGAAGAAGGAGTTTACGGCTATCGGGGAGGATGTTCCCGGACGTCCCCCTGTTATGTGTGCAGGCTGCCCTCACCGCGGACTTTTCTACTGCCTGAAAAAGCTGGGAGTTACGGTTTCCGGAGACATCGGCTGTTACACACTGGGTGCGGCACAGCCTCTTGCCGCTGTTGACACGACTATCTGCATGGGCGCTTCGATCAGTGCGCTTCACGGCTTCAACAAGGCACGGGGAGCTGAATCGGAGCACAGAACAGTTGCGGTCATCGGCGATTCTACGTTTATGCACAGCGGTATGACAGGTCTGGTTAATATCGCCTACAATAATTCAAATTCCACGGTTATCATCCTGGACAACTCCATTACAGGCATGACCGGACATCAGCAGAATCCCACGACGGGAAAAAATCTCAAGGGCGACCCTGCCGCGGCTGTTGACCTGGAAAAGCTCTGCCGCGCTATCGGAATCAACCGCGTGCGCGTTGTTGACCCGTATCATCTGGCTGAAACGGAAGCCGCTATCAGGGAAGAGCTTGCGGCGGACGAGGCAAGCGTTATTATTTCGCGCCGTCCCTGCGCGCTTTTGAAATATGTGAAGCACAATGCTCCGTTTAAGGTAAACGCAGAAAAATGCGTGGGCTGCAAAATGTGCATGAAGCTTGGCTGCCCTGCGATCTCCATAAGAGAGGGAAAAGCAGTTATCGACCATACTCAGTGCGTTGGCTGCGGAATATGCAAGGAAATGTGCAAGATCGGAGCGATCGAATAATGTTCAGGAAGGAAAAAATGAGATCCAAATTAATTCTTTCATTGACCTGCGCAGCGTTATTAGTCGCTGGTACGTCATGCGGAACTGACAAATCTGATTCGAGAGAGGAACGTCTCGTTATGCCTGATTTGGCAGGATTGGACATTGAGGAAGCGGAAGAAGAATACAGCTTTATAACAATTAAAGAGCAGGATGATGCCTACAGCGATGATTATGATGAGGGAGAAATAATTGAACAGAGTGTAAGACCAGGTAAAAGAATCGAAGAAGGTCAGTTGGTAGAGGTAACCATAAGCAGAGGTGAAAAAAAGAATCTATTCAAGATGATGGATTTTATCGGTATGGATTATAACGAAGCTCAAAGCGAATACAGCAACGCTATTCAGTTTGTTGTTGTGGGCTATGAGAATGACGATAATGCTGACGAGGACACTATTGTCTGGCAGGAGATCGCTCCCGGTACGGAATACGAAAAGGGCGTTGTCCTTAACGTAAAACTCAGCAGTGGGCAGGAGAATACAAGGATTCCCGATCTTACTAATATGGATATGGAGTTTGCGAAGGAGAAGCTTTCGGAAATGGGTCTGCAAGTCGAGGTGAAATATCAAGTGGCTTCGGATGTTCCTGGAGACTGCGTAATAAGAACCGAACCTGAGGAGGGACAGCAGGTGAATACTGGTTCAACGATCATAATGTACGTAAGTATCGGAAAAGGCTCGGAACAGGTGAGCGTTGAAAACTGGATAGGTATGGACATCGTGAATGCCGCACAATTTGCCGCGTATTATGGTCTTAATGTAAGAACCGAATGTATTGATTCAGATGAAGAGAAAGGTACGGTCATTGAACAAAGTATTGCTGAGGGCGAAATGGTGGATGAAGGAACGGAGATCATCCTTTATTACAGTTCCGGCTCAGGTAATGAATGATTTTTTGAGGTGCTATTATGAACAACGAGATCTACGAAGCATTCTCCAAGTGGCTGGACGAGATCCTGGAAGGCTGCGAAATGCCGGCGGAGACTAAAGCTTACTGCTTCAATCTGTATGAGGAGAGCGTTGAGGACAGCGTCTATGGCGTTCAGCTTATTGCTGCGGATGAGTTTGACGAGGAGGACGGCGACTGGGCGTGCTCGGAGGTGTGGTCGTCCGGAGAGGATATCTTCTGCGTGGAGCTTTCCGATGAAAAGGAAAAGGACTGGAAAGCTGCCGAGTCCCTCATAAAGGGCTGGACAGGGGAATATCTCAACAGCGGAAAATACGGCGGTATTCTTCGGGAAAAGCCTGTGGGAATAGGTTTTGTTGACGGAGATCTGTCTCTCATAAAAAATAAATGAAAAGGTGATAGTATGGAAACTAAATCAATTATGATAGTAGGCGTCGGCGGACAAGGCTCATTGCTGGCCTCACGTCTTCTGGGAAATGTCCTGCTTGCCCAGGGCTTTGATGTTAAAGTCAGCGAGGTTCACGGCATGAGCCAGCGCGGCGGTTCTGTCGTTACATATGTTAAATACGGCGACAAGGTCTATTCCCCGGTCATCGAAAAGGGCGAGGCTGACGCCGTTATATCCTTTGAGATACTGGAGGCTGCACGTTGCCTGCCGTATCTGAAAAAGGGCGGAAAACTTATAACCTCAACTCAGCAGATCGACCCCATGCCGGTCATCACGGGGGCGGCTCAGTATCCGGAGAATCTTGTGGAGAAGCTGAAAAATGCCGGCGCCGATCTTATCGCTGTAGAAGCGCTCTCTCTTGCGGAGCAGGCAGGTACGGCAAAGGCTTCAAATGTAGTTCTCATGGGCGTTCTTTCAGCTCAAATGGATTTCCCGGAGGAGCTTTGGCAGAATGCTCTGGAGCAGTGCGTTCCGGCTAAGTTCCTGGAGCTTAATAAAAAGGCGTTCGAGCTGGGAAGAAATGCCTGAGCTTAGAAGAGCGGTGAAAAGGCTGATAATAGCCTTTATGCTGCTTACGGCTGCTGCTGTGGGCTGCGGTAAAAAGGATGAACCTGTGCTGCTGACTATGGAGAAGCTTACCGAGATGAACGGCGGCATCGAGCCGGAAATATCTTATCACAAGGACGGCAGTATACGGGAAATATCCGGAAAAACGGCGAGAAATCCGGTTACGGACGAGAGATCGGCATACGATGCGATATACGGTGTCTCCGGGATATTAGGCATCAGCGACCCGGAAAATGAGCTTGTCTTTGACCGGGTGAGCGAGGGACGGGTCTCAAAAAAGTACGTTTTTGCTCAGTATTATAAGGGCATCCCGGTTCTGGGAGGTTCGGTGTCCGTCATGGCGGAAAACGGTACAGGATATGCGGAGAATATTTTCAGCTCCTATGTGAATGTGGGAAATGTTATAACCGAGCCTGCGGTGACGAAAGAGGAAGCCGTGAGGACGGTTGCCGAAAGCTCCGGAAATGCCGTGGAGGATGACCCTGAGCTGGTCATCAAGGAGGACAGACTCTTCTGGAGCGTGACTATGCTTACAGAGCCGCCGGAGCAGGTGCTTGTGAACGCGGCGGTCAATTAGGGCGTTTCCCTTGTGTCAATGCACATAGTACAGATCGGCAGATTTGTCGGGGAGCAATATGATATGGCGTCCCATAAGGTGCTGGGACGCTGCTAATAACAGCCCTGCCTTGGGGCAGGGCTGATAAAATGGAGGAAATCATGGCAAATTATTGGAATCAGGAAATCGAGTGTATGTCCCGGGAGGATATGAAGAAGCTCCAGGACGAGCGGCTTGTAGCACAGGTAAAGTACGTTTACGACAACGTGAAGTATTACCGTGATCTCATGGACGAAAAGGGCGTGAAGCCGGAGGATATCAGCGGAACTGACGATCTGCACAAGCTGCCTTTTCTTTCTAAGGCTGACTTGCGCGACGCATATCCCTACGGTCTGTTGGCTAAGCCGTTAAGCGAATGCGTGCGTATCCAGTCAACCAGCGGAACGACCGGAAAGCGCGTTGTTGCGTTCTATACGCAGAATGACATCGACCTCTGGGAGGACTGCTGCGCCCGTGCTATAGTGGCAGCCGGAGGAACTAAAGAGGACGTCTGCCAGGTGTGCTACGGCTACGGACTTTTCACAGGCGGTCCGGGACTGAACGGCGGTTCGCACAAGGTTGGCTGTCTGACGCTGCCTATGTCCAGCGGAAACACCGAGCGTCAGATCTCTTTCATGCGCGATCTCGGCTCGACTATCCTCTGCTGCACGCCCTCGTATGCGGCATATATCGGCGAAACTCTCCATGATATGGGTTATACCACCGACGATATCAAGCTGAAAGCCGGAATCTTCGGTGCTGAGCCTTGGACGGAGGAAATGCGTCATTCCATAGAGGAATCTCTGGGTATCAAGGCATATGACATTTACGGTCTGACGGAGACAAGCGGGCCCGGCGTGTCCTTTGAGTGCTCGGAGCAGACGGGTATGCACATCAACGAGGATCACTTCATCCCTGAGATAATCGACCCGGAGACAGGGGAGGTGCTTCCCGACGGCGAGGTCGGCGAGCTTGTTTTCACGAGCATAACCAAAGAGGCGTTTCCGCTGCTGCGCTACAGAACAAGAGATCTCTGCGTTCTCAGCCGGAAGAAGTGTTCCTGCGGACGTACTCTCATCAAGATGAGCAAGCCTATGGGAAGAAGCGACGATATGCTTATCATTCGCGGCGTAAACGTTTTCCCGAGCCAGATCGAGACGGTTCTTATCGAGAAAGGCTACACGCCGAATTATCTCATCGAGGTAGACCGCGTCAACAACACCGATACGCTCGATATAAGCGTGGAGATAAATCCTGATATGGGTGAGAATATCGCGGCTCAGGAAAAGGCTCTGGCGACGGCTATGAAAACTATGCTGGGAATCAATCCTAAGGTACACCTGGTTGAACAGAAGTCCATTACACGAAGCGAGGGCAAGGCTGTCCGGGTTATCGACAGACGTAAGCTCCATGATTGATTGAGGTCGGGTTTATCGTCGGCGACGGGGAGGTTTTCGGTCGTTGGCGGGTAAACCGGAAAAGGTGGTTTATATGAGAGTAAAGAGGATTTGCTGTCTTGCGATGGCAGCGGCTATGACCTGCGGTTTGGCGGCGTGCGGCAATAAAAAGTCTGATGATGCAGATTCAAGGCATGAATCTGAATTTCGCAGCGATGAAGAATCCGGGAAAGAAAATTCCGGGCAGGAATCTGAAACCCGAAATGAGGAGGAGCCTGCGGGGGAAAATTCCGGGCAGGAATCTGAAACCCGAAATGAGGAGGAGCCTGCGAGGGAAAATTCCGAGCAAGAATCTGAATTTCAAGGCAATGAAGAGCCAGAGGATAAAAATACTTTTCATGGTTCTGCAATGCTGAGCCGTGAAAAGCCCGAGGGAATATATTTCACGCTTGACGCAAATTTTGATTTCTATAAAGATTACACCGATGATTTTGACGGTGCGATCAAAGACCATGCTGATGAAAATGCTGGCTATTATAGTATAGATTTTGACGGTGATAATGCAACGATTTTTTATCAAAATAGTAGGGTATATGAATATAATACGTATCTTGCCGGTTATGAAATTGATGAAAAAACAGGTAAGTTTAATTTTGAGTATCGGTCAATGGAGCGCAGGCATAATGACGATATATGGTCGGTCGCGATGGGCGATGAAGCTGAGGATCTCAGAGAGGAAGCTTTGCTCTCTATGCTTGAAAATCTGAATGCTACTGGCGGAATGCCAGTGTATTCTTTGTCTTGGACTTCAAAAGTTGATAAGATTGTTGATTTTGCTATTATTCCTAAATCGACAAGATCAGGTGCAATAAACTTTGAAGCGCGTGAAGAAGCTCCTGCAAATCTTTACAATATGGGTGATGTGCTTTGCACGGACATATACGGTTTTGAATTTGATGGTAAGTATGTATCGGGTGAAAATTTTACTTTGAATTTTGATCAATACAAGGCGTTGGAGGACGGTCCAATGATTATCGATCATCTGGAATATGTTGAAAGAGCTATAACCTCTAATTATTACAGCGACTATACGGATTCAACAATTGAATTTGAGGACGGTAAGTGGATGTGGTATAACCATGAGGGAAACCTAATAAACAACGGTGAATACAAGGAAAGCGAAGAATATAACGGCTTGATAGCGATGTATCTGACTGATGCATCATATGGAGTTGAACGAAAGCTCTTTGAGATAGAACGCTGTATAAATAAGCCTATCTTCCTCTACTTTGCCGACGACGGCGAGGTATACTATCCGGCGTTTGTAAAGGAAAAGTAATTTTATGCTCCTGCCAAAATATGAACGGAAAATTTGTGACTTTATACAATGCTGAGAAAAAATCTGTCAAAGCCCTTGACAAAATTCAATAAAAAATGTATAATAATATACATAGACGTGCGGCGCTGTATTGATTTTTGATCGCCTGTAGACAGGGGTGGGAATTGGTATCGGCTGCAACAGTGAAAATCAAATTATTTAATCATAGGAGTGATGATAATGGGTCTTCTTGATAAGATCAGCGGCGCCGGAAAAGGCATTTCTGACAAGACCAAAAACATCTCTGAGGCTAATAACCTGAAGAGAAAGATTCTGTATGAAGAGGAGAGAATCGTTGAGATCTTTACCGATATCGGTAAGAAGTACTACAAGAATCCCAACGAGGATCCTGCGGCTCTCAAGGTGCTCTGCGATGACATCGACACAAGACGCAGACGTATCAAGAAGATGAGATTTGAGCTTAACGGCATCAGAGGCTATAAGATCTGCCCCAAGTGCGACGCGGAGGTCAACGAGAGATTCCAGTTCTGCGGACGCTGCGGCGCAAGACTGCCCGAGATGGAGGACGACGATTTCATGTCCCTGGAGCCCAATGACTATTATACAGAAAGCAGCAATCAGTTCTTTAATGCCGATTCAAACCAGAATTATTGATTTCCGGCTTTACTGCTGAGACTATTAGACCATGAGCTGAAATAAGCTGTTCCGGTATGGAGCAGCTTATTTTTTGATTATACTTAATGAAAATTAGTTTTGAAAGTATACTATCTGTATTTACTCAAAGCGGCGGCGAATTTTTCTCGTCAGGAAAAACGCCGGGATGCACAGGATAAACCACATCGCCGTAAACAGCGGGCATATCTGACCAAGCAGGTTAAAAGGCTGATCTGAATAATCCCACACGTGCCACCCCATTATAATATTGTCAAAGACGCCGACGGCAAATTCCAGCGCCGTTATTACCGCCGAACCTGCAAGACAGCTCTTGATGAGTGTCATGGCTTTTCTGCCGTTTATCAGGTGGAGCAGCGTCAGGGCGAGTCCTCCGGTCAGGCACATAGTCCAGTGGGTATAGCCTCTGGCGGAGATCTCCACAAAGGCATAAATAAAATATCCCATGAGAAAAGTAAAAATATATTGACTGTATTTCATATACATAACCTACCTTTTGGGATTATTTTGCGATAAAAGACGCAAAATATACAAAAGGAATAAAGGCAACACCGCACAAATAAACTTTAGCGATAGGAGCTTTACAAATGCGAAAAAGCTGCATTATTCTCCACATTTCCAGCCTGTCCTCAGAGTATGGCATCGGCAAAATGGGCAGACACGCCTTTGAATTTGTGGATTTTCTGAAAAAATCGGGGGTAAAGTGCTGGCAGATATTGCCGCTTTCCCCCACAAGCTACGGCGACTCCCCATACCAGTCGTTCTCCGTCAACGCCGGAAACCCATATTTCATCGACTTCGAGATACTGGAGGGGGACGGTCTGCTGGAGCGCGGCGAGTATGCTGATATCGACTGGGGCTCTCAGCCGGACAGGGTGGACTACAGCTCCGTCTACGACCACTGCTTCGATGTTCTCCGTCTGGCATATTCGAGATTCAAACCGTCGAAGTTTCCGGCGTATAAGAAGTTCTGCGATGCCGGAAAGGAATGGCTGGAGGAGTATGCCCTGTTTATGGCGCTGAAATTCCAAAACGGCGGAAAGGCATGGTATGAATGGGACGACGCCATCGCCATGCACCGCCCTAAAGCCGTTGCTGAGGCGAAAAAAGAGCTGAAATCCGACATCGGCTTCTATAAGTTCATACAGTTCCAGTTCAGCCGCCAGTGGAAGGCACTGAAAGCCTATGCCAACGACAGCGGTATTGAGATCGTCGGCGATATCCCGATCTACTGCGCCCTCGACAGCGTAGAGGCGTGGGCGGATCACAAGCTCTTCTGGTTCGACCGGAAGCGCCGGCCTGTCCGGGTGGCAGGATGTCCGCCGGATGAGTTTTCCCCTACCGGACAGCTTTGGGGAAATCCGCTGTATGACTGGGAATATCACAAGAGCACCGGATACAAATGGTGGATAAACCGCATCGCATCAGCGTCGGCGCTCTACGACATCGTCCGCATAGATCATTTCCGGGGATTTGAGAGCTACTACACCATTCCTTACGGCAATGAGGACGCGACAGTCGGCGAATGGAAAAAGGGCCCGAATTACGAGCTTTTCAGGTGTGCGGAGGAAAAGCTGGGCAAGCTGAATATTATTGCCGAAGATTTGGGATTCATTACGCCGGAGGTCCGGGAAATGCTGGATAAGTGCGGCTATCCGGGTATGAAAGTATTGCAGTTCGGCTTCAGCGACGGCGAAAACGAGCATCTTCCACATAATTTCACGACCACAAATTGCTTCGCCTACACCGGCACTCACGACAACGAGACTCTTAACGGCTGGGTAGAGAATATGGACAAGAAGTCCCTTAAATTCGCCAAAAAGTACCTGAATGTAAAGAAGAAGCAAGATATTCCCATGGCTGTTGTGCGTCAGGCGTGGGGAAGTGTGGCAGAGGTTGCCGCTGCTCAGATGCAGGATTTTCTGGACAGTCCGGGAAGCGCGCGAATGAATACGCCCTCGACCCTCGGCATGAACTGGCAGTTCAGGACATCGGCGGAGCAGTTCACCGACGGGCTGGCGAAGAAAATCAAAAAGCTCAACAAAATGTACAACAGATAATGGAGGCAACACATGGATAAGACGATTTTTATTGAGAAATTTACCGGCAGGCTACCGAAAGATATAAGATCCGCCACGCCGCAGCAGCTCCATAATGCCCTGGGCGACACGGTAATGGAGATGTACAGCGGAAAGTGGGACGAAAGCCGCCAGAAGCACCTGAGCACTCGGCGCGCAGCCTACTTGTCAATGGAGTTCCTGGTGGGACGAGCTGTCTACAATAACCTGCTCTGCCTGGGAATTTACGGCGAGGTAAATCAGGCGTTCAAGGAGCTGGGAATTGATCTGGCTGATCTGGAGGTTATAGAGGATGCCGCGCTCGGCAACGGCGGACTTGGCAGACTTGCGGCTTGTTTCCTGGACAGTGCGGCTACACTGAACCTGCCGCTGGACGGCTACGGGATCCGCTATAAATACGGACTTTTCAAGCAGTCGATCGTGGACGGCTATCAGTGTGAGGACATCGACGACTGGACGAAATACGGCGATTGCTGGTCGAGGCGCTGCGAGGAGGACACGGTTTTCGTTCACTACAGCGGTCAGACGGTAAAGGCTGTGCCCTACGATATGCCTGTTTTCGGCTGTAAGACAGAAAATATCGGCACTCTCCGCCTCTGGCAGGCTGAGCCGATAAAGGAATTCGATTTCGATATGTTCAACCGCCAGAATTATCTGGAGGCTTCAAAGGAGAAGATTCTGGCAGAGGATATTTCACGGGTGCTCTATCCTAACGATGACACAAACGAGGGAAAGAAGCTGCGTCTGAAACAGCAGTATTTCTTTAGCTGTGCGTCATTGACGGACATTATCAGGAAGCACAAGGCACGCTTCGGCACACTTGACAACCTGGGAGATTATATTTCGATTCAGCTCAATGACACCCACCCGGTAATTTCAATTCCCGAGCTTATCCGTCAACTGGTTGACAATGAGGGGTATTCCTTTGCAAAAGCCATGAAAATAGCCAAAAAAGTCTTTAACTACACGAACCATACTGTTATGCAGGAGGCTCTGGAAAAGTGGTGGGTCGGACTTGTTGAGGAACTGCTTCCGAGAATTTACAGCATCATCATCCAGGTAAACGAGGAGCTTATTGCTGAGATGTACGCGTCTGGCGTACAGAAAGACAAGATCAACCGCATGAAGATCATCAAGGGCGAGCTTATCCACATGGCGGATATGGCGTGCTACGGATCAAGCCATATCAACGGCGTGGCGGAGATACACACCAGTATCCTGAAAGACACGGTTCTGGCGGATTGGTACAGCGTCTATCCGGAACGTTTCCGCAACGAGACAAACGGTATCACCCAGAGACGCTGGCTTGGTCTGTGCAACATGGAGCTTTCCGCTCTTATTACGGAGCTGCTGGGCAGCGACCAGTGGCTTGTCGATCTGGACAGGCTCAAAGAGCTGGCGAAATATGCAGAGGACGAGTCCGTGATACGGCGGTTTATGGACATCAAGAGGACGAAAAAAGAGCAGCTTGCGGCGTTTATCGCAGAGCGCGACGGCGCGGAGATAGATCCCGGCTCGATCTACGATATCCAGATAAAGCGGCTTCACGAGTACAAAAGACAGTTGCTGAACGCTTTTTCAATCCTCTATATCTACAACGGCATCAAGGACGGCAGCATAAAGAACTTTGCTCCGACAACCTTTATTTTCGGGGCGAAATCAGCTCCCGGCTACAGGCGCGCAAAGGCGATAATCAAATTCATTAACGAAATCGGAAGGCTCGTTTCATCCGACCCGGAGACAAAGGATCTCATCAAGGTCGTTTTTGTCCAGAATTACAACGTTTCATACGCCGAGAAGCTTGTTGCCGCGGCTGATATTTCCGAGCAGATCTCCACGGCGGGTACGGAGGCAAGCGGCACCGGCAACATGAAGCTGATGCTTAACGGCGCTGTTACGCTGGGAACCTACGACGGTGCGAATATCGAGATCGTGCAGGAGGCAGGCGAGGAGAACAACTATATCTTCGGCGCAAGGGTAGAGGAGCTGGACGAGATAATTCCGAAGTACGACAGCAGAAAGATATTTGCCGAAAATCCGAGGATAAAGGCGGTTGTGAGCACGCTTATCGACGGAACTGTTTCCGACGGCGGCAGCGGAGATTTCCGCGAGCTGTACACCTCCCTCCTGGACGGCGCGAGCTGGCATTCGCCGGATCATTATTACCTCCTGGGCGACCTGGAAAGCTATGTTCAGGCGAAGCTGAAATCCAACGCCGACTACAGCGGCGACCCTGTTGCCTTTGCCAGGAAGCAGTGGATGAATATGTGCATGGCAGGCAAATTCAGCTCCGACAGAACTATTGCGGACTACGCGGAGAATATCTGGAATATCAGAAGCCTGTGATATTCGGTCGGTTGACTTATTTGAAAAAATATGGTATAATACGATCACGATATGCAGAGAGGATGGTTGGCATATGGGCGATGAATCGTGCCACGCAGGACATAGAGACAGGATCAGGCAGCGGTTTATCCGGTTCGGGGCGGATTCTCTTTTCGACCACGAACTTCTGGAGCTTGTGCTGTTTTATGCTATGCCGCGGAGGAATACAAACGAAATTGCCCATGATCTCATCGTAAAATTCGGTGACCTGAAAGGCGTGCTCAATGCTCCGCCGGAGGAACTGAAGCAAGTTAAGGGGATCGGCGATGCAGCCGCCGCCTTTATCGGCTTTATGCGGCAGGTGAGCGAGGAGTACGGCTCGGCTGTACCCGTCCGTGGGATGACTGCGTCATACGAGAATATTTCCGAGTATTTCCGCGATCATTTCACCGGAGCTGCGGAGAATTTGTGCATCGTTCACTGCCCTGCCAATAATACAAAGCTTATGTTCTTCAAGGACAAGCTTCTTGCATCGGATGAGGAAGTCAGGGGAATCGTGGAGTCGCTCGTTCTCCGTCAATGCAGCAGCGTTGTTATAGGCATTAATCACGGAGCCGGTCCATTGACTCCCGACAGCGCCGATTTTGACGTCGTTAAGCTCTTTTCCGAAAAGCTTTCGCCGCTGGACATAACTGTTTCTGACTGTATTATCGTCAATAGCAAAAATACCTTTTCACTGAAATACAGCAGCGCGATTTAGGGCAACACCACGCGATCCTTGTGCGATGCTGCCGTAAGCTAAACAGGCTCTTGGATGCCGGAAATCTACATGGATGAAGAAAACATTAAATCTCAGAGAAAAGCTTTTTAGGGACGGCTATGATTCTCTTGACCGGGACGAAAAGCTGAGACTGCTTCTTTCCTACTCGGAAAAGGCTGGTAATATAGACGCTGTGGCAGAACGGATAAATGAGATCTGCGGCGGCACGGCTACGGCAGTTCAGGCTGACGTCCACTTTCTTATGAATGAGTGCGGCGCGAATGTTCACAGCGCTGTCTTGCTGGATCTGATCTTGCAGCTTAAAAGAAGATGTGAGAAGAACGAAGCCGATAAGATCAGGCTGAATACGGCGGAAAATGCCAAAAAGTACTTCCGGGAATTTATGAAGGGAAGAAACCGCGAGATCTTTGTCGGCGTTTTAGTTAATAAGTTATATAATATCAAGCGCAGTGAGATCCTCGGCTATGGCAGTACGGATGATGTGAAAGCGACTGCAAGGAACGCGGTCGGGTTTGCATTGAAGAATAAAGCGAAAAATATTTTCATATCCCACTGTCACCCTAAGGGAAGCTGTGCGCCCTCCGCTGCGGATCATGAGGCTACACGCAGGATCGTAAAGGCGCTTTCCTCCGCAGGAATAGTCCTGGTGGATCATATAATAACCGGTGTGGACGGAGCGGCGTCCCTGCGCAGTATAAACAGTGAGATTTTTGAAGAAATTGAAAATTATATTGTATAGGCAGCACCGTACAGGGAGTGCGGTGCTGCCATAGCAAAATCGCTTCTTGTCTGTATATGCCAAGAAGCTTTTTGCGGAAAAATACCGAAAGGAAAAGAAAAAATGGAACAAACATCAAAGGCAAACAAAAGTAAAAAGAAGATAATTCTGATAATTATTGGAATTATCGTACTCGTCGGTCTGGCAGTCGGAATGTGGTTCCTTTCCAGAAGCTTCAAGGATGAGCCGGTTGAGGGCGGAAAAAATATCACCCTCCGGATAGCTTCGGAACGCGACAGCTATGACTTTGAGGAAAAGTATGAGACGAAAGAGGAATATCTTGGAGATTTTCTCGATAAAGAGGGGATAATAGGCTTCGATACAAGCGAATACGGACGGTTTATCACCTCAGTTAACGGTTATGAAGCCAGCAGCGACGACCAGTCCTGGTGGTGCGTTATGGTCAACGGCGAATCGGCGGTGACCGGCGTTGACGAAATCGTTATTGAGGACGGGGCGGAATACTCCCTTGAACTGAAGATCGGATGGTAAAAGGCAGAGGAGCAGCGGTCAGGGCGGCGCGTATTGCAGTGCTCGGCGCGCTGCTCTACGCCGCACAGGTTTCATTATCTTTTCTGCCGAATATCGAGCTTGTGACCCTGCTCATCGTTGTTTTTACCCGGAATCTTGGGAAAGAGGGGACGGCAGCCTGCTTCGTCTACGTCTGCCTGACGGCTCTCACCTGGGGCTTCGGCATATGGTGGTTCACCTATCTGGCGGTGTGGCCGCTGTTTTCTCTGCTGGTTTACGTTCTGCGGAAAAGCGGAAGTCCCTTTGTGTGGGCGATAGTTGACGGCGGATTCGGACTATGCTTCGGAGCGCTGTTTGCGATCCCGTATATTTTTTTCTCCCCGGCATATGCTTTCAGCTACTGGATCAGCGGTATTCCCTTTGATATTGTGCATTGTGCGGGCAATTTCATGATAGCGCTTCTGTTGTTCAAGCCTCTTGATGCAGCTATGAAAAAGGTTTTGAGATTACAAAGAAAATAGCCTGTTTGGCATCTCCCCGCGCGCGTTGGGATGCTGAACAGGCTTATTATATTGTCGGAAAACGCATTTCCGGCACATTTTCTGTGAGGGATCGCCTGGATCACGACCTTATTTCAAAGCTCCTGCTGTTTTCGTCGGGAACGGAGCTGACGCTGTAATCCATGATCTCTATATATCTGCTGTTCATCAAGCCCTGGACGAGCATATCAATGTTTTCCTCTCTGCCCTCAGCCTCCATTTCCACAGTGCTGTCATACAGATTGCGAACATATCCGGTTACAGAGTGGAGCGATGCGAGATGTTTTGCCCTCCAGCGAAATCCTACGCCCTGCACATAACCGCGGAAAATATAACGACGTCTCATTTTTGTACCTCCTGTTTCTGCTTAATAAATATATTATACAACGTTTGCGGCGGAGTGTCAATAATATCAAAACCTGTAATCCCTTATGATAGTCTCGCCGTCTATGATTATCGTCAGGAAATGTTCTTTCCGCGTGGGGTCTGACCCGTTGAGACCGGCGTTTCTGATGATCTCAGGGTAATCCTCAAAGGCTTCGTCTATGTCCACATTTCCGGAAATGCCGTCGATCCTTCCCGTGGAGGACTTTTGCCACATACCGTATGTGCCGTCGTAATCCGGTCTGTCTGTGTTGTAGTCAGCGACCCAGACAGCATATCTCCTGCGGATATCCTCGTCAGCGTAGGCTGCCAGGTCGTCGGCTGACATATAAAGTCCGGCAAAATATCCGGCTCTTTCGATCCTATCCATAAATGCGCGGATAATGCCGCTGACTGCGCTCTTTCCAAGACTGAGGATACGGCTGTCTTCCACGTCATAATATATCGGATACTCGAATTGCTTACCGCGGATAACGGACAGGCAGGCATCAGCCTCTGCCCGGGCTTCCTCGGGAGTTACAGCATAGCTGAACCAATATGCGCCGCAGGGGATCCCATGGCTCCTGGCACCCACGTAATTGGTTTCAAACTCTGTGTCCTTCTGACTGATAAGCCGTCCGTAGCCGGCGCGGATAATGACGAAATCAGTTTCCACACGCTGCCACTCTATTCTGCCCTGCCACTGTGAAACGTCAATGCCGTTTGCCATTTTATATACCCCCAAACAGTATTTTGTTTCAGTATATGATTTACGGGGCGGATGTGTTACAGTTTAGGCAATACCGCAAGCGGATTCGTACAAAGTCGTCGAGCGGTCTTTGTGCAGTGTTGTCCTTAATCAGAACTTCCTGGAAACTAAAAAGCGCTGTCTGAACGGTCTTTCCAGTTCCCAAGGAGATCAACTAATGTTAAAAAAATAAAATAAAGGTTTTGCTATTGACTTTTTTATTATAATGTAGTATAATGGTTAGGTAATAGATTGAATGGCGAGGTGTGGCTCAGTTTGGTAGAGTACTACGTTCGGGACGTAGGGGCCGCAGGTTCAAATCCTGTCACCTCGACCAGAAAAAAAGGCTTGAATACGTTGTTTTAACGTATTCAAGCCTTCTTTATTTATTATACACTATACGCAAAATTACATGAAAATACATCAAAATTTCAGTGATATGGGTGTCAAATAGGGTGTCAGATTTTCGACTTGCTATTTTTCAGTGAGCGTTCCGCTGTATGTCACACCGTCAACAGTAAGAGTAACGGCTTTTGTTTTCTTCACCTGAGCAGCAGCGCCGTAAACGTCAATCTCGCTGAGCTTATAATGCCTATAGAAATCCCCCGAGGGAATATTGTAATTATCCCCCTTAGTCTCGTCCCCGAACCACTTGCTCACGCGCACATCAACATGAGTCGCAGTGTAAGTGCCGTCGATATTTGCAATACCGCCGAAGCCGATATCCTGAGCGGCACAGCAGACGATTTTCGAGGATATTACGCGCCCCTTGGAATCGTAGCAGACGATGTCCGCGGCAGTACCCTTGGTGTGCTGACCGCTGCCGTTGCCGCCGACGTTTCTGTCATGGGCAGGACAGCGATAGCCTGAATTAACGATTATCTTCGAGCAGCCCAGAGCCTTGTGGAGCTTTTCAAGCTTATCCACAAGGTCGGTATCGAGCTTGGTATCGTGATTTCTGCCGCACCTGCACCTGAACTCGCTGACGTTGAAATGCGCCGTGAGCTGAGTCTTGTCGGTCGATCTGTATGTATTCATGATTTAATCTTCCCTGGAATTTTTGTTGAACTGCGTGCCGAAATAGAACGCTATAACGGTCGTAAATATGGTCTGAAACTGCTCCGACGTAATTTCCCCTTTCGCTGTCTGGACGGCGAAAACAGCCGTTAAAATCAGCGTTACAAGGGATTTCACGTCAATGAGCTTTGCCAGCTTGTCCTTGATCTTCATGCTCCAGATCCTCCAATCTGTGGTTGATAACTTTTATCTGCTCCTCGACGACAGGCATCCGCTCGGCAAATTTGTTATGCTTGTCCACTTTCTTTTCGAGCTGTTCTATGCGGTAATTCGTAAGCTTGGAACTTACAAGGATGCCTCCGAGCGACCCGGCAAGCGTTCCCAGAAGCGAAATAAGAGCGATCAATATTTCCGGATAGTCATGAAGCTTTTATGCTTTATCAGAGATTTAATAGTTTCTGTTCCTGCATTGATATGGTCTGCAATAACTGTATTGCTGACAAGACCTTCTTCTCGTGATATGGAATATGATGCAGATAAATTCACATTCAACGCAGGTTATGGTAACGGACTTTGCAGCTTTCTGCACTATGTACAAACCACATATTTCAATAAACATCAAGGAATTATAGACAAAATTTCGTCAACGCATCCCAGTCCTGAAAATCGTGTAAACAAATTACAGGAAATGGGCGCTAAATATTAATATTGAAAAACCACTGCTTACGTTGTTTTGCAGGGGTTTTTTGTGCAATTTGCCAATAGGAGTTTTCTTGTAAAGTGAGTTTTCTTTTTCAATTCGTTTAAGAGCCTGCTTAGTATCTCGGTGTGTGCAGATTTTTCAACCGACAAGGAGAAAAGCCGCAGGAATGCTGACGCATTTCAAGGATTTTTGACGCAGTCAATGGCAAAATTTGCCGAAAAGACGTGCGGAAAAAGATACTGAACAGGCTCAAGACAGGGCTTGAACTATTTATATGTAATGCTTGAGGCGACATCTCACCGCATATTATCCGGACTTATTGAATATACTCTGAAATATAGGGAAGATTGCGGTAGCAGCCATTGAAGTCAAGCCCGTAGCCTATAATAAACAGATCAGGAATAGTGAAAAGGGCAATATCCGGTTTAAGGTCAACAACTCTGCGCGACGGTTTGTCCAGCAGAGTGATGATTTTAAAGGATAAAGGCTGCCGGTCACGGAGCATACGTGAGAGAACGGATAGCGTTCTGCCGGTGTCTATGATGTCCTCAACGATAATAACGTGGAATTTGCTGATGTCCTGTGATACGTCCATGGTTATCTCTACGCTGCCAGTCGATTCTGTTCCGCAGTAGCTTTTAGCGCACATAAAACCGATCTCGCAGGGTATCGTCAGGGAGCGGCACAAATCCGCCATAAAGACAAACGCTCCGTTAAGCACGCTGATAAGAAGCAGAGGTTTACCGCTGTATTCCGCACTGAGCTGTTTTCCAACCTCTGAGATCCGTGCGTTGATCTCCTCCTGCGTTATGATGATCCTGCCGATATGTGATCTATAATCTGTAGTATTCATTTTTTCCTCCGTAAGTGAATATAAATATATTATAATACTTTTATATTTCAATTTCAATAGCTCATGTAAAAAAAGTCAGGTTTTCCGCAAAGAAAACGCTTGAGGCAACACCGCACAAAGACCGCCTTACAGCTTTGCACCGAATCTGCTTGCGCTTTTGACCTCATCTTGCACAAAAACTCCTTGACAGGTGACTCCCCACGGGGTGGGGAGATGTCACGGAGTGACAGCGGGGACGGCTCGTTCGAGCAGCCTGCCTGCGTCGTTTTTATACAATCTGACGAAAAAATCGACTGCGCATCTCCGGCACAATCTTTGTGTGGTGTTGCCTTGAAAAATTTTTTTGAAAAATTATCAAAAAAGGCTTGACAAATGAAAAAAGATGTGATATAATAATTAAGTCATCAGCGGTAAAGATGACGACGGCAAAAGCGTGGGGGTTTAGCTCAGCTGGGAGAGCATCTGCCTTACAAGCAGAGGGTCACAGGTTCGAGCCCTGTAGTCCCCACCATTGGCCCGGTAGTTCAGTTGGTTAGAACGCTAGCCTGTCACGCTAGAGGTCGTGAGTTCGAGCCTCATCCGGGTCGCCAATGCGGATTTAGCTCATCTGGTAGAGCGCCACCTTGCCAAGGTGGAGGTAGCGAGTTCGAGCC
>JAGBGT010000054.1 GCA_017935865.1 Ruminococcus sp. | reverse complement strand
CGCTGCCCCAAACCCTGCCAGAGGGACATTGTCCCTTTGGAAACCCGGTGCTTGCCGCTTATTTTCCTTCGTTAGCCGCCATTCTGGTGCGAATATAACCCTCCAGAAAATCAACCGTTTTATCAATTCCAAGCCGGCTGCTGTTTACTGTCAGGTCATAAAGTCTGGAGTCGCCCCAATGAAGACTTACGTGATAGTTGTGATAACGTTTTCTCTTTCTGTCCTTTTTCTCAATAAATCCTTTAGCTTCGGACTTATTCATGCCGTAAACTTCCATGACACGCTCGATCTTCTTGTCCATATCGCCGATAATAAACAGCGAGCATAGACAATCGAAATCACGGAGCTTCGACTCGGAACAGCGTCCCACAACGACAAAGGATTCGCCCTCCTCAGCTTTCTTGCGGATGAAGTTGAACTGCATCTCCGCTATGTTGTCCTCAATGGAGTTGCTGAAACCCCTTACACGCCGCGAGGTGAGCCTGGACTTCGGCGCTTCGTCAAGCTTTTCTATGTCCTCGGCAGACATACCGGTCTTGTTGGCGATCTCAACAATAAGATGACGGTCGTAGATCGGCAACTGGAGTCTCTTTGCAAGCTCCTCGGCGATAACACGACCGCCGCTGCCAAATTCTCTTCCCACAGAAACGATTATCTGAGACATATTGAAAACCTCCTCTTAGTAATTATAGATATCTTACAAATATATATGCGGTTGAAATGGTAAGTACCATTATTGTTGCAGGAGCAAGCTTCTTGCAGTATCTTCCCCAGCTTATGGGATAGCCGTTCTTTGCGGCAACGGATGTGCCCACAACGTTCGCAGATGCGCCGATAGGCGTTGCGCTTCCGCCAATGTCCGTGCCAAGAGAAAGTGTCCAGGCAAGGGTGGAGATCGGAACTCCCGACGAAGCGGCAAGACTCTGGATAACGGGAACCATTGTTGCGGCAAAGGGAATGTTGTCCACAAATGCGCTGGCAATTGCGGAGACCCATAGAATAATGGCAACCATAATATAAACGTTTCCGCCGCTGATGTCTCCAATGAAGTCAGCTATGTATTCGAGAATACCGGTCTCTTCAAGTCCGCCTACAACGATAAACAGACCGATGAAGAAAACGACTGTCTTGTAGTCGACCTTTTTCAGCAGACCAAGCGCATCCTTTCCGGCAGTTATAAGGGTCAGCAGAGCAATGCCGAGACCGATAGTCGCAACGGTAAGGTGCGTCATGGAGTGAGTTACAAGGAGGATCACGGCAAGTCCGAAAATTACGCAGCTTACAGCGAAATCCCTCTTGTTGGTGATAGCCGATGAGGGAGAGGGCAGTTTGGAAATGTCAACCGCCTCGCCTTCGTTCTGCTTCAGCTCCTTCTTGAATGCGAAGTAGAAGAAAAGAATGGTGAATACCAGACAGATACCTGCGCAGAATCCCGTGTTTGTCAGGAAGTCGAAGAAGGAGAAGCCCAGCGAGGTTCCTACGATGATGTTGGGCGGATCGCCGCACATCGTTGCCGAACCGCCTAAGTTTGCGCAGAAAACCTCGGAAAGGATCATCGGTACAGGGTTGAATTTAAGGAGTTGCGCAAGCTCGATAGTGACCGCCGCAAGGAACATAATAACAGTGATGCTGTCAATGAACATTGACAGAACAGCGGACATTATCATAAATGTTATGAATACCGGGATAGTTCTGCACTTGACTAAAAACGCGATCTTCATGCAGAGCCAGCGGAAAAATCCAGCCTTTGCCATGCCCTCTACCATTACCATCATTCCGGCGATGAATATGATAGTCGCCCAGTTGATGCCTTTGCTTTCGCTTTCGGTGACCTGATACCAGAAATCCTTTCTGATAAAATTCTTGATCGCCAGGGTGTCCCAGAATGCGGAAAAGCTTCTCATGCAGATGCCAAAAACCACAGCAAGAGTGAGCGCGCCGCAGCCCAGTGTTACGTAATGCCGTTCTATCTTGTCCAGGACGATCATAATGAACATCACGACAAAGATAATTATGGCAAAAATTTGTGCTGCCAACATAAAATTACCTCCGTTTATTTCCGGCAGACAGCAGTATTCCGCCGGAAATTAATTGTTTTGAGGCGAAAAGCCCTCAAATACCAAATTACATTTTATCACAAAATTCGACATTTTTCAAGAAAAAAAGACGCAATTTAAATTTTCTGTGAATTGTATTTTTTTATTTGAATATGGCAAATAAATTTGTTTATTATTGCAAATTACGGGAATCTGAATTTTATATGTCAATAATTTGAAATTTTGCTTGAAAAGACGGCGGAGATGTGTTATAATAGAGAAAGTCTATTTTGAATGATCAGGTGATAGCTGTATGATGTATGTTTGGTTGGTCGTTGGTTTCGTTCTTCTTATAAAAGGGGCGGATTTTTTTGTGGATGGCAGTTCGGCTGCGGCGAAAATGCTGAAGATCCCTCCGCTTATAATAGGTATGACGATCGTATCTATGGGAACGAGCCTCCCCGAGACCTCCGTCAGCGTCAGTGCGGCTCTCGCGGATAAAAACGAGCTGGCTGTAAGCAATGCGGTAGGTTCAAATATATTTAATCTTATGGTAGTCTGCGGAATCTGCGCGATACTATGCCCTATGGCTATCAATAAGGCGACGCTGAAAAGAGATTTTCCTATTTCCATAGCCGCTGCCGGACTTCTTATGGGACTCGGCTCGCTGGGGATGACGGTCGGTCATCTTGACGGCGCAGTTCTTCTCGTTCTTTTTCTGGCATTCCTGCTTATGATGATACTCAGCGCAAGAAAGTCCCGTGAGGAGGCTGGCGAAGGGGAAGATTACAAGACCATGCCCGTCTGGAAGCTGCTTGTTTTTATGATAGGCGGAATTGCCGCCATTGCCGTCGGCGGAAAAATGGTTGTCGAGAGCGCCTCGGATATCGCCCGTGAATTTGGTATGTCGGACAACCTTATCGGCTTGACTATTGTCGCCATGGGAACGAGCCTGCCGGAGCTTGTGACGTCTATCGTTGCGGCGCGGAAGAACGAGGTGGATATGGCTCTCGGAAATGTCGTAGGCTCTAATATCTTCAATATCCTTTTTGTACTCGGTATTGCTTCCGCGATCTCACCTATTTCTTTCTCCATGGAAAACGTTGTGGACACTGCTGTTCTTATCGTCATGAGCGTTATTGTGCTTCTTTTTGCAGCGTCGAAGAAAAAGCTTGTACGCGCTCACGGCATTGCGATGCTGCTGATGTACGCCGCATATACGGTCTATATTATCGCACGGGCAGGAATCATTTCCCTGTGACATATCTGAACTTTATAAAAACTGATCCCCTTCCCATAGCCTTGTGCCAGGGAAGGGGATCTTTATGGGGAGAAAAGTAGATGTCTATTATTTTACGCCGAAGAGCAGCTTGTCGTATGTCGGGAAAGGCCAGTAGTCCTCGGAGGTAACTGTTTCCGCCTTGTCGGCAGCCGCACGGAGGGAATCCATCTTCGGGAGCAGGCTGTCGCGTACAAACTCGGAAGCCTTGATCGTGCTGTCAATTGTTTTCAGCTCTGCAACTGCGCCCTCAAGAGCGGTAACTGCCTCGTCCATTTCGTCGATGAGGTCGGAGAGCATTGTGATAAGTCTCTTCTCATATTTGCAGGCAACCGATACAACGCTGTTCTTCACTGAAACGGCGGATGCTGTGTCGGCAGTAAATCTTGTTACGGCAGGGATTATCTCCTTGCGAGCCATGTCGATCATCGTAAGAGCCTCGATGTTTACAGCCTTTACGTAGTTCTCCAGCATAATATCGCAGCGTGAGTAGATCTCAGCCTCGGTAAAGATGCCGTGAGATGTCAGCATATCCACGTTCTTCTTGTCGCAGATGCGCGGCATAGCGTCGGCAGTAGTCTTGAGGTTAAGCAGACCTCTCTGCTCGGCTTCTGCGATCCATGCGTCGTCGTAGCCGTTGCCGTTGAAGATAATGCGCTTGTGATCTCTGATAGTTCTCTTGATAAGCTCATGAAGCGCGCTGTTGAAATCGTCAGCCTTTTCAAGCTCGTCTGCAAACTGCTTCAGAACTTCGGCTACGGCTGCATTCAGGTGGATGTTAGCGCATGATATGCTGTTGGAAGAGCCAAGCATACGGAACTCAAACTTGTTTCCGGTAAAGGCGAAAGGCGATGTTCTGTTTCTGTCCGTTGTGTCCTTGCGGAACTTAGGAAGAACGTCAACGCCAAGCTGCATCTTCTCTTTCTTTGTTCCGCCGTAGGGCGTGTCATTCTCTATAGCGTCCAGAACGGCTGTCAGCTCATCTCCCAGGAAGATAGAAATTACTGCCGGAGGAGCTTCGTTTGCTCCGAGACGGTGGTCGTTTCCTGCCGTTGCAACGGAGAGGCGGAGAAGATCCTGATAATCGTCAACAGCCTTGATAACAGCCGCCAGGAAGAGGAGGAACTGGGCGTTCTCGTGAGGCGTATCTCCGGGAGAGAGGAGGTTAACTCCCGTATCGGTGCTGATAGACCAGTTATTGTGCTTGCCCGAGCCGTTTACGCCTGCGAAAGGCTTTTCGTGGAGCAGGCATACAAGTCCGTGCTTCTTGGCGACCTTCTGCATGACCTCCATAGTAAGCTGGTTGTGGTCTGTCGCGATATTTGTGGTGCTGTAGATAGGTGCAAGCTCGTGCTGAGCAGGTGCGACCTCGTTGTGCTTTGTCTTGGCAAGGATACCGAGCTTCCACAGCTCTTTATCCAGGTCAGCCATGTATTCAGAAACCTTCTGCTTGATCGTTCCGAAATAGTGATCTTCCATTTCCTGACCCTTGGGAGGCATTGCGCCGAACAGGGTACGTCCGCTCATGATAAGGTCTTTTCTCTGTGCGTACAGATCGGCAGGAACAAGGAAATACTCCTGCTCCGGGCCTACGGATGTCTTTACGACCTGTACCTTGTCGTTGCCGAAGAGTCTCAGTATTCTGAGCGCCTGCTTGTTGATGGCGTCCATTGAGCGGAGGAGAGGAACTTTTTTGTCCAGAGCCTCGCCGGTGTAGGAGCAGAACGCAGTTGGGATATAAAGTGTGCCGTCCTTGATGAATGCGTAAGAGGTAGGATCCCATGCCGTGTAGCCTCTTGCCTCGAATGTGGCGCGGAGTCCGCCGGAGGGGAAGGATGAGGCGTCAGGCTCGCCCTTTACCAGCTCCTTGCCGGAAAATTCCATGAGAACTCTGCCGTCGGGAGAGGGTGTGATGAAGCTGTCGTGCTTTTCGGCTGTAAGACCTGTCAGGGGCTGGAACCAGTGCGTATAGTGGGTGCAGCCCTTTTCGATTGCCCAGTCTTTCATTGCCGACGCAACTGAATCGGCTACGGAAGCATCAAGGGGCGTGCCCTTGTCGATAGTCTCTTTAAGGCTGTTGTAGACCTTTTCAGGGAGACGGGCTTTCATAACTCTGTCGTCAAATACCATTGAACCAAAGTAATCTGTTATCTTTTCCATAATAATTCTCCTCATTAAATCTTATTTTCCAGCGAAGCCTTTATGAAGCTCTGGAAAAGCTTGTGCGGTTTGTTCGGACGGGATTTGAACTCCGGGTGGAACTGTACTCCCACAAACCATGGGTGATCGGGAAGCTCTACGATCTCCACCAGCCTTTCGTCAGGGGAGAGACCGGCGATCTTCAATCCTGCCTTTGTCAGAACCGAACGGAATGTGTTGTTGAACTCATATCTGTGGCGGTGGCGCTCATAGATCAGCTCCTTGCCGTAGATCTGGCGGCATCTGGAATCCGCATCCAGCCGGCAGGGATAAAGCCCCAGCCTCATTGTGCCGCCCTTATCTGAAATATCCTTCTGCTCCTCCATGATGTGGATGACAGGATGTGCCGTGTCGGAAAACTCTGCGGAATTGGCGTCGGCGATGCCGGCACCGTTTCGTGCAAATTCCGTGACAGCCATCTGCATACCGAGGCATATCCCGAAAAACGGTATCTTATTTTCACGGACATATCTTATGGCTTCGATCATGCCCTCGATGCCGCGCTTTCCGAATCCGCCGGGAACAATGATGCCGTTGCAGCCTGCCAGTCTTTCAGCAGCATTCTCCGACGTTATATCCTCGGAGTCTATCCATTTTATATCTACAGCAGCGTCATTGACGATACCGCCGTGCCGGAGAGCTTCTGCAACGGAAAGATATGCGTCGTGAAGCTCGACATATTTTCCCACAAGCCCGATGGTGACATTTTTGTGGGCGTTTTCGGCTCTGCGGACCATTTCCGTCCACTCCGCAAGGTCGGGAGTCCTGTTTTCCAGTCCCAGGTGGTGGCACACTGAATCCGCAAGACCCTCTTTTTCCAGCCACAGCGGAACTTCATACAGCGAGGGCGCTGTCAGATTCTGGATAACGTCCTCCTTGCGTATATTGCAGAAGAGGGCGATTTTCGCCTGCATATCCTCCGGGATAGGCATTTCGCTGCGGCAGACTATAATGTCCGGCTGTATGCCTATGGAAAGCAGTTCCTTTGTGGAATGCTGGGTGGGCTTGGATTTCAGCTCCTCCGAACCTGCGATATAGGGCACAAGGGTAACGTGTATGTACGTCACATTGTTTCGTCCCTGCTCCGTTCCCACCTGCCGGATAGCTTCCAGAAAGGGTGTCGATTCGATATCGCCTACAGTTCCGCCGATCTCTGTTATGACCACATCGGCGTTCGCGTCGTCTGCGGCGCTGTAGACTCTGCTCTTGATTTCGTTTGTTATGTGAGGGATGACCTGGACTGTTCCGCCGAGGTAATCTCCTCTGCGCTCCTTGGTGATAACGTTCCAGTAGACTTTTCCGGTGGTGACGTTGGAGTGGACCGAAAGATTCTCGTCAACGAAGCGTTCGTAGTGCCCCAGGTCAAGGTCGGTCTCAGCGCCGTCGTCAGTTACAAAAACCTCGCCGTGCTGATAGGGCGACATTGTGCCGGGATCAACGTTGATGTAAGGGTCAAATTTCTGAATGGTTACCTTGTAGCCACGCTGTTTCAGCAGCCGACCCAGAGAAGCTGCCGTAATGCCTTTGCCGAGTCCCGAAACGACTCCGCCTGTAACAAAGATATACTTTGCTGTTTTTGCTGACATCTGCTTTTCTCCATAATTTTAATTATAATATTTATTAATCAGGGCTGCGGCAGCCTGCGGGAGAATTTAAAATAGATTTTTTTTGAAGCCGCCGCGCCCGATTAAAACTTGATTTAGAATCTGTCTTCATAAGATATGTGCGCATTATCTTGTGAAGAAAGGTTCCTATTTCTCCACAGAACCCATGAGGACCTTGTTTTCCTCGTCGGAGTCCTGAAGAGCCGCGTAATCCTCTTCGCCGGTACGTATCTTGATAACGTTTTCGATATCGTAGATGAAGAGCTTTCCGTCGCCGTAGTTTCCGGTGTAGAGAGCGGCTCTTGCGGAGTCGATAACTCTGTCAACGGGAACTGCGCAGATCGCTATTTCCGCCTTGATCTTAGGCAGCAGGTTCATTTCGATACGAGTGCCGCGGTAGTATTTCTGCTGTCCCTTCTGCATTCCGCAGCCGAGAACGTTTGTGACTGTAATACCTGTGATCTTGATAGCCTCCATAGCCTGGATGAAGTCCTGGAGCTTCTGCTGCTTGAAGACCGCAACGACCTTTGTCATCTTGGGTTTGCCGTCCTGAGACGGTGCTACATAGTTCTTGACCTCCACAGCCTCATCCACGGGGACTTTCACAACGCTCTTGGCGTCGTCCTTTGTGTAGCCCTGCATCGAGATATCGCCCATTGACGGAGCAAAGTCGGCGTAGGAGCTGATAAGACCGTGCTCTGTAACGTCCAGACCAAGGATCTCCTCCTGCTCAGAAGCGCGGAGACCAATTGTATGCTTGATAACCTGGAAAACTATTATCATTGTGACTGCTGTCCATGAGCCGACTGCGAGAACGCCCAGGCACTGTTTGCCAAGAAGCTCAAATCCGCCGCCGTAGAAGAGACCCTCGCCTGCGATTCCGCTTGCGCCGCCGTCCTGGGCGATCGCAAATCCGGGAGCTTTGTCAGTAGCAAAGAGACCTACTGCGATCGTACCCCAGAGACCGTTCATCATATGGACTGCGACTGCGCCCACCGGGTCGTCAACGTGGAGAACATAGTCAAGGAACCATACGCCGAAGCATACCAGAAGTCCCGATACAACGCCGACGCAGACAGCGCCAAAAGCGTCCATAACATCGCAGCCTGCCGTAATGCCCACAAGTCCCGCAAGCGAGGCGTTAAGGCACATTGAAACATCGGGCTTGCCGTATTTTACCCATGTAAAGATCATGCAGACAACGGTTGCAACGGCAGGAGCAATTGTTGTTGTCAGGAAGATAGAGCCGAGCATCTCAACGGACTGTGAAGCCGCCGGGTTGAAGCCGTACCAGCCGAACCAGAGGATGAAGCATCCAAGTGCGCCGATTGTCAAGTTGTGACCGGGGATAGCGTTGACTTTCGTCTTGCCGTCGCTGCCCTTGGTGAATTTGCCGATTCTCGGGCCGAGGATAGTTGCGCCTACCAGGGCGGAAATACCGCCTACCATGTGAATTGCACACGAGCCGGAGAGATCGTGGAATCCCAACTGATAGAGCCAGCCGTCGGAGTTCCAGATCCAATGGGCTTCAATAGGATAGATGAGCGCGCTTATCACGCCGGAGTAGATGCAATATGAAATGAATTTGGTTCTTTCAGCCATAGCGCCGGAAACGATAGTTGCCGTTGTGGCGCAGAACACAAGATTGAATACGAAGTTTGAAAAATCGAAGTTGTCGTATGCCGTGAAAATATCGAATCCCGGTTTTCCGATGAGACCTGCCGCATCCTCGCCGAGGAGCAGGCCGAATCCGATAAGTATGAACATTACTGTGCCGATACAGAAATCCATAAGGTTTTTCATGATAATATTGCCGGCGTTTTTGGCACGGGTGAATCCCGTCTCTACCATGGCGAAGCCTGCCTGCATGAAAAATACCAGTGCAACTGCGATCAGGAACCAGACGCCGAAGATCTTGCTGTCAGCCGTACTCTCGACAAACTCCGCAATCTCCTGAGAGACCCCGGCAGCCGCTTGTGCTAAATGAGTCATAAAGATTACCTCCCTTGCCCACCTTGGTGAGCAGTCCTACAGCTTTGAAATACAAAAAGGGTGTATGAGTCCCCGGAGACACCGGAAGATCATACACCCCATTGTGTACAATATGCGCATAAAAAGACGCTACAAGATCACCGTCTGATCTCGCAGCGCCCTTGCTGTTTACAATGTCATTATACTCCGTTCCGCGGAATTTGTCAAGGAGTTTTTGAAAATATTTTTTGATTTGTTGCTTTTAACATAAAACTTTGACTTTTTCGCAAAAATATCGTGAATTATCGGCAAAATGAATAAAAATGCAATTTTACCGCTTGACATCTCCGGAATAATATGATAGAATGAATTAGAACAAGGACGTTCCCAACAGGCTAAGTGTCTGCTGAGGACGTCCTTTTGTTATACTGCGCGGCTCAGCAATGGGGCTGAGACTGATTCGGGGAGAATTATCGCAGTGTAAGAATAATATGAAAGGCGTGGGATCAATGGATGATTTCAGAGAAAAAGCTCCGTTTGAAAGGCAGGGACTCTACCGTCCCCAGTTTGAGCACGATAATTGCGGGATCGGCGCGGTCGTCAACATAAACGGGGAAAGATCAAGGCGTGTTGTTGAGAATGCTCTTACTATAGTAGAAAAGCTTGAGCACCGTGCAGGCAAGGACGCCGAGGGCAAAACAGGCGACGGCGTCGGCATCCTTTCCCAGATCCCATGCGGATTTTTCAGGGCGGAGGCTGAAAAGCTCGGTTTTGACCTTGGAGAGGACGGGGATTTCGGCATCGGAATGTTTTTCTTCCCCCAGAGCGAGCTGAAACGCAATCAGGCAAAGAAGATGTTCGAGATCATCCTGAAAAAGCGCGGCATGGAGTTCCTGGGATGGCGCGATGTCCCCTCAGACCCCGGCGTTCTCGGACAAAAGGCTGTTGACAATATGCCCTGCATCATGCAGGGATTCGTGAAGAGACCCTCCGACTGCCCCAGAGGACTTGATTTCGACCGCCGTCTCTATATCGCAAGACGGGTTTTCGAGCAGGCTAACGAGAATACCTATGTCTGCTCGCTCTCCAGCCGCACTATCGTATACAAAGGTATGTTTCTGGTCGACGAGCTGAGAAAGTTCTATAGCGATCTCCGGAACGAGGCTTTTGTGTCGGCGATCGCCATGGTTCACAGCCGTTTCTCAACAAATACCCAGCCAAGCTGGCAGAAAGCTCATCCGAACCGGCTGATCGTACACAACGGCGAGATAAACACTATCACAGGAAATGCGGATAAAATGCTTGCCCGTGAGGAAACAGTCCACTGCGAGGCGTTAGGCGATGATATGAGCAAGATACTTCCTGCTATAAATGCAAACGGCTCTGACTCGGCACGGCTGGATAATGCCCTTGAATTTATGGTAATGTCAGGTATGCCGCTGCCCCTGGCGGTTATGATAACCATTCCCGAGCCATGGAAAAACAACCGCACGATCTCACGGGAAAGGCAGGATTTCTACCAGTATTATGCCACGATGATGGAGCCATGGGACGGCCCGGCGTCCATTCTGTTCTCCGACGGCGACGTTATGGGCGCTGTTCTGGACAGAAACGGTCTCAGACCGTCGCGTTACTGCCTTACCTCCGACGGATTTCTTATTCTGTCATCCGAAACAGGCTGTATAGAAGTCCCTCCGGAGATGATCGTGAAAAAAGACAGACTCCGTCCCGGAAAGATGCTTCTTGCGGACACAAAGCAGAAGCGGCTGATCGACGACGACGAGATAAAGAACTACTACGCCACACGTCAGCCCTACGGCGAGTGGCTGGACAGCAACCTGGTAAGACTTCATGAGCTTCATATCCCCAATAAGGGCGTGCAGACGTACAGCCATGAGGAGCTGGAAAAGCTCCAGAAAGCGTTCGGCTACAGCTATGAGGACATCCGGAACAGTATTCTTCCCATGGCTGAAAACGGCAGCGAGCCTATCGCATCCATGGGCTCGGATATTCCGCTTCCGCCTCTTGACGGCGAAGATCCGCCCCTCTTCAATTATTTCCGGCAGCTCTTTGCACAGGTTACAAATCCGCCTTTTGACGCTATCCGCGAGGAGATCGTTACAGACACAAGCACATATATCGGCGAGGACGGCAATATCTTGGAGGAGAAGCCGGAGAACTGTCATGTTCTGAAGGTGGAGAATCCAATTCTCACCAGCACGGATATGCTGAAGATCAAGAGCATGAAGGTGGACGGTCTGAAAACGGCTGTTATCCCGATCACCTATTATATAGGAACGTCTCTGGAAAGAGCTATCGAGAGGCTGTTTATCGAGGCTGACAAGGCATATCGTGAGGGTGCGAATATCCTCATTCTGTCAGACAGGGACGTTGACGAGTACCGCGCGGCTATCCCGTCGCTTCTGGCAGTCGCGGCTCTCCAGCAGCATCTTGTATCTACGAAAAAACGCACGGCAGTCGCCATTATTCTCGAATCTGCCGAGCCGAGGGAGGTTCACCACTTTGCGGCGCTTCTGGGCTACGGCGCTTGTGCTGTCAATCCCTATCTTGCCCAGGCGACTATCCGCGATCTCATTGATACCGGGATGCTTGACAAGGACTTTTATGCGGCTGAGGCTGACTACAACAGCGCTGTTCTCCACGGTATAGTGAAGATCGCGTCGAAAATGGGTATTTCTACTATCCAGTCATACCAAGGCTCAAAGCTTTTTGAGGCGGTGGGGATCTCCGAGGCTGTTATTGATAAATATTTCAGAGGTACAGTCAGCCGTATCGGCGGAATTACCCTGAATGACATAAGCAGGCGGACTGAAAAGCTCCATAACTGCGCATTTGACCCTCTCGGACTTAATGTAAGTCCGGAGCTGACCAGCTCGGGCAGCCACAAGCTGCGTTCGGGAAAAAGCGATCACCTCTATACCCCGGAGACTATCCACCTCCTCCAGCAGGCGGCAAAAACAGGCGATTATGAAATGTTCAAGGCGTATTCCTCAGCCGTCAACCGTGAGGACAACGAGCTGACGCTCAGAGGTCTGCTGGGATTCAGATTTGACGAGAACGGCGGTATTCCCATTGACGAGGTAGAGCCGGTGGAGAGTATATGCAAGCGGTTCAAAACAGGCGCGATGAGCTACGGCTCTATTTCTCAGGAGGCTCACGAGTGTATGGCTGTCGCCATGAACAGCATCGGCGGAAAATCGAACTCCGGCGAGGGCGGCGAGGCTCCGGAGCGTCTGAAATCGGAACGCTGCTCCGCTATCAAGCAGGTGGCTTCCGGAAGATTCGGCGTTACAAGCGAATATCTTGTCTCCGCAAAGGAGATACAGATAAAAATGGCTCAGGGCGCTAAGCCCGGCGAGGGCGGACATCTTCCCGGAGGAAAGGTCTATCCCTGGATCGCCAAGACCCGTCATTCCACGGCAGGCGTCGGACTTATCTCACCTCCGCCTCACCACGACATTTATTCTATCGAGGATCTGGCACAGCTTATCTATGACCTGAAAAATTCCAACAAGGACGCAAGGATCTCCGTCAAGCTCGTTTCGGAGGCAGGCGTGGGAACTGTTGCTGCCGGCGTCGCCAAGGCAGGCGCGCAGGTCATCCTCATCTCCGGCTACGACGGCGGAACGGGAGCTGCTCCGAGAAGCTCGATATATAACGCCGGTCTGCCATGGGAGATCGGTCTTGCGGAGGCACACCAGTCCCTGATGATGAACGGACTCCGTACAAGGGTCGTTATCGAGACCGACGGAAAGCTTATGACGGGACGGGACGTTCTTGTGGCTGCTCTTCTGGGCGCGGAGGAATACGGATTCGCTACAGCTCCCCTTGTAACTATGGGATGCGTGATGATGCGTGTCTGCAATCTGGACACCTGCCCAATGGGAATCGCCACGCAGAATCCCGAACTGAGAAAGCGTTTTCAGGGCAAGCCCGAGTACATCGTCAACTTCATGCACTTCGTTGCTCAGGAGCTGAGGGAGTATATGGCTAAGCTGGGCATCCACACGGTGGATGAGCTTATCGGACGCACCGACCTGCTCTATAAGAAGTCGGAGAGCGGAAATATTGACTTCTCCGAAATTCTCTGCGGCTCTGTCGAAAACAGCGGCGGCGGTCAGTGCTTTAAATCAGAGGACGTTTACGATTTCGAGCTGGAAAAGACGGTTGATGAGACTGTCATCATGAAGAAAATGGCGTCTGCACTGAAAAATAAGACGAAGAAAACTATTGAGATAAATGTAAAGAACACCGACCGTGCCCTGGGTACGCTGTTCGGTTCGGAGATCACGAAAAAATGGGGAGACAGCGCACTTGATGACGACACGTTCACGGTAAAGTGCAGCGGCAGCGGCGGACAGAGCTTCGGCGCATTTATCCCCAAGGGTCTGACGCTGGAGCTTAAAGGCGACAGCAACGACTACTTCGGCAAGGGTCTCTCCGGAGGAAAGCTTGTGCTCTATCCCCCGAAAAACTCAGGCTTTAAGGCTGAGGAGAATATTATCGCCGGAAACGTTGCCCTCTACGGCGCAACAAGCGGAAAGGCGTTCATCAACGGTATTGCAGGCGAACGTTTCTGCGTCCGCAACTCCGGCGCAACGGCTGTCTGCGAGGGCGTCGGCGACCACGGCTGCGAGTACATGACCGGCGGACGCGCTGTTATTCTGGGAGCTACAGGCAAGAATTTCGCCGCAGGAATGTCCGGCGGTATCGCATATGTCCTGGACGAGGGAAGAGACCTGTATATGAAGATAAACAAGTCCCTTGTCTCACTTGAGGCTGTTACAAATAAATATGACATCATGGAGCTGAAAGGAATTATTCAGGAGCATTTTGATGCTACCGGCTCGGAAAAGGCGAAGAGCATCCTTGACAATTTCGCCGGATATATCGGAAGCTTCAAGAAGGTCCTGCCCCACGATTATGCAAAGATCCAGAGCACCGTTGTTGCCCTGGAGGAAAAGGGCATGAGCAGCGAGCAGGCTGAGATCGAGGCATTTTATATAACTAAGAAGGAGGCATAAAAAATGGGAAAGCCTACAGGATTTCTTGAGTTTGAGAGAATCGGCAATGAGGCGTTTCAGCCTCTTGAAAGAATAAAGAATTATAACGAGTTCCATAAGCCCATGTCGGACAGTCAGAGAAAGGCTCAGGCGGCAAGGTGCATGGACTGCGGAGTTCCGTTCTGCCAGAACGGCAAAATGATGAGGGGAATGGTTTCGGGCTGTCCGCTGAACAATCTTATTCCCGAATGGAACGACTTGCTCTACAGAGACCATAAGGAGCAGGCTGTACAGCGGCTTCTGATGACGAATAACTTCCCGGAGTTTACATCGAGGGTATGCCCGGCACTCTGCGAAAAAGCGTGTACCTGCGGACTTAACGGCGACCCTGTTACCGTTAAGGAAAACGAGAACGCCATTATCGAGTACGGATTCGAGAACGGACTTATCAAGCCTGATATCCCGAAAGTGCGCAGCGGAAAGAAAATAGCCGTCATCGGTTCAGGCCCTGCCGGTCTTGCTGCGGCGGATACGCTGAATAAGAGGGGACATTTCGTGACCGTATACGAGCGCGAGGACAGACCCGGCGGACTTCTCATGTACGGCATCCCCAACATGAAGCTGGAAAAATCGGTGATCAACCGCCGCGTGGAGCTTATGAAAGCGGAGGGCGTTCAGTTTGCCGTTAATTCCGACGTGGGACACAGCGTTTCCGCCGGGGATATCCTGGAGAGATCCGATGCGGTCATTCTCGCCTGCGGTTCGTCCAATCCCCGTGATATAAAGGCGGAGGGAAGAGATGCAGAGGGTATCTTCTTCGCCGTTGATTTTCTCAAATCTACTACGAAAAGTCTGCTCAATTCCGCTATGGCTGACGACAGCTATATTTCAGCCAAGGATAAGAACGTGGTCATAATCGGCGGCGGCGATACCGGAAACGACTGCGTGGGCACGTCTGTGAGACACGGCTGCGCGTCGGTAGTGCAGTTGGAGATGATGCCTAAGCTCCCGGATGAGAGAGCCGAGGATAATCCATGGCCGGAGTACCCGAGGGTCTGCAAGACAGATTACGGTCAGGAGGAGGCTGCCGCGGTTTTCGGCAGCGACCCGAGGAGATACTGCACCACGGTAAAAGAATTTATCAAGGACGGTGACAACAAGCTTTCGGCAGTCAGAACAGTCTGCCTGAATTTTGTAAAGGATGAGGAATCCGGCAGAATGACGCCCAGGGAGATAGAGGGCAGCGAGGAAGTTATTCCCTGCGAGCTTTGTCTCATTGCAGCAGGATTTTTAGGCGCTCAGAACTATATTGCGGAGGCTTTCGGCGTTGATCTGGACGGCAGGAGCAATGTTGCCACCGAAGCAGGCAGATTCCGGACGAATGTGGAAAAGGTTTTCACCGCGGGAGATATGCACATCGGTCAGTCGCTGGTCGTGCGCGCTATCCGCGAGGGCAGAGACGCCGCAAAGGAAGCCGACGAATATCTTATGGGTTATACAAATCTGTAAAAAAGCTATCATATGGGGAGAATATTATGGTTTACACAGAAAATGAAGTTTTGCAGTATATAGACGAAAACGATGTAAAATTTGTTAAGCTTACCTTTTGCGATATCAAGGGAACGCTGAAGAACATTTCCGTTCTTTCTTCGGAAATGACCTCCGTTTTTGAACGGGGGGTCAGAATTACAGCAAAGAAAATATGCGGATTTTCAATAGCCGGCGGAAGAGATCTCTATCTCTTCCCCGACGCGCAGACAATGAGCGTTCTGCCCTGGAGACCCCAGCACGGCAGAGTCATCCGTATGTTCTGCTATATAAAATACGGCGACGGAACACCCTTTGAGGGCGACGGCAGGTACTTCCTGAAGCAGGCTTCAAGGGCAGCTCTGAAAAAGGGCTGGTGCTTCCGCTTCGGCACTTCCAGCGAGTTCATGCTTTTCCGCAGGGACGAAAGCGGAATGCCCACAAAGATACCTCATGATTACGCCGGCTACTGCGATATCGCCCCTGACGACAAGGGCGAGAATTTCCGCAGAGACGTTTGCTTTACCCTTGAGCAGATGGGCATACATCCTGTTTCCTCGCGGCATGAGGCTGGTCACGGTCAGCATGAGATCGACTTTAACGCGTCCTCCGCATTAAAAGCGGCTGATACGTTCCTGAGCTTCAAATCGGCGGTCAAATCAGTCGCGGAGCAGCACGGCATCCACGGCAGCTTTATGCCGAAGCCTGTCAGGGACGAGTGCGGGAACGGTATGCACATCGGCATAAACGTATTCCGCGACAGCGATTTCTTCGGCGACGGCGCTGCGTCCGCCGACAATTTTAAGGACATAAGCATCGCCGCCGCCGGAATAATGCACCACATCCGCGAGTACACTCTTTTTACCAATTCCACGGTAAATTCGTACAGGCGATTCGGGGAGTTTTCACTTCCCAGATATATTGCCTGGTCAAGGGAGGAGCGCGAACAGCTCATCAAGCTCAATCTTGAAACGGAGGGAGAAGCCCCCATAGTTCTCCGCGCGCCGGACTGCGTGTGTAACCCGTACTTTGTGTTCGGACTGCTGATATATGCGGCTCTCGAGGGTATTGACGGTGAAATGGAGCTGCCGGAGGAATTTTCCGGAGACGGAGGGGATTATCCCGTTCTTCCCCACGACCTTTCCGAAGCTGCCGAGGAGGCGAAGTCCTCGGAGTTTCTGAAAAAATATGTTCCGGAGAAGCTTCTTGAAAAAGTGATAAGAAATGCTGAGAGCGAATGGAAAGAATACTCCGCCGAATACGATAAAGAGCAGTATGAAGAAAGAAAATTTTTCTACAGTCTTTAACGGAGGTCTGCGGTGGAGAAAGTTATTGTAATTTCAAGCGCCGGTAAAGCCGCTGATGCGCTTTCCGCCTTTCTCAGGGAGGGTTTCAACTGCAAGGTCACAATGGCGGATTCTGCCCGTCAGGCGAGGGAAATACTGAGCGGAAGCAGAGATTTTGAGCTTGTGCTGATAAACAGTCCTCTTGCGGACGAGGCTGGGATAGAGCTTGCGGAGTATGCGGCTGAGATAACCGCGGCAAGCTGTATGGTTCTGGTAAAGAGCGAAAACTACGAAAAAATCAGCCCGAGAGCCGACAGAGGCGATATCATACTTGTTGCAAAGCCCTTTTCCAGGCAGGTCTTGTATCAGGTCATCAAGGCGGTAAACACCGCGCTGAGGCGATCTTACGAAATGTATGAGGAAAACGTGCGCCTTGAGCGGAAAATAGACGAGATCAGGCTTATTGATACGGCGAAATTCCGGCTTATGGAGTTCCGGGGCATGACGGAGCAGGAGGCTCACACCTACCTGGAACAGTATGCCATGAAGAACCGGAAAAAGAAAGCTGCGGCGGCTCTGGAAATAATCGACAAAATAAATGAGCAGTATATGTAGGCTTTGAGCTTATAAAGGGTGATGTTATGGTCAATGAGATCCATGAGGAATGCGGAGTTTTCGGCATTTTTGAAAAGGAGAATGCCGATGTTGCTTCCTCCGTATATTTCGGGCTTTATGCCCTCCAGCACCGGGGTCAGGAAAGCTGCGGCATCGCAGTCTGCGACGACGGTGTGATAAGTCAAAAAAGGGCGGACGGTCTTGTCTCCGAGGTTTTCAGCAGACAGGAGCTTGACCGGCTGGGAAAGGGCAATATGGCTGTAGGTCATGTGCGGTATTCTACTTTCGGCGGCAAGAATCCCAATAATATCCAGCCGCTTGTTATCCGCCATGTCAAGGGAAATCTTGCTCTTGTCCATAACGGCAATCTTATAAATGCCGCCCGGCTGCGCCGGGAATTTGAGATGTCGGGAGCTATCTTCCACGGCACGTCCGATACGGAGGCGATCGCTTATGCAGTCGTCCGGGAGAGGCTGAAATGTCACTCTACGGAGGAGGCGGTAGAGAAAGCCATGCCTGAGCTGAAAGGCGCGTATTCCTGTATTATCATGACAGCCACGAAGATGATAGCTTTCCGCGATCCCGACGGCTTCCGTCCGCTCTGCATCGGAAAAACGTCCGACGGCGCATATGTCGCCGCCTCGGAATCCTGCGCTCTGGAAACTGTGGGCGCGGAGTTTCTCCGGGATGTTCTTCCGGGAGAGATAGTCGTCATAACCAGGGACGGAATTAGGAGCATCGGCACTCACATCCGGAAAAAGAACAACATCTGCATTTTTGAATATATTTATTTCGCCCGTCCCGATTCAGTCATTGAGGGCGTTTCCGTCCACCACGCGAGAGTCCGGGCAGGGGAGATACTGGCGGAATGCAGTCCGGTGGACGCGGATATCGTCATCGGCGTTCCGGATTCCGGGCTTGACGCGGCTCTGGGATATGCCGGAAAAAGCGGTATCCCCTACGGTATCGGATTTATCAAGAACAAATACATCGGCAGAAGCTTTATTCAGCCAAAGCAGGATCAGCGCGAAAATGCGGTGAAGATAAAGCTGAATGCCGTAAAGGAAACCGTCAGAGGAAAGCGCGTTATAATGATAGACGATTCCATTGTCCGTGGCACTACAAGCGCGAGGATAATCAGGCTTCTACGTGAGGCAGGGGCAAAGGAGGTACACGTCCGCATATCGTCTCCGCCGTTTCTCCATTCCTGCTATTTCGGCACAGATATTGACAGCGAGGAAAATCTAATCGCAGGAAAATATAATTCCGACGAGGAAATAGCGAGAGCGATCGGTGCGGATTCCCTTGCGTATCTGCCGGTCGGGAGACTTGGGGAGCTTGCGGACAGGGAAAGCTTTTGCAAGGGCTGCTTTACCGGAGCATATCCGCTGGACGTATCGGGAGCGAGCCAGAAAAATAAATTCGATCAGAAAATTCACGGGTAAGCGCAGGCTTGCCGTTTGGGGAGGAAATCAAGATGTGTACAATTATGGGCTTCTGCGGAAAAAGCGCAGACAGCGAGGGTATGAGATGTGTGACGGAAGGGCTTGAAGCGACGATTTCAAGAGGCCCTGACGATTGCAGGATCATTGACTTGAACGACGGTGTGATGGGATTTCAGCGGCTTTCTATTATGGGACTTACGCCGGAGGGGATGCAGCCGTTTCAGCTTGACGACAGCTATGCTGTCTGCAACGGCGAGATCTACGGCTTTCTGGAGCAGCGTGAGGAGCTGAAAAAGATAGGATATACCTTTAAGAGCGACAGCGACTGCGAGATACTGCTTCCCATGTACAAGGAGTACGGCACTGATATGTTCGGAAAGCTTGATGCTGAGTTTGCGTGCATAATCTACGACGGCGGCAGCGGGGAGTTTTTAGCTGCCCGTGACCCCATCGGAATCCGTCCGCTGTATTACGGCAGAACGGCGGAGGGCGTTATGGTTTTTGCAAGCGAGGCGAAAAATCTGACTAAATGCTGTAATAAGATAATGCCTTTTCCCCCGGGACATTATTACAAGGACGGCAAATTTGTCTGCTACTGCGACATTACAGCCGTTGACGAGGTGATTCACGACGATCTGGAGACGGTTTGCAGAAATATACACGACAAACTGGTCGCCGGAGTTGAAAAACGTCTTGCGGCAGACGCAAAGGTGGGATTTCTGCTTTCCGGCGGACTTGATTCCTCTCTGGTATGCGCGATCGCACAGCAGAAGAGCAGTACGCCTATAAAAACGTTTGCTATCGGCATGAATACCGACGCTATCGACCTTAAATATGCTAAGCAGGCGGCTGACTACATCGGCAGCGACCACACGGAGGTCATTATCACCAAGGACGATGTCCTGGACGCTCTGGAGACGGTTATCCGGCTGCTGGGAACATATGACATAACCACTATCCGCGCGAGTATGGGTATGTACTTACTCTGCAAGGCGATACATGAGCAGACGGACATTCGCGTGCTCCTGACGGGTGAGATCTCCGACGAGCTTTTCGGCTACAAGTACACGGATTTTGCACCGTCGGCTGTGGAGTTCCAGAAAGAAAGCGTGAAGCGCGTTCATGAGCTTCATATGTACGACGTTCTTCGTGCAGATCGCTGTATTTCGGTAAATTCTCTGGAGGCAAGAGTCCCTTTCGGCGACCTGGACTTTGTAAAATATGTAATGGCTGTCGATCCGGAGATAAAGCTGAACAAGTATAATAAGGGCAAGTATCTCCTCCGCCATGCTTTCGAGGGTGGATATCTGCCCCATGATATTCTTTACCGCGAGAAGGCGGCGTTTTCAGATGCGGTGGGTCATTCCATGGTAGATTATCTGAAAATGTATGCCGAGGAGCAGTATACTCAGGAGGAATTTAAGGAAAAATCGGCGAAATACAGCCATGCCAAGCCGTTTACAAAGGAGTCGCTGCTGTATCGTGAGATTTTTGAGAAATATTATCCTGGCAACAGTGAAATGGTTGTTGATTTCTGGATGCCGAATAGGGAGTGGGAGGGCTGTAATGTTGACGATCCGTCTGCTCGTGTTCTTTCAAACTACGGTGAAAGCGGAGTTTAAGACAGATAACACCGATTGACAAAACCGGGTTTCAAAAGAGGCAATGCCTCTTTTGCAGAGTCCAGAGGCAGCGCCTCAAGATCGACCGCAGGTCGATAAACACCGGGTTTCAAAAGGGGCAATGCCCCTTTTGCAGAGTCCAGAAGCAGCGCCTCTGGCAGGGTTTGGGGCAGCGCCCCAAGGTCGACCGGAGGTCGACGTTTACTTTAGGCGCCCTGCAAGGGGTGAATCCGAAAACAGTCCGGTGGACTGTTTTCGGAGAGGGGACGCTCTGCAAGAGAGAGCGTCCCCTTTAGACTCCCGGTTTATTTCTTTCGCGGCGATATGATAATTTCAGTTCCCCAAAAAGATACACAAAAAAGAGAGAAAACTCCCCTTTTAAGTGGGAAAATTTCTCTCTATCTTTTTATATACGGACATGAAGTTTCTAAGGGAACGCCCTCTCTTGCAGGGCGCACTACGTGCCGTCCCCTTTGTCGCTTCGCGACATTTCCCCACCCCGTGGGGAATCACCTCTTTTCCAACAGTCCACCGGACTGTTGGAAAATTCACCCTTTGCGGAGCGCCTAAAGGCTGCATCGACCTGCGGTCGAT
>JAGBGT010000006.1 GCA_017935865.1 Ruminococcus sp. | reverse complement strand
CTGCGCCGACTTGGGGCGCTGCCCCAAACCCTGCCAGAGGCGCTGCCTCTGGACTCTGCAAAAGGGGCATTGCCCCTTTTGAAACCCGATTTTGTCGGCTGCGCCGACTTGGGGCGCTGCCCCAAACCCTGCCAGAGGCGCTGCCTCTGGACTCTGCAAAAGGGGCATTGCCCATTTTGAAACCCGGTTTTGTCGGCTGCGCCGACTTGGGACTCTGTCCCTTTGAAATCCCGGCTTTATTTCATCTCTGTAACCATTCCCTTAAATCTGTCCATTGCCTCAATAGTCCGCTGTCTGTCGCCAAATGCTGTAAGCCTGAACCATTCCTCGCCGTTCCTGCCAAATCCTGCTCCCGGAGTTCCCACGACAGCTATCTTCTCCAGCATATAATCGAAAAATTCCCAGCTTCCCATATTTCCGGGACACTTGAACCAGATGTACGGCGAATTTATTCCTCCCGTAAACTTAATTCCCAGATCAGTCATAGTTTTCGCGATAATACGTGCATTTTCCTGGTAATAGGCAATGTTCTCATGAATCTGCTTCAAGCCCTCCTCAGTGAAAACAGCCGCCGCTGCACACTGAACCGGATATGAAACGCCGTTAAACTTGCTTCCCTGACGTCTGCCCCAAAGCTGTGCAACTGAAACATCGCTGCCGTCGCTTGCCTTGACGATAAGCTCGTTCGGAATCACCGTATATCCACAGCGCATACCGGTAAATCCGGCAGTTTTGGACAGCGAGCACATCTCAATTGCCACTTCCTTTGCGCCCTCAATGCAGTATATGCTTCTGGGAATGCCCTCCTCGGTGATAAACGCCTCATACGCGGAATCGTAGATGATAACGGCGTTGTTCTGCTTGGCATAATCTATCCAGATTTTAAGCTGTTCCGCGGTATAGACCGAGCCTGTAGGATTATTAGGCGAGCAGAGATAGATAATATCCGCATGAACACCGAGATCCGGCATGGCGGCAAATCCGTTCTCCTCGTTGGAATCGGCATAGATTATCTTTCTGCCGCTCATCAGGTTTGAGTCCACATAAACAGGGTACGCCGGGTCGGTGACCAGAATAATATTGTCGTTGCCGAAAATGTCAACGATATTTCCGCAGTCAGCCTTTGCGCCGTCGTTTATGCGTATCTCATCGGCTGCAACGTCTGCGCCAAAGCTCTTGTAATAGCCGGAAACAGCCTCGCGGAGGAAATCATATCCCGCGCCGCTGTCCTCATAGCCCTTGAACGTCTCCTTAACGCCCATTTCATCGCAGCCCTTTTTCATGGCGTCAACAACTACCGGCGCAATGGGGAGCGTTACATCTCCGATTCCCATTCTTATGATATCGGCATCGGGATTCGCCGCCTTAAAAGCGTTTATTTTCTTTGCGATATTGATAAAAAGATAATTCTTTTCCATTTTCAGGAAGTTTTCATTCAACTGCGGCATACTACATTCTCCTTTGCATCTTCAATATATTTATCGTCTACAGTTCCGTCACAGATAAATGCTGCCGGGCCTGTCATAAGTACAGTTTCGTCGGACTGATACGTTATCCGCAGGTCTCCGCCGCGGAGGTGTATGAGTATCTCCTCATCGCGCTTGCAGTAGCCGTTGAGCACAGCCGCTACAGCCGAGGCGCAGGCTCCCGTACCGCAGGCAAAGGTCTCGCCGCTTCCACGCTCCCACACACGCATATCGAGATTATGCTCATCTATAACGCGGATAAATTCAGTATTTATCCTGTTAGGGAACAGACTGTGATTCTCAAAGCACGGGCCTATCTTCTCCAGATCAAGCGCCTCGATGCTGTCCATAAAAACCACCGCATGAGGATTTCCCATTGAAACACAGGTGATATCATACGTCTTGCCGTCAACTTCTGTAGGAACACTGATAAACCGCTCTGCATCGCTGTTTACCGGGATCTTCGCAGGTTCAAGGATAGCCTTGCCCATATCGACGCGTACAAGCTCCACCAGGTTATTTTCATTCGGAAAAAGCCTGAGATACTTGATGCCGGAATTTGTCTCCAGGGTCACGTCTGTCTTATCGGTCAGACCTTTTTCGTATACGTATTTTCCGATGCACCGCGTGGCGTTTCCGCACATCATAGCTTCCGAGCCGTCGGCATTGAAAATGCGCATACGGAAATCAGCCTTATCCGACGGCATTATCAGCACCAGCCCATCAGAGCCTATGCCCTTGCGCACATCGCTGAGTATGACAGATACTTTTTCAGGGTCAATGACATTTTCCTCAAAACAATTGACGTAAATGTAGTCATTGCCGATACCGTGCATTTTTGTGAATTTCATAGCATCGTCCTTTCATCAGACCCCCGGGGAGGTCTGTAAATTCTCCCGATACTATTATAATACTTTATCCTGGAAAAGTCAAGGCAACACCACACAAAGATTGTGCCGGAAAATCGCAAGCAGATTCGGTGCAAAGCCGCAAGGCGGTCTTTGTGTGGTGTTGCCTAAAGAAAAACTCCTTCCGGAACGGAAGGAGTCTTATAATTAGTTTATTTTATCGTCATCAGTAAACGGGTCGCCGCAATTTCCGCAGAATTTCGGAGGATTCATTGGGTCGGCAGGCTCCCAGCCGCACTTGTCGCATCTGTACAGAGGCGCACCTGCCGGCTTTGGCTTTCCGCACTCCGCACAGAATTTTCCCTTGTTCACAGCGCCGCACTGACAAGTCCAGCCGTCAGCCGGCTTGGACTTTCCGCAGTTTGCGCAGAACTTGCCCGTATTCTGAGTTCCGCAGCTACAAGTCCAGCCGTCCCCTACAGAGGGCATCGGCTTACCGCAATTGGCACAGAATTTGCCTGTATTTGACGTTCCGCAGCTACACTTCCAGGAATTTGCTCCGTTTGAAGCATTTACCGCAGCCGCCATGTTCATCACATTCTGGGACGCCATTCCGTTAGCCTGCTGCGCCATATTCATGCCAAAGAATCCCATTGCCGCACCGCCGGAATTTTTTGAAGCGTTCATCAGAGCCTGATTCTGCGCCTCCATAGACTTCGCCATAGCAACCTGTGGATTTGCATTCCACATGATGTCCTCGCACTGCTTGATGCGATCCTCGTCCTCCTTGGGGATCGACACAGAACGAATAGCCACCGTACCGATCTCGATACCGCGCTTATCGCGCCACTCCGACTTAAACAGCCTGTTCATCTCCTCGGTAATGGCAAGAGTATTGTTGGGCAGCTCGTCATATCTCATGGAGTTGGACAACTGTGCAAAGGCAGGCTGGAGCTTGGCGATAAACTCGCTGTACAGCGTATTATCCAACTGCTCGCGCGTGTAGACGCCGGAAACGTTTCCGCATACATTCGTATAGAAGAGCATCGGGTCAACGATCTTATACGAGTAGATGCCGTTGCAGCGGAGACCTACGGTGAAGCTTCTTCCCAGATCGGCGTAGGAAACTCTGAAAGGAACTGGCTGCGACGTGCCGAATTTGTTGTCGGTTATTTCCTTCATATTGAAATAGTAAATACGCTGGTCGTGAGCGGCATCTCCGCCAAAGGAAATACGCTTGCCCATAGTCTTGAATGTATCGAGGATGCCTCTGAAGCCGCCTACGAAAAGGCTCGGCTCGGTGGATGTATCATAGGTATACTCGCCCGGAACAGCGCAGATCTCCACAACACTGCCCTGGTCCACGATGATCATGCACTGACCCTCGTTTACAACAAGAACGCTGCCGTTTGTGATGATATTATCGCCGCCCTTGGTGTTTGAAGAGCCTTTGCCGGTCTTTTTTACGCCCTTTGCCACAAGAACGTTGGCAGGCAGAGCGTCACAGCAGAAATAATCCTTCCATGTATCGGCAAGAGTCGAGCCGACACCGGAGAAAACAGCTTTAATAAGTCCCATTTTATTGCTCCTTTCGGTTATCCGCGTATATGGCAGCACTGCACAAAGACCGCCTGACGCTTTGTACCGAATCTGCTTGCGCTTTTCCCGTCATCTTGCACAAAAACTCCTTGACATACGTCAGTATGCCTGCGTCGTTTTTATACAATCTGACGAAAAAATCGACTGCGCATCTTCGGCACAATCCTTGTGCGGTGTTGCCTATATCACGCTTATTATCCAGACCTCCCCTGCTTTCGGGGGTGTCTGTTAAACATTGTAAATGATCTCAGAATAAGTAGGAATCGGCCAGCAGCTCAGAGGCATATTGACCTCGATCTCATCGGCTATGCCGCGCATGATATTCATTTCCGCAAGCACGTAGTCGTGGAAAAATTCAGCCTGCTTCCTTACATTCTCAATGGCAGCCGCATCTCCCACTATCTTCTCCAGACGATTGATCGACTCGTAGAAATTGTCGCACAGCTCATTGAGCTTTGCCGCAATGCGAAGCTCCGTATTCGCCGTCAGACCGATCTCCTTTTTCGCCGCAATAGACCGGCAAAGCTTATCCAGATAGTCCAGAGACGCCGGAAGAAGCTGCTTACGCGCCATTTCGATCATAGTGCGCGCCTCGATACGCCTTGTCTTGGAATATTTTTCCAGGTGTATCTCCGTTCTCGCCGTAAGCTCATCCCTGTTGAAAACGCCGAATTTACGCAGTATACGGAGGTTTTTCTCGTCGGTATAATGCGGCATACAGTCCACAACGGAGGGATAGTTGGGAAGTCCGCGTCTTTCCGCCTCTTTTACCCATTCGCTGGAATATCCGTCGCCGTTGAAGATTATCCTCCTATGCGCCTTGAGCACCTCTTTCAGCAGATTCTTGACCTCTGCCTCAAAGCTGTCAGTGCCCTTGTATTGCTCCAGATTATCGGCGAACCAGCTCAGCTCCTCCGCCACGATCGTATTCAGAAGAGCGTTGGGACAGCCGATGTTGTCCGATGAACCGACCATTCTGAACTCGAACCGGTTTCCCGTAAAGGCGAAAGGTGAAGTCCTGTTTCTGTCCGTGGAATCCTTGGGGAATGACGGCAGAGCATTTACTCCAATCTCAAAATCCTGCGCCTGGGTCTTGTATACGCCGTCCTCCTCGATAGCTTTCAGCACAGCGTCAAGCTCCTCGCCGAGGAACATGGAGATGATCGCCGGAGGCGCTTCGTCTGCGCCGAGACGGTGGTCGTTTCCGGCAGATGCAGCGGAAAGGCGCATCAGGTCGGCATATTCGTCCACGCCCTTTATAAGCGCGCAGAGGATCGTAAGGAACTGAAGATTTTCCATAGGCGTATCGCCGGGATCGAGGAGATTCTGTCCGTCATTGGTGGACATCGACCAGTTGTTATGCTTGCCCGAACCGTTTACGCCCTCAAAGGGCTTTTCGTGGAGCAGGCACACCAGACCGTGCTTGAGAGCAACTTTCTCCATGACCTCCATAGTAAGCTCGTTCTGATCCGCGCCGAGATTTGAGGTAGTGAAAATAGGCGCCATTTCGTGCTGTGCCGGGGCAACCTCGTTGTGCTTTGTTTTGGAATAGATTCCCAGCTTCCACAGCTCCTCGTCAAGCTCCGCCATATAAGCGGCGATCCTCGGCTTTAAATTGGCGAAATACTGGTCGTCAAGCTCCTGTCCCTTGGGAGGTTTCGCGCCGAAGAGAGTTCTTCCCGTAAGCACCAGATCCTCGCGCTGATCGAATTTCTCCTTATCTATGAGAAAATATTCCTGCTCCGCTCCCACAGTGGACGTGACGCGTGTAACGTTTTCGTTGCCGAAAAGCCTAAGAAATCTGACAGCGGATTTGCTCAGCGCGTCCATAGACCGGAGAAGCGGCGTCTTTTTGTCAAGGGTCTCGCCTGTATACGACACAAAGACAGTGGGGATGTAAAGCGACCCCTCCTTAACGAAGCAGTATGAGGTGGGATCCCAGGCGGTATAGCCTCTTGCGGAGCTGGTCTGCCGGAGTCCGCCGGAGGGGAATGAGGAAGCGTCAGGCTCGCCCTTTATGAGCGCCTTGCCGGAAAATTCCATAAGAGCCGTTCCGTTGGCGCCTACGGAAATAAAGGAATCGTGCTTTTCCGCAGTCGAGCCTGTCATGGGCTGGAACCAGTGGGTATAGTGAGTCGCACCAAGCTCCAGCGCCCAGTCCTTGATAGCGTTGGCAATAACATCTGCTGTTTCCGCGTCGAGCGGCTCTCCCTTTTCCATATTGCGTCTCAGGTTCTTATAGACAGTTTTGGGCAGTTTTGCTTTCATCACCGTCTCATTGAAAACGTTGCATCCGAAGATCTCGGGAATATTTACCATATACTTTCCTCCATAAGCCTGCGTGACAAGACAATGCCGCGCAGTGCGATCCATAATCAGCCCGGCGGTAAAAACCGTGAGCTTACAGGCAACACCGCACAAAGACCGCCTGTCGGCTTTGTACCGAATCCGCTTGCGCATCTTCGGCACAATCTCTGTGCGGTGTTGCCTTCGATATCTCTATTATAGCATATTTACCGCATCAGGTCAATATTCAGAAAAAATATTTTTGACATTGACTTCGGGGAGAATATATGTTAACATATTATTTGTGTAAAAATTCTATCAGGAGGTCACATATGAACATCAAATTCCGGGATTATTCCGCCTGCCGTCTTTGTCCAAGGCAATGCGGTGCGGACAGATACAGCGGCACAGGCTTTTGCGGCATCGGCGCGGAGGTCACGGCTGCCAAGGCTTATCTCCACCAGTGGGAAGAGCCGTGCATATCCTACAAAAACGGCGCAGGAACAGTTTTCTTTTCCGGATGCAGCCTGAGATGCGTCTACTGCCAGAACAGCAAAATCAGCTTCACCGATTACGGAAAGAAAATGGACGCCGACAGCCTGGGAGACGTTTTTCTCCGGCTCCGGGATATGGGTGCGGACAACATCGAGCTGGTCACGCCCACTCATTTTATTCCCCATATTATTGCCGCTCTGGACAAGGTGAAGCACAGGCTCGGCATTCCGGTGGTATACAACACTGGAGGCTATGAGCTGACGGAGACAGTCCGGCGTCTGGAGGGCTATGTGGATATATACCTGCCGGACATAAAATATTTTTCCCCGGAGATCTCACGGCGTTATTCCGCCGCGCCCGACTATTTCGTTCACGCCTCCGCAGCCGTGACGGAAATGATACGCCAGGTCGGAAAATTGCAGTTCAACGATTCCGGAGGACTCCTCCGGGGCACGATAATTCGTCATCTCGTACTCCCCGGCTGCCGGAGGGACAGCATGGCGATAATGGACTGGATAGCAGAAAACACCTCCGCGGAGGAGGTGCTTGTCAGCATTATGAATCAATATACGCCCTTTGAGCACATCCCGGATGATTTTCCGGAGCTGAAAAGGCACGTCACGAAAATGGAGTACAATTCTGTCGTCCGCCATGCAGAGGAGCTGGGAATACAGGGATTTACCCAGGAAAAATCATCGGCTCTGGAAAAATACGTTCCGGATTTTGATTTGTCAAATCTTTAAAAATCCCCTACTTGTCGTAGGAATCCGTTCCTTTAAGTATGCCTCTCTCCGAGACTGCACATGAGACCGCGAAAGAGATCACAGAAACAGCGGCGACAGTCGGAATTATCCAGGAGGGGATATCCCCGTTGGCAATTCTCTCCACAAACATTGCTAATTCCTCTGCAAAAGCCTCAAAGCTGCCGGGGATAGGTCCGAAGAGAAGATAGACGATACCTGCAAACAGCGCTCCGAACAGCACAGTGACCTTAACGACGTTTCCTGCCTTTGTACCAAAACGAAGTGTGAACGGCAGCTCCACAGCAATAAAAATAAGCTGGATGAAAAACGCCGCTGCCAGTATCATATTGACTGAAGTCATTTTATTTCCGGTGATATGGAAGCAAACGGCGCGCACTCCGGCATCACAGGCTGCTATGAATACCATAGTAAAAAGGCTGGAAATAAACAGCATGGCATATTTGCTGCGGACAAGCCCCTTTACGCCCTTTGGAGTTGCCGCACAGAAAAACACCCATTTTTTCAGTTCATCGCCGCTGTAGCTTATGGAAAGTATCATCCCGGAAATAACATAGCCGAAAATCAGAAACGCTGTCCGCATAACGGAGCCCTCGGATATACCGCGGAAAAATGCCTCCACAGCAAAAACGTCCTCTTCACCTATATAGCTCAGCCCGAGCATGGGATAAGCCATAAGCACGGGAATGATCGCGCAGATAAGAATAATTATGCGATTCTGGCGAAACTGCTTGTACAGAAAACCACTCATTTTTCAGCCCTCCTTACAATCATCAGGTGCAGGAAATATCCGCCTGCCATCAGGACGAGCATCGCCGGGAGCATAAACGGAAAGATGCGCTTCATGTCATCCGCCATGACGCCCATCATCTTGAAAAGCGACTGAAGATTGTCATTGGCTGCAATGCCCGAAACGTTCCTGTTCAGCCTGCGGAAATACGGGATGCAGAGGATAACGAAAACAGCGATTGACGCAATTTCCGCGAAAAACGTTTCCTTTTCCGTCTTGGCACGGTAGAGAACAGCGTCCTTTACAAGCCCCGACAGCAGGCTTATATTTATGAGCAGAAGCAGCGCATTGACGTGAAAGGCGGTAATCTCCTTGTCTGCAAGGAGGGACACCACGGCGAAATTTCCCATATTAACAAGAAAAACAGCCGCTATGGAAATTACCTTGAGGATATATTTTGCCCCGAGACTCTCCGCCGCAGTGACCGGAAGCGTCCTGCCGAACAGCTTCCAGCCGCTTTTCAGGTCGGAGGAGACTGCACCGTTTTCGTCGGTCATCATGATCGACATAAACGCCGGAACATACATTGCAGCGTAGTACAAAAGCTCGTCAAGAACCTTTGTCATACCGGGAAATTCACCATCAACATTTTTCAATGCAGTCTCCAGATTTCCGTGTTTTATGCTTATAAGCGCAAGCCAGCCCAGAACAGTCGTCATCGCAAAGGCGATCAGGCTGAAAAGTATCTTTTTTCTGCCAAGCATATACTCGCGCCACAGCAGAGCTTTCATTTTGTTCATATCCGCCACTCCTTTTTGCCCTTGTTGACGTAGAAAACCATTATTTCCTCCAGCGTCGTATTGTCAATGACCATGCCGGGGTATTTTCTGCTTATTGCGGCTCTGTCAGAAACCATTACCTCTGCGCCGAAATCGTTGAGACGGGCGCTTACATAGTCCGCCGGCTCAATCTCCATGAAATCCCTTCTGGAGCATTTCGCTACGCCGTGAGACTCTAAAATATCATCCTTATAGCCGGATACCAGCAGCTTTCCCCGGTCGATAAAGGTCACGCTGTCCGCGATTTTTTCCAGGTCTGAGGTGATATGGCTGCTCATCAGAATGCTGTGCTCCTCATTTTCCAGATATTCCAGGAAGATGTCAAGTATTTCGCTTCTCACCACCGGGTCAAGTCCTGTAGTTGCCTCGTCCATGATAAGCAGTTCCGCATCATGCGAAAGGGCGCAGGCTATCTGGAGCTTCATTTTCATGCCTTTTGAAAACTGACCGATCTTTTTCCGCCTGGGAAGCTGAAACCGGTCAAGGTAGCTTTCAAAAGTCTCGCCGTTCCACCGGGGATAGATTCCCTTGAAAATTTTAGCCATATTGGCAGCCGTGAAAATGTCCTGAAAGGGCAGCTCATCGAAAACTACGGCAATACGCTCCTTTATTGCCTTTTCTTCCTTGATATGATCCATTCCGAGGATATGTATTTCTCCGCTGTCCACCGGAATAATATTCAGCAGACTCCGGATAGTAGTCGTTTTTCCTGCGCCGTTTTGCCCGATAAATCCCATAACGCTGCCTTTTGCAACATTAAAGCTTATCTTATCCAGGGTGAATCCGTCATAATTTTTCGTCAGATCTCTGATCTCAACAGCATTTTCGTAGCTCATAATTATTCTCCATAAATCAAATTCAAAATTTCGTTCAGTTCCTGCGAAGAAAGACCGCAGAGCTTTGCCTTTGCGCACACAAGACCGAGCATCTCCTCGATCTGCCGCAGTTGTTCCTCCCGGAAGATCTCCTTATTTGCCGCCTTTACGAAGCTTCCCTTTCCGGTATAGGATTCGATAAAGCCCTGCCGTTCCAGTTCTTCGTAGGCACGTTTTGTGGTAATGACGCTGATCCTCAACTGCCGGGCAAGATTTCTCATTGAAGGGAGGGCGTCCCCTTCCTTCAGCCTGCCGTCGAGGATCATTTCCTTGATCTGACCGATGATCTGATTGTAGATCGGCTCACCGGAAGAGTTGCTGATTATTAGATCCATTAATAAAGCGCTCCTTGAAATCGCAATTGTATATACTCGATATATACATTATACACTTATATATACACTTTGTCAAGCCCCTATTCAAAATTTTTCCCCCTATTGCTCAAAAATTTTTTCATCCCGATATTATCCCTTGCAAAATGCAATATGATGTGATATAATGGTAATGTTATAAAAAAATGGCTGTCCGACAGCCAGAGGAAAGGATAATTGTTATGTCCGATAAAAAAGATAAAAAGAATTTTGAAATACCCCGTCCGGAATTTCCGAAAAAAGCAGTCGTTACCGGCGGTATGCCATACGGCAATAAAGAGCTGCACTTTGGTCATGTCGGCGGTATGCTTGTCTTTGCAGATACATATGCCCGCTTTCTCCGCGACCGTATAGGAAAGGAAAACGTTATTTTCGTCAGCGGCACGGACTGCTATGGCTCTCCCATTGCCGAGGGCTGGCGCGTAAAGGTGGAAAAAGGAGAATTTGAGGGTTCTCTCACCGATTTCGTTCAGCGCAATCATGACAGACAGAAAGCCACTCTGGACAGCTACGGCATCTCCCCTAACCTCTTTGCCGCCTCGGGTCTGGGACGTTCCAAGGAGATACACGCCGAGGTCACAGACTGGTTTATCAGCTCGCTTCATAAAAAAGGTCAGTTGAACCAGATAACTACCATGCAGTTCTACGACGAGGAAGCCGGATGCTTTCTCAACGGCAGACAGGTCATAGGCAAGTGCCCGGTAGAGGGCTGCACCTCCGAAAAGGGCTACGCCGATGAGTGCGACCTGGGTCACCAGTATATGCCGGAGAATCTGCTGAACCCGGTAAGTACGCTGTCGGGAAAAACTCCCACGATGAAGCCCGTCACCAACTGGTACTTCAAGCTCCGCGACTACGAGCAGCTTATGAAAGACTGGATCGAGGAGCTGAAAAAGAGAAAGGACATCCGCCCTGTCGTATGGAAAACAATAGATGAGTTTCTCAAGCCCCCGGTCATCTATATCAAGCGCGAATTTCAGGAGAAATATTTTGCCCTGAAAGGCACTATGCCGGAGCATAGTTACATCGAAGAGCCGAAAAAGCCCTCTTTCACCATCGAGTTCACCAAGCTGTCCGACTGCGATGACGCCTGCCGCATACTGACGTCAAACGGCATCCGCTACAGAACAGGAAAGACCCTCGTTCCATTCAGACTTACCGGAAATATCGAATGGGGCGTCCCTGCACCCGTTATGGACGGCGTTGACGGGCTGACAGTCTGGGTGTGGCCGGAGTCGCTCTGGGCGCCTATTTCATTCACGCAGACATATCTGGAGTCTATCGGTCACGACCGTAAGGAATGGAAGGACTACTGGTGCAGCAAGGATGCCAGGGTCTACCAGTTTATCGGTCAGGACAACATCTACTTCTACGGCATCGCCGAACCTGCCATGTGGATGGCGCAGCAGGAATCGGAGGAAAAAACAGCCTCTCCCGAGAACGGCGATCTGCAGTTGCCTGTTATCGTCGCGAACCACCACATCCTCTTCCTGGATAAGAAAGCCTCAAGCTCCGGCGCAGTAAAGCCGCCCATGGCAGACGACCTGCTAAACTACTATACCCCCGAGCAGCTCCGTATGCACTGGCTGGGACTGGGTCTGGGACAGCGCTCCGTAAGCTTTATGCCGAAGCCCTTTAACCCCGACGCCGACCCTAAGGAGCAGGATCCCGTTGTCAAGGACGGTCTGCTGCTGTCCAACGTATACAACCGCATGATACGTACAGCGTTCTATACGACGCAGAACGAGCTTGACGGCATACTTCCGGCGCTTGCTCCCGAGGAGAATATTCTTGCGGACGCCAAAAAGGCGGTTCTGGACTATGAGCGACATATGTCGAAATTCGCGTTCCACCAGTGTACTTATGTTCTGGACAGCTACATCAGGAACGGCAGCAAGTATGTGGCAAAGACTCTGGGAAGCGATAAGCTGGGCGAAAATGCCGATAAACAGGAAATTGCCCAGGCTCTCGCAAATCTTTTCCACATCATCAGGACAGCCGCCGTTCTTCTGCATCCTCTTGCGCCTTTCGGAACTGAAAAGCTCCGTGAATACTTGCAGGTCGACGAATCTATCTGGTCGTGGGACACGATTTTCCAGCCGCTGACGTATTTTACCGGGGAAAATCACAAGCTGAAATTCCTGCCGCCCAGAACGGATTTCTTCACACGGCATGAATCGCAGTTCGCCAAGGCTGACGAAGAGGCATAAATAATATGTCTAATTATTACTATATATTCTTTATGCTCATTATTTTCCTGGTGCTTATCCCACGGAAAAAGTGTAATGATTATGTCGCCGCAAAGGTCGTAAATAAGCGGAAAGGAGACAATAATATGCAGGAACTTGCAAAGCAGTTTATCGGCAAGGAATGCCTTCTATATACCTTCAACGTCTCGCAGATACAAGGCACGATAAAGGAGATCTCGGGAAATGCGGTCCTTATTGAAAATAAGGGCAGCATCGAGGCTGTTAACCTTGAATTTGTAACAAGAATACACGAATATCCCCGGAACAAAAACGGGAAGAAGAAATCAGTTGTATTGGATTAATTTTGGGATTCCAAAGGGACAGCGTCTCATATCGACCGCAGATCGATAAAAACCGGGTTTCAAAAGGAGAAATGCCCCTTTTGAAACCCGGTTTTTACTTGTGTTTTCTCGGAATTATCCCAGCTCCTCAATCGCAAGTCTGATTCTCTCAATTGATTCCGCCTTGCCAAATACTTCCATAAGCTCCGTTGCGCCTCCGGGAGTAACTGCCTGGCGTGCCACAGCAATTCTCACAGCCCACATTACCGCTCCTGCTTTCTTCTCCTTGGACGCGGCGTATTCCTTGAGCACGGCAAAAAGCGTGTCGTTATCCCAACTCTCCACAGTCTCAAGCAGCGGCAGACAATCGGTCAGAATCTCTTTGCAGATCTCCGGCGTAGTCTTATTTTTCTTGTTTGTGTACAAATCGCTCTCCATCGGCAGACGTGAGGTCACAAATCCCACCATTTCGCGTATTTCACTGAAGCAGGAAATTCTCGTGTGGAGCAGCGATGCCAGTTTTTCGGCATTTATATGCTCTCCGCAGACCTCCCTGACAATGGGAAGTGCCTTTGCGTTGTACTCGTCCTCCGGCAGCTTCTTGATATACTCACCGTTGAACCATTTAAGCTTCTCATAGTCGAAAACAGCCGGCGACTTGCTCAGCCCCTCGATCGAAAAGCTCTCTTTCAGCTCATCCATAGTGAAAAACTCCTGGTTGCTGTCCTTGGGACACCAGCCTAAAAGAGCGATGTAATTTACGATCGCCTCCGGCAGATAGCCGTCGTTGACAAGATCCTGGAAGCTTACAGCGCCGTGACGCTTGGACAGCTTTGAGACCTTGCCCTCTTCATCCTTGCCCATAAGCAGCGGCAGGTGAACATAAGTCGGTCTCTCCCAGCCGAATGCGTCGTAAAGCAGACAGTATTTCGGGGTAGATGTCAGATACTCGTTTCCGCGGACAACGTGGGTGACGCCCATCAGGTAATCGTCCACAACATGACAGAAATTGTATGTCGGGTAACCGTCCGCCTTTATCATGATCTGATCGCGAAGCTCCGAGTTGTCGATCTCGACCTCCCCGTACACCACGTCAACATAGGAGGTCTTTCCCTCGTCGGGCATCCTCTGCCGGATAACATAGGGCATCCCCTCCGCCAGATTCTTTTCAATTTCCTCCCGGCTCAGACCGCGGCAGTGACCGTCGTAGCCGCCGATACCGTTTTCGTCTTTAAGAGACTCAAGCCGCTCCGGAGTGCAGAAGCAGTAATAAGCATGACCGCCTTTCACCAGTTTCTCGGCATATTCCTTGTATATCGGCAGTCTCTCGCTCTGAATATACGGGCCGTGATCGCCGCCAATGACCGGGCCCTCGTCATAGTCGATACCGGTCATTTTCAGAGTGTCCAGAATAACCTCCGTCGCGCCCTCCACAAGGCGTACCTGGTCGGTATCTTCGATACGCAGGATAAACTTTCCGCCCTGCGACTTAGTCAGCAGATAGGAATACAACGCCGTGCGCAGATTTCCGATGTGCATGAAGCCCGTTGGTGACGGTGCAAATCTTGTTACTGTATTTGACATATTTTAACCTCTCTTTAGTTTTTAAAGTAAATATCATACCACACAAGGAATGTATATATAGTCCATATTTTCCGCCAGTTATCGGAATTTCCGCCGATATAATCGTCAAAAATAGCCTGTATCTCCGGAACATTGAAAAACTCAGCGGCAGTTTCCCCGGCAAATTTTGCGCGGACATCGGCATTGTAGCGTTCGTCAGCCAGCCATATCCTGATAGGAACGATAAATCCCAGCTTCTTCCTGAAAGCTATTTCCTCCGGAAGAACCTTTGCCGCGGCAGTTCTGAACGCCGCCTTGTTTGCGGTTTCGCTGATCTTATACTCAGAGGGCAGTCGGGAAGCAATATCAAAAATTCGTCTGTCGGTCAGCGGCATACGAATTTCCAGCCCTGCCGCCGTGCTCATTTTGTCCACATTAAGGTAAATATCGCCCTCCAGCCAGATCTGGATATCAACATCCGACATCTTCGTCAGCGGATCAAGTCCCTCTGTCTCCTCGTAAATATGTTTAACAATATTTATAGGCAGCACACCAGGGTCATAATTTTTCAGAATACGCTGCTTTTCCTCTTCTTTCATGATATTGGTGTTGCCAACATAGAAGTTTTTCAGGTTATCTCCGTATCTCTCGGCATTTCTGTACATATTATAGCCGCCGAAAAACTCATCCGAGCCTTCTCCGGAATAGCAGATCTTCGTGTGCTCCGCCGCAGCCCGGCATCCGATAGCAAAAACTATCGCCGAAGCGTCCGCAAGAGGCTGCTCCATGTTCTCCATGACATAGGGAACGATGTCGAAGTACATCTCGGGAGTGATACGGCAGCGATTGTTCCTGCGTCCCAGAAGATCGGCAGTTTTCTTTGCCAGAGGAGACTCGTCGAAACGCTCATCATCATAGCCGCAGGAATCTGTCACCTCCACATCGGACATTGCCAGCACATAGGAGGAATCCACGCCGCCGGAGAGAAACGACTCCGCAGTCTCATTCTCCTCCAGAACCTCCGGCATAATGCCGCGCAGAGTTGTGTGGATCTCATCCGCATACTCCTCCAGAGACTTGCTCCTGTCCGCCTTGAAGGTGGGAGTCCAGTAGCGCTCCACCGTCAGCTTGCCGTTGCTGAATTCCAGCAAATGACCGGGCATAAGCTTCTTAACGCCTTTAAAGAACGTTTCCTCACCGCCCACGTACGTCAGCGTCAGGTAGATCTGGAGCATCTTCTCGTTCAGCTCCTTGACAAAGCCCTCCTGCGCCATGATCGTGCGGATAGAACCGCTGCAAAGAAGTCTGCCGTCGGCAGTCACATAGTAGAAAAACGGCTTTGTTCCGAAATGGTCGCGGCAGGCGAAAAGCTTATGTTTGTCAGCATCCCACAAACAAAAGGCGAACATTCCGTACAAATGATCGGCTATTTTCTTCCCCCATTTTTCATAGGCAGCGGCAATTATAGCCGGCTCTCTCTCCTCCCTGGGGAGACTGCCGTCCACCCCAAGCTCGCCGCAAAGCTGCCGCCAGTTGCGTATATGACCTCTGTATTCACGAATTTCTGTCATTCTCTCCACCTCATCTGTCAAGCTCTTCCTGCTCATCTACCATAGGACGGATCATCAGAGCCTTTATGGACTCCCTTGCATCTCCGCCGTGGAACAGAACCTTATTAAGCTGCTCGGTTATGGGCATTTCAACACCGAGCCTTTTCGCCAGCTCGTAAGCCGCACTACAGCAGCAGTAGCCCTCAACTGTACCCACCTGCTCCACTGCTTCTTTAGGAGTCATCCCTTGTCCTATGAGCTTTCCGGCACGGGCATTACGGCTGTGGACGCTTGTGCAGGTAACGATCAGATCTCCGATGCCGGTAAGTCCGCCGAAAGTCCTCTCCTTTGCGCCGGCAGCAACACCGAGCCGGGCAATCTCGTGTATGCCCCGGGTCATGAGAGCCGCCTTTGTATTGTCGCCATAGCCCATTCCGTCGCAGATCCCGCAGCAGAGGGCTATTATATTTTTCAGAGCGCCGCCCAGCTCGCAGCCGATGACATCATCGTTGAGATATATTCTCAGACAGGTGCTTGCAAACTGTTCTCGGACAAATTCCGCCGCACCACGGTCTTTTGACGCTGCGACCATAGTAGTGGGTATGCTCCGCGCGACCTCCTCGGCGTGTGAGGGACCTGAAAGAACAACAAGTCTGTCCGTACCCAGCTCGTCGGTTATAACGCTGCTGAGCAGTTTCAGGCTGCCGTCCTCGATGCCCTTGCCGGAATTTACCACTATCATCTTCTCGTCCACATAGGGCTTTGCCATCTTTGCCACGGAGCGTAAAAAGCTGGAGGGAATGCCAAAAACCAGAATATCGCTGCCCTGAATGCAGGAAATATCGCTTGTAAGCTGTATCTCTTCCGGTATCTTTACTCCCGGGAGCTTCTGTTTGTGTTCGCCGTCTGCACGGATAGCGTCAATTTCCTCCTGGAACTTTGACCAGACGACGACCTGATGCCTGCCGGTTTTCCATGCCGTAAGTGCAAGGCTCAAACCGAATCCGCCCGAGCCGAGAATTGTCATTTTTGCCATGATGTGACTCCTTTCGTCAAGGCTGCACCGCACAAAGATCGTGTGCAGTGATGCCGTGAAAATTTCCGTCAGACCGCGAATCTGACTCAGGGCAACACCGCACAAAGCACACCTGACGGAATTGCCTCAGAAAAATTTACGCCCGATCATTCCTCAGAATCGCCGCTTCTCATTCTTCTTATTATCTTATCAGTCTTAAAGGAAAACTTGGTCTCCGTACCGCTCATAAGGCGCTGGATATTTGTTCTGTGCATCCAGATAACCATTGCCGCCATTGGTATGCTGAGAATGGTGTACAGCAGACTCCTGCCGAAGCCGACCTCGTCAACGATGAGCGAAAGCAGGAATACGGCTACAGGCGCGTACATGGTGGCGATGATGGATGAAAGCGAAACGAATTTGCTCAGGGCAAGCATTACCGCGAAAATAAGGATAAGTCCGAGGAAAACCTTGAAGTCGATGGCAAGAAGAGCCGCTGCTCCCACGAGAACGCCCTTGCCGCCCTTGAAATTGTAATAAAGGGGAAAAACGTGACCTATAATTGCGAAAAATCCGGCAATAAATCCGATATAGTGAGTATCGTTGTCCGGTGAAAATCCGGCTTTCAGCCAGCCTGCCACGACGCGCGCAAGGGCTACAGCCACAACGCCTTTCAGCAGATCGCCAAGGAGCGTGACTCCGGCACAGGCAGGGCCGCAGCAGCGGTAGGTGTTCGTAAGACCGGCATTCCGGCTTCCCATAGTTCTGATGTCCTTGCCCGTCATGAGCTTGACAGTAATGATAGAGAAATTAAGACTTCCCAGTAAATAGCCGAATGCGGCTGCAAGCAGCAATGCAAATATGACCTTCATTATTTATCGTTTCCTCCTCTTTCACGTACAACGAACCGCACGGGCGTACCCTCAAGACCAAAGGTCGCGCGGATCTGGTTTTCTATATATCTTCTGTAAGAAAAATGGAACAGGTCTGCCCTGTTTACAAAAGTGACAAACGTCGGCGGCTTGGTTGATGGCTGAGTCATGTAATAGATCTTCAGCCGTCTGCCCTTATCCGAGGGCGGCTGCACCCTTGTTGTAGCATATGCAAGAACATCGTTCAACATTCCGGTCGATATCCTCATGCTGTTCTGATCGTTGGTGTACCTGATAAGCTCGAACAGCTTTTCTATCCTCTGCCCTGTCTTTGCGGAAATAAACACAAACGGAACATAGCTCATGAAGCTGAAATCGTTCTCCAGCTTTGTACGGTATTCCTGCATGGTCTTATCGTTTTTCTCCACAATGTCCCACTTATTGACTGCCACAACGCAGGCTTTTCCCTGCTCATGGGCATATCCGGCGACCTTGGAATCCTGCTCGGTAAAGCCCTCGGCAGCGTCCAGCATAATAACGCAGACATCTGAGCGGTCAACCGCCATATAGGCGCGGAGCACACTGTAATGCTCCACCTTCTCAGTAACCTTCGACTTCTTCCGTATGCCGGCAGTGTCTATAAAAACGAATTTGCCGTACTCGTTTTCGATGACCGTGTCCGTGGAATCTCTTGTAGTTCCGGCAATATCCGAGACGATGACGCGCTCCTCACCGGCAATTTTATTGATGAGCGACGATTTTCCGGCGTTTGGCTTTCCTATGACGGCAACCTTGATATAGTCGTCGTCATACTGCTTTTCACTGCTGTCCGGCAGGTACTTGTAAACCTCGTCGAGCATATCTCCGGTGCCGTGGCCGTGTACCGAAGAAACCGGGAACGGGTCGCCCAGACCGAGATTGTAGAACTCATACAGCTCCATAGGCGGCTCTCCCAGGCTGTCTACCTTGTTTACGCAGAGGATGATAGGCTTTCCGCTTTTCTGGAGCATATCCGCCACGGCGTAGTCGTCCGCCGTAACTCCGCAGCGTATATCGGTAACAAGGATGATAACGTCCGCCTTGTCGATAGCAAGCTGCGACTGCCTCCTCATCTGGGCGAGGATAACATCGCTGCTTTCCGGTTCGATACCGCCGGTGTCCACCACCATAAATTCCTTGCCGCGCCACTCACACTTTGAGTAGATGCGGTCTCTGGTGACGCCCGGGGTGTCCTCAACAATTGAAAGCCGTTTTCCGATAAGCTTGTTGAAAAGTGTGGATTTTCCCACATTAGGTCTGCCAACGATTGCAACAATTGGTAATGGCATTTTTCATTCTCCTTTCTTTCTGTTCTCCAGGGTGTGTTGACATCCTAAACTCCCAAAATGGCATCTAAAAGCTCAAATCCATCATTCGGAGTTGGTCTTATCTTTATTTCAAGGGCATTTTCCACATCTTCCACGGTCACATCGTCCAGGAAAATATCATTGTCGCTCATGAGCATGGACTTGGAGATCAGCAGCTCGTCGCCGAGATCTTTGTCTTTTAGCTGAGCGATAATGTCCTGAGCCGTAATAAGTCCCGTAACCGTAATAGTCTCCCCGAAAAAGTCGTTTCTTATCGGATAGACACGGCATTTCAGCCCCGGAAATTTCTCCTCCGCAGCTCGTGCAAGCTGAGCTATCACCGGATACGGCGAATATCCGGTGGCAATGGAGACCGAGCGCCGACCGTCTTCCCATTCCGCCGTATCGAGAGCAGATCTAAACTCATAAATTAGCGAGCGAAGCATCCCCACGCCGTTTTCGTACTGGGAAAAGTCCTCGTAATAGTCCATATCCGGCAGTTCCCGCCCTGCTGTAAGGAAAAATTCGTCGCTGGGAAATACGACCCTTGTGCCATATTCGTCGAGATATTTCCGCTGGAACTCCTCGATAATATCTATCGTCTCCCCTGCCGATTTTCTGTCAAAGCAGGTCAGCGGATAAAGTCCCTGGCGGTATTTCGTCAGCCCGACCGGGACTACCGCCACAGAGCTGATGTTGGGCATAAGCTGCCCCAGATCGGTGAGAGTCCTCCGCAGCTCGTTGCCGTCGTTCAGTCCCGGGCAGCAGACTATCTGACAGTTAAGCTTCAGACCGCTGTCCGTCATCTGTTTCAGGTAGATCAGCTTTTCTCCGGCAAAGCGGTTGTGCATCATCATTTTCCTAAGCTCCGGATTTGTCGTGTGAACGGAAACGTTGATATTCAGCTTCATCCGGATAATTCTGTCCACATCCTCCTGAGTCAGGTTAGTAAGCGTGACATAATTGCCCTGCAAAAAAGACAGCCTTTCATCATCGTCCTTGAAATACAGCGTTTCGCGCATACCCGGCGGCATCTGGTCTATAAAGCAAAAAACACATTTATTGCGGCAGGTCTGCTTCTTATCCATGAGAAAAGTTTCAAATTCAAGACCTAAATCGTCATATTCGTCCTTCTCGACAACAAATGACAGACTTTCCCCATTGCGGATAACGTCCAGCCGCACATTCACTTCCGCCGCATAATACATATAATCCAGCACGTCTTTTATGCCGTGACCGTTGATTTTCTTGAGGATATCTCCTGCCTGGACTCCGGCATTCTCTCCGGGAGACCGTGGAATCACATTATATATCTTAACCATATTTCTCCCACATTACTGACAAAAGAGGAGAGAAAGCAAGCCTCCTCTCCTCCTCATGTATCGGATTATTCAGCGTTAACGTTAAGAACCTGAACGCCCTTGTAGAATCCGCAGTTCTTGCAAACCTTGTGCGGAGCCTTGATCTCGCCGCAGTTATCGCACTTGGACATTGCGGGTGTATTGAGCTTCCATACAGCAGAACGTCTCTTATCACGTCTTGCCTTGGAAGTTTTTCTCTTCGGTACAGCCATTCTGGCACCTCCTTACAGAGCTTCACAGCTCGCTATTATTTGATTGATGTTCGCAGATATTCTCATTCAGATCGCAGCCGCAGACGGGACACAGCCCTTTGCAGTCATCGCTGCACAGATTTTTCGTGGGCAGCTGCAAGAGAAGATCAGTCACTGCGATTTCATTCAGTTCAATGCTATCACCGTCCGCAACGATGTATTCATCGTTATCGCCGCTGACGGAAGGGACAACAATATGCTCACAGTCGAAGTGAAAATGCCTGTCCATATCCTTCAGACACCTGTCGCACTGCAAAAAAAGCTGTGCATCCAGAGTAAAGCGGAGATAAACCACTCCCGCCTTATTGTAGATCCTGCCCTTCACGGAAACGGGCGCAGAAAACCGGCAGCCCTTTATCCCCTGAAGTTCTTCCGTACCGATGCTGTAGTCAATGTCCTTTGTTTCACCGGCAATACTGAAAAGCTGTTTTAAATAAATCTTCATACAAAAACCCTTTAAGCATTACAAATAACATTATACATCAATTTCCGCCGTATGTCAATAGTTTACGGGAATATTTTTACCGAAAATTACTTGATGAACTGCTTAACGTTCTCGGAAAGCTCCTCAACGTCTGCGGAAACTGTAAATGTTACAACAGAATCCTCTCCGGTAAGCTTGTCCAGCTTCTCCAGCATTGCGCCGAAAGCCTCGTAATCTCTGCCGACGATCTTGAAGATTCCGTCAACGAAGATGTCCTTGATGTCGTAGTTGCCAGCCAGCATTCCTGCAACGAAGCCGTAAAATGCGTCGATGCCCTCTACGCCGAACTGCTCAACATCGCACCATCTTACCTTGTAGCTGATGGAACGTCTTATATTGTCGCCCTTTTCGATGCAGACAATGTTGCCGTTTGTTGACTTTACAGACTCGTTGATCTGTTCGATGAGGATCTTGGTCTTGCCTGAGCCTCTTCTTCCGGGAATAAGCTTAATCATATTTTTCTCCTTCCCCTGCCTTTCGGCAGAGAGTTATTTTTTTATTTTTATTTACAGAACCCGAAGGCTCCGATCAGCGAAATTATCCGAGCTTAGCCTCAAGAGCGGCCTTTGCGCCCTCGTATCCGGGTTTGCCGAGAAGAGCGAACATATTTGACTTGTAGCTCTCAACGCCGGGCTGATTGAATGGATTTACGCCAAGAACATAGCCGGAGATCGCACACGCCTTCTCGAAGAAATAGATCATGTAGCCGACGCTTTCCTCTGTTGTATCCTCCAGTTCGAGGATAATATTGGGAACGCCGCCCTCGGTGTGAGCCAGAACAGTTCCCTCGAAAGCCTTGCGGTTAACGACTGACATATTCTGATTTGTCAGGAAGTTCAGACCGTCAAGATTCTCAGCGTCCTCCTCAAGGAAGAGGTCGGTCTTGGGATTCTTGATGTCAACAACAGTCTCGAACATGATCCTTGCGCCGTCCTGGATATACTGTCCCATGGAATGCAGATCCGTTGAGAATGTAACGGAAGCCGGGAATATGCCCTTGTTGTCCTTGCCCTCGGACTCGCCGAAGAGTTGCTTATACCACTCGGACATCATAACGAAGCTGGGGTCGTAGGAAACCAGCATCTCCACTGACTTGCCCTTTCTGTAGAGGATGTTTCTGAGAGCCGCATACTTGTAGCAGTCGTTGTTGTCAAAGTCAGCGCAAAAATCAGCCTGAGCCTTGGCAGCGCCTTTCATGAGAGCGTCGATATCGCAGCCTGCAACGGCAATGGGGAGCAGACCAACAGCGGTGAGCACGGAGAAACGTCCGCCGACGTCGTCCGGAATAACGAATGTCTCGTAGCCCTCGGCGTCAGACAGGTTCTTGAGAGTTCCTCTTGCCTTGTCTGTAGTGGCGAAAATACGGTTTTTAGCCTCTTCCTTGCCGTACTTATCCTCGACCATCTTCTTGAAGATACGGAAAGCAAGGGCAGGCTCGGTAGTTGTACCTGACTTGGAAATTACATTTACGGAGAAATCCTTGCCATCGCAGAGAGCGATGATCTCATTGAGATATGTAGGATTGATGCTGTTTCCAACGTAATATATATCGGGTGTGTCCTTCTTCATGTTATTGTAGAGAGGCGATTTCAGCAGCTCGATAGCAGCTCTTGCTCCCAGATATGAACCGCCGATACCGATAACGATGAGAATATCGGAATTGCTCTTGATCTTTTCGGCAGCAGCCTTTATTCTTGCAAATTCCTCTTTATCGTAGTCTGTGGGAAGATTCACCCAGCCAAGAAAATCGCTGCCCAGTCCGTTTTTATTGTGAAGAGTGGCGGCAGCAGCCTCGATCTGCGGCTTAATTCCGGCAAGTTCGTCGGCATTTACAAAATCAGCCAAATATTTTGTGTTAAGATTCAATGACATTTTTATAACCTCCATAAATGCAGAACCGCTGGCGACCCTGCACATTACAAATTACCTATCTTATGATACCATATTTTCAAGATTTTTTCAAGTATCTTTCCAAAGCAATTCTATTTTTGTCAGATTACAACAATTATCAACATCATTATTCTAACAACTTTGCCAACATTTTTCTGGCGACAAAGGAAAAATTCAGCTCCTCCACATCTTTTTCAGCAATTATATCAATTTCGCAGACCAGTTCCTTTTCGCTGTAAAACGCCGCCGACCCCACGACCTGACCGTATTTCACGGGAGCGTCCAGATATTGGGGCATCACCACGACAGTGCTCAGCTCATTTACAGCGCTGGGAATCACAAGATTCTGCTGTCTGCGCAGACTGATCTCTACCGCCGATTCGCAGCCGCAGCGAACTTTCAGCGGCATGAGCATCTCATCCGGAAAAGCAGTCGCTGTGACCTTAAACTCCCGGAATCCGCGCTCTACCAGCTTTTTCGCGGATCTCAGGGAGCTGTCACTGTCCGGAGAATTGAGAACAATGGCTATATACCGTTCTCCCGAGTCGCTCTCGCCGCCCTCCGCCACGGAATACATCTCGTCATAATGGCACGCCTTAAAGCCGATATGCCGCTCATATGTCCGCGCAAGGCTGTTTTCGCTGACCAGCTCCGTCGCCCCGGATTTCACGAAATCGCGCCAGGTCTTGAAATACGGGCGGAGAAATTCAAATCCGGATAGTCTGCAGCAGATAACCGCCAGATCATAAGCTGTGGAGTAGCTGCCCTCGCCGTAGAATCCCCAGGGGCTGAGAAACGCAGTGTCGCGCAGTCCGAGGTCAAAAGCTTCCGTATTCATGCGCTTGACAAAATTCTCCACTGATCTTTCGGAATTTTCCGCAAGAACGGTCACCGCATCGTTGGCATTTCCGATTATTGCGGATTTAAGCAGTTCCTCCACAGTCATTTTATCGCCTGGTTCAAGCCAGACCACAGCTCCCTTGGTGCCGCTGACCGACTGAGATGCCGTCAGCTCTGTGTCCAGGCTGTAACGTCCGGTCTGGATATCCTCCGCAACGATGAGCAGGGTCATAAGTTTTGCAAGATAGCCGATATCCATCTGTTTATCGCTGTTTTTCTCCAGCAGCACCGCTCCGGTGGATGCTTCCGCCAGCACGTAAGCCTCCGCCGAATCGAAAACTTCCTCCGCCGCAGCATGGTATGGCTTGGCAGCGTGGAAAAGCAGAACGGCGCATAAAATCACAGAAATCACTCTCATAGGATCACCTCTGTATATTTTATCGCTGAAATCATCCGGATATTACAAAATTGCCGCAGGAGGCAACGCACGCAGGGTTTGAGACGGAGTCCCAAGTCGGCGAAGCCGACAAAACCGGGTTTCAAAAGGGGCAATGCCCCTTTTGCAGAGTCCAGAGGCGGCGCCTTTGGCAGGGATTGGGACAGAGTCCCATATCGACCGTAGGTCGATGCAGCCTGTAGGCGCTCTGCAAGAGAGAGCGTCCCCTTTAAACTTCTGGTTTATTTCTTTCGCGGCTACAGGAAAATTTCGGTTTCCAACAAGAGATACATTTCAGGAGAAATATTAAATAAATAGAGAGAAATCTCCTTTTTTAAAGGGGAAATTCCTCTCTATATTTTATATACGGACAAAAAGTTTTTAAAGGAACGCCCTCTCTCGCAGGGCGTTCCCTCTTTCCAAACAGTCCACTGGACTGTTTGGAAATTCACCCTTTGCGGAGCGCCTAAAGGCTGCATCGACCTACGGTCGATATGGGACTCTGTCCCAATCCCTGCCAAAGGCGCCGCCTCTGGACTCTGCAAAAGGGGCATTGCCCCTT
>JAGBGT010000053.1 GCA_017935865.1 Ruminococcus sp. | reverse complement strand
CGGCTGCGCCGATTTGGGGCGCTGCCCCAAACCCTGCCAGAGGCGCTGCCTCTGGACTCTGCCAAAGGGACATCGTCCCTTTGGAAACCCGGTGTTGTCGGCTGCGCCGACATGGGACTCTGTCCCATACCCGGTGTTTATTGTTCCGCCGACGTCTTTGACTTTTTAACCGCTTTCACAATCTTCCCAACAACAAACTCAAGCAGAACCCAGAAATACTTGACCGCCAGATACAAAACAAATCCGGCAATCGTGGAAACTATGAAAATCATCAGATTCTTCTGCTGAGGCGTTTTTTCAACCATCTCAGCCAGAACCTTTCCGCCCAGCCACTCCTGGACACAATAGATCTCCAGACTGAACAGTCCGAAGAAACCGAAAAATTTATTGATGACCTTTCCGATGATGCCCGCTTTCGGAATGCTGCACAGAAGATCAAGAAGCTTTGCGATAACAAAAGGAAAACTAACTGCAATAAGCATATTCGGAAACGAACAATTTGATACAGGCACGATAAACGTCCACCCGATTATGTTTGCCATATAAGCGTAATAAAGTCCGGTAGCCAGCGCCGCGATCAGCATGAACCAGGTAGTCTTTGTAAACTCGATCTTCTTGTTTTTTGTCAGCCAGCCTGCGTATACGCCGAAAATGAACACGGGGATACGGTTCGTGAAGCCATACAGATCCTCGCGGAGATCGGCGCGGAAGTACACCGACGCCCCAGCCCACAGTATAAACACCGCCGCCGTGAATACCAGCTTGTTGGACGCCCTCGAAAACAGCTTCCAGTACAGCGGAAACAGCAGATACAGCGTTACGATAGCCGGAACGAACCACAGAAACGAGTACATACTCACCTTGTAGAAGTTGATTCCCAGCACATTTTTCCAGAAGATCTCCGGAAGCCACTCTTCCGTGATACAGCGTATCAGACCGACAATGAAGAACGGCAGAAATACGCGCTTCAATCTTCTGTAGTAAAAGCTGAAAATGTTGGATTTTCCTATCGCAAATACAAGTCCGATTCCCGAAAGGAACAGGAAGATATCAACTCCGCAGAAGCCGATGCGCTGTATGTAGGTCTCGAAATCGGAAAGTTTTCCCGGCTCTGTGACCTGTTTCTGCCAAAGATGGAAAAACAATATCCACAATGCTGAGATTCCCATGATCGCGCCGCGATATTTTGAAAGCAATTCCAGACCGTATTTTGATTTTTTTGCCTCTGCCGCTGTTTCCTTAGCAGCAGGCGTTTTTTTCTCACCCATATTCTTTACTCCGTCAATAATTTAACTTTATAATATACATATCCTCGTCAGCAGTATATGTTACTGTTCCGCCGATCTCCACATATTCGCTCAGATCCCATAACCGCTCATTATCGAGCAGGTCGCTGAGTGCCTCGTCATAGACGCTCCTGCTGCTGAACATCATCTCCGTCTCTCCGGGAACAGGCGAGGCAAGGAGGGCATCTCTCACGGCTTCCAGGCTGTAGTGCCGGATAAATGCGTTGTTTCTGACGAAATAATTTTCCTCCATAGAGCTGCATTCCGGGACAAACTGACCGTCATCCTCATGTATCTCCCGTGACCTCATCAGATGCTCGTCGTCCACCAGGAAGTAGCTGTGCAGAACGCCCTCCCCTGAGTTTCCCTGCTCATCCGGGTCGTCCCAGGTCACGTCTATCCAGTAATATTCGCCATCCAGATTCACGTAATTCCAGATATGTCCGGCGTCACCGGCTGTTCCGCTGACCATTCCGCATTCGATGTCCAGGAGCTTCATGAGGTAGGCAAAAGCCTCCGCATAGCCCTGGCAGATAGCGTCACCCTGGACAATGCAGCCATAAGCCGTGCCCCAGAGTCCATTGACAGAAGAATCTACCATATCATGGGAATAAACCGTATTTTTCACTATGTAGTCATGGATGTAGAGCAGCTTATCATAGTCGGAGCTTCCACCGGAGATACCTGAAACGATACTCTCCGCCTTTCTTTCAAGCTCCCGGTGCATTTCCGGGATATCGTCCTCGTCCACGTCCTGAAGCAGATCTATCTCCAGAGTTCCTTTCCGTCCGGCAGCGCCGTTGGTTATAGTGTAGCCGTCTACCCAGAACAGATCCGGATGATCGCGCTCCACCGCGTCCATAGCCTTGTAGACAATGTCGCTGTCCAGATTTCGCCTGAACTCTATGAACGTGCCGCCGTTCTCCAGGCAATCGAGCACCTCGCTGTACACCTCGTCAAAGGACGCCGGCGTTCCGACAGTATTAACGCTGCCGTTTTCCCCGAAAGAGAAAATCTCCCTGTCTCCGATTTTAAAGGTACAGCCGGTAAGTACAACTGCCGCCGCAAGGAGAACAGACATTTTTATCTTCGTCATAAATCCGCCCCGAATCATCAGACCGTCTCGATCCTGATAGTAAACATATAGTCGTCGTGATAATAGGTATATTTGCCGATATCGTCAACTTTCCTGATCTTATCCTCCGCGAAGAGCGCCTTGAACGCCGCATCATACTCCTCAAAGCTGCCGAACATCATCTCACATTCTCCCGAGCCGATGTTGTCCTCAATAAAGCCGATTATTTTGTCCTCGTCGTATTCCTCGAAAAAGAAGCCGTTCTTCACGTAGTAATTTTCCTTGGTCGCGGTACATTCCGGCATATACGCCTGAACGTAATCAAATGTTCTTGAACGCAGAAGCTGTTCGTCGGTGAAGAGAAAATAGTCATGCTTCGGCTCTTTGCCGTCATCGTCCCAGGTCGCGTCCAACCAGTAATAATCGCCGTCCACCTTGACGTAATTCCAGGCGTGATTCGAGCCTGTGCAGACTCCGCTCTCAATGCCGATAGCGTTCATAATATAGGTGAACGCCTCCGCGTATCCCTCGCAGACGGCATCGCCCTCAACAAGACAGCCATATGCCGAGTGGACAAGTCCGCGCTTATGCGCCTTTATAGCCGCATAATCATAATCCGTATTGTTAACGATATAATCATGTACATAGAGAACCGTTTCATATGTATCAGCATTGTCGGGTATGCCGGCAATACACTTGTTTGCCGCAGCGCGAAGCTCCTCCAGCATACCGGGAATATCATCGGTATCAAAGTCCTCGTTGATCTCCACCGACACCCTTGAGCCGTCCGACGCCGTCACTGCCGAATAGGACGTGCCGAGCCAGAAATATTCCGGCAGATCGCTTTTTACAAGCGCAAGCGCTCCCTCGACGGCATTGTTGGCGATCTTGGCATTCACTATGAAACTCGATTCGCCGTTCATAACGGCATTGCAGAACTGGGAGTACCACTCCTCATCCCGTATGGTTTCCGCCGCCGACATCACCGAGGGCTTACCGTGGGAAACGGGCTTTTCCGGCAGCGTGATATTCTTCTTAGCCGCCTTTTCCTCTGCGCTTCCGCAGCCTGCGAGAGCCGCTGTCAATGTCATGACAGCAGCCGCAGCCGAAACAATTCTCATTTTTTTCATACTAAATTACTCCCTCAAATCCCTTGTCAAGTATCTCAACAGATTCCTTGAACTTCTTCGATTCCTCCTCTGTCAATGAAAGCTCCAGTATTTCCTTTACGCCGTTTCTGCCGATAATGCAGGGAACGCCGATAAATACATTTCTGCTGCCGTACTCTCCGCAGAGCTTTGCGGAAACCGTAATGACGCTGTTTTCGTCGCCGAGGATCGTCTTGACAATACGTGTTATCGCCATTCCGATGCCGTAGTAGGTAGCACGCTTTGCCTCGATTATCTTATATGCAGCAGTCCGCACCTGCTCCTCGATCTTCTTCATATCCTCGATGCAGTAGCCGTTGCGCTCGTCCTCCAGTATCTCGGTCACGTGCTTTGTTGCAAGCATCATCTGTGATACCGGGACAAATTCGCTGTCGCCGTGTTCGCCGATGACGTAGGCGTGGATGTTCTTCGGGTCAACCATAAAATAATCTCCCAGCAGATAACGGAGACGGGCAGTGTCCAGAGACGTACCAGTGCCGATGACCCGTGACGCTCCGAAACGCGACAGTTCGTATGTCACGCGGGTCATGACGTCCACGGGGTTTGTGGCGACCAGAAAGATGCCGTCAAAGCCGGACTTGACAACAGGGGTGATAATAGAACGGAAAACCGCCGCATTCCGCTGGAGAAGATCAAGGCGCGTCTCGCCCTCTTTCTGGGCAACTCCGGCTGCGAGAACAACGATATCCGCATCGTGGCAGTCTGTATACTCACCTGCGTATATCTTCATATTGGACTTGCCGAAAGCAAGACCGTGATTGAGGTCCATAGCCTCGCCCTCTGCCTTTTGTTTGTTCACGTCGATGAGAACCAGCTCATTGCAGATACCGCCCTGATTTACCAGCGCGTAGGCAAAGCTCATTCCAACCATGCCCGTGCCGATAAGGACTACTTTTCTTTTATCTGTATTCATACCAAAACCACTCCACTATATTACTATATCTTGCCTCCCGGAATCATTCCGGAAATTTTCAAAGGCAGTTTACATTATTTATAATAACATATTTTCTATTACATTTCAATGCTTTTGGGAAAAATATTTTTACGTCGAAAAAATCGTGCCGGGAAGTTCCCTCAGCTTGTCGAGAAATCCCATTTGCCTCCCCTTTCATGGGAGGCTTTGTCATTTCCGATATTTTTCATCCTGTCTTGACAAAATAAGTTCACCGTGGTAAAATAGAATAAAACAAGTTCTCATATCAGAAAGCGGGATGAGTTTGAAAAAGGAATCGGGGTATAATACCTCCCAAAAAGAAAAGCTGCTGGACTTTCTCATCAGCAACAGCGAAAATCACACCAGCGTTCAGGAAATAAGCGCATATCTCCGCTCCGAGGGTACTCCCGTGGGCACTGCCACCATATACCGGCAGCTCGACCGTCTGGTGGAATCCGGACTGGTGCGGAAATTTGTCATCGACGGCAAAACCTGCGCCTGCTATCAGTATATCGAAAATACTAAGGAATGTAAGGAGCATTTCCACCTGAAATGTCTCCGCTGCGGAAAGCTCATACACCTCAGTTGCGGTCAGTTGAAAGACATCAACCGCCACATCGCCGAGCATCACGGCTTTATCATCGACCCGTCCCAGACGGTGTTCTACGGCAAATGCGCCGACTGCTCCGCCGGGGAAGGACCTGCCGCCGAGTAGATCTTCACCTCATCGGTATCGCTTTCCCTAAGCTCCGCGGAACAGCTTCCGGGAACATATATCTTCATATCTTCATCTTCCATTTCATTCACCTCGCGACTATTATCTGCGGATATTTTCATATTATCCATCCGAAAAGGAATTTATAATGAAAATTTTAAAAACATTCATGATAACCGCCGCTGCGGACATTCTGTCGCTTTTCATCGGCATGACCCTCGCCGGCTCGGCGTCCTCCGCCATACGCTTTGTTTCAGCCGTCTGTACCTCCGGGATCCTCATGTGCATCTTAGGCAGCTTCGCATTCAGATCCGCCAGGGATGATGTTAAAAATCACCGTGCCGGGATTGCCGGGTTTTCGCCGGTAATGCCCTGGATCATGGGGCTGGCTGCGTCTGCGCCGGGAATAATTAGCTGGCTGGTACTTAAATTTTCCGGTCTTGATTTTTACCGCTGGCACAAGCTGATAAACGGCTGGTTTTTGCAGATCTATAACATGATAAATTCCAACGCCTCGTCGGCTGCCCTCACGTCCCGGCAGATGATGATAATGCTGCCCTTAGCCGCCGTGCCCATGATCGTTTTTATGGTCGGCTATTTCATGGGAGTCCACAGCGAAAAGAAAGAATGAAGGCTGGAATTGTCTGTCAGCAGATTATTGATGCGGTAGAAACAAGCTCTAAAAAAGTTGAAATTTCGGAGGTCTGAATATGGCTTATTGTACAAAATGCGGCATGGAGCTGGACGCAAACGGCAACTGCTTCTGCACCCAGCTTAATCCCCTGGAGGAGGAAAAGATCCTCGCCGACAAGGAGGATAAACGCAAGGAAAAAGAAAAGGAAAAGGCTGAAAAAAAGGCGCGGAAAAAGGCTGAAAAGGCTGCCAGAAGAAAAAAGCAGGAAAATCCGGAGCTTGCCGATCTGCCGGCGGACGACCCGGAGGTCATCCTCGCCAAGCACAACGATCTCCGCAAGAAGATGAATAAAATCGTTGCTGTCGTTGTCGTATGCGTGCTTGCCGTTCTGCTGATCTGCCTGGGCTTCGGCGCATTGACCGGTGCGTACAAAAAGCCTGTCAAAAATATCGTCAAGGCGATCAACAAGGAGGATGCAAGCTATGCCGTGGAGGCGATGTTCAACGACGTTTCCGAGGGCGTGATGCGGAATCGTGCCAGCGAGTCCGGATTAAGCTGGGACGTCTATCTTGATATTACAAACGGCTTTATCAAAAAGGCGAAAAAAGATGATAAGATCAAGAAGGTCAAGGCTGAGATCGTGGCTAAGCAAAAGCTGGCTGGCAGCAATCTGAAAAAAGTTGAGGACTTCTACGAGGACAAATACGGCATAGAGGTGAAAAAGGCTTATGAGGTCGAGGTGAATTTCACCCTGAAAAAGAAAAACGGCAACGAGGAAACCGTCACCGCCTGGCTCTGCATTGCCAAGCTAAAGGACGGCGGCTGGAAATACTGCCCCGAATGTACTGAATTTGAGAGCGAGGATTTCGGCTTTATTGAGGCTGCCGCAAGATTTAAATAAGGGAGAGAAAGGGCTGATTCAAGCCCTTTCAGTCTGTCGTAAAGCCCGATATAATAAGGGGACGCTCTCTCTTGCAGAGCGTCCCCTCTTTCAAAACAGTCCACCGGACTGTTTTGAAATTCACCCCTTGCAGGG
>JAGBGT010000052.1 GCA_017935865.1 Ruminococcus sp. | reverse complement strand
ATCAAGAAGTGTACCGAACAGCCACCTACTTCCGATTTTGTCGGCATTTTCAATTTGTCAAGTGATATTTTGCTCAAACTTTGCGTTCTGCATCTGTACAATATGCTACATCGATTTGGTGTGCTTAAGTTGTGGATAGTGCATAAATAATAGGAAAACGAAACATTTCTGAAAAACAATTCAAAAGCCTAATCATATCACACTTTGTAGCGAAAAACGGAATTCTATGATTCATTACTATATTGCCCCCAAAGCTTGTAATATTGCTATAAGATTACCTAAAGAGGTTACCTTTAGGCGAAAAATCTATTTAATATACTTAAGCCAGCCAATCTTATTTATCTCATTATATTCAGGATAACATATTTTACCATATTTTCCTCTTGTACCATTTTGCCCTAAAATTGCATCTTTAGGATTACTCCATTCCGCCTCGCAGTCATCACAGCACACATACATAATTCCACTGTTTTCATCTTTTACAATTTCAAGTATGCCTTGACGACATATTTTGCAAACGCCAACATTATATATCATTATTTACCCCCTTTAGGTCCAGTATATGAGCCGTTTGATGGAAATGCAGTTGCAGGGTATGGTACTCCATTTTCTTCAACTATTACAATTGTAACATAGTCATATACTGCACCTGAGTTAAGATATCCTGATTCAAAACCTGCATTTGGATATGGAATATTATAAATATAGCCTCCTGTACCATCTGCAACAGGTACTACAACGCCGCTCTTATTCCACGCATCATTAACAGTTTTTACTGGATCACCAAAGAAAACACCATGTTCATCACGAGAGGGTTGAGCTTCAGCATGCCTTTGAACATGATCTGCTCTTGTTTGCCCTTTTTTGTTTGTCTTGTTCCAATTCAAATCAGGTTTTGCTGTGTTTTTGTTATTTGTAGATGCATCTGTTGTAGTCTTAGCAGTATTAGCTGCAGTAGCTGTTTGATAAGCAGCGTTAAAGCAGTCATTTGCACCTTTTAATGACAATGCTGAAAATACCAAATCAAGGAGCATTAAATCGTAATATCCAGCCTCACCGTCTGCTTGTGCTTGTGCAAGACTGAGTCCAAAGAACGTAAAGCAAGCTCCACCCAATGTTGCATATATTGCTGCTGATTTTAAAGTTGCGGCTAATATTGCACCTCCGCCAAATACTACTCCAACTCCGGTGGTTACAAATGCTGTTTCAATAACATGTCCCCAATCTATTTTACCTGTCGTTCTCAACTGACGGTACTATGAGCATCTTTTCGGAGTGAAGCCCTGCAACACAGTCCGCACCGCTGCCGACAAACGTAAGAGCTTCTATGAGGACGTTGTGCAGATCGGCAAGAAGGAAGATTCGGGTTACGGCACCGAGGACTTTCAGCTCGTTGCTGACTGCCTGAAAGAGTACATGGAGGGATTCCAGAAACGCAATCCAAACTTCTATGTTTTTAACGCTGTGCTTCACATGGACGAAGCCACGCCGCATCTGCACATCGACTATATTCCTGTTGGTCACTACAAGCGAGGTCAGGACGTTCAGAACGGTATTGCTCAGGCTCTGAAAGAGATGGGTTATGGCGATGGTAAAATGGCAATAGCCAAATGGAGAGCTGCCGAGGTCGAGGTGCTGAATAAAATATGCCTTGAACACGGTATCAAGCCCCTTGCGCCCGAAAAGGCAAGAGGGACACTTGAAATACCAGAGTACAAGGAGAAGCGTAGGCAGGCAGACGAGCTGGCGGTGCAGAATGCTCAGATTGAAGCTCAGATAGCTGTGAAAAAGGCGGTACTTTCATCAACCGAATCACAGCTTGCTGAACAGCAGAAGCTCCTTGGTGATACGCAGGAGCAAGTTCGTGAAGCGACTGCCGATCTTATCGAGCAGGAGCATAAGCTGGAGGACGGCGAAACGGAGCTGTCCGAAATGATCGATAAGGTCGAAAAGAAGAAGCAGGAGTATCATAGGATAGAGAAGAACGCTAACGATATTCTCAACCTTATCCCCAGTTATGAGAAGGACGATCAGGCGGAGCGTGACTTTGAGCTAATTCAAACTACGCTTGGTGGTCTTACTCGCAATGCTATGGCTGCAATGAAGAACAGGGACGAGATCAATGTTCAGGTCGGGGAGCTTTGCAAGATACTGAAAAAAGCCCTGAACAAAGTCCACAAGTACAGCATAACGATAGGCGAACAGCGGCAGCTTCTTCATAAGATCGAAAAGCTCAATGATGAGCTTACTGATAAGAACAAGAGCCTGTACTCTCGCAACCGTGAATTATCTGCTGATAACAGCACACTGAAAAAGAAATATGATACAGTGATGGCTGTATATCGTCAGGTCGAGAGCATTGCTCCCGAAGCTATTACACAGGCGAAGATGCTTGTTGAAGCCGAAAGGCAGAGGGAACAGGAACTGCAACAGTTAGAAGCTCAGTCCCGCAAAAAGAAAAAATCGTGGGGCTTAGAATAAACATATACAACAAGATAGAAAGCAGGGGAAGTACCTGCTATGGAGGTCATTATGACAACAAACAGAAAGAACGAGCTTATCGCTCAGCTCGTAAATATCCTGAGCGAACTTATTGAAGCCAATGATCCCGAACAGGTGTCTGAGGTCAAGCCCGATGCCGTAGAGATGCTCACTGTTCGTGAATGTACCGAAGCAGTCAAGGGGCTGTCCTAACATACTGTCCGCAAGCTGATCGCACAAGGCAAGCTCCCGTATCTGAGAGCCGGAGACGGCGTTAAGGGGAAGATGCTCATCAACAAGGCTGATCTGCTTGCCTACTTCAAGAGACAGACTGTGGACAAGTAAGTCTGTATGTTGTAAACGGCGATTCTACGCCGTTTGAACGTCAACAGACAGAAAATCCACAAACACCATAGAACAAGGGACATAGATTTCGGCATACTCCTGAAAAAGATAGAAAAAACTCTTGACAAAAGCCTGATAGTGCGCTAACATTAGAGTAACAGGAGTATGCCATAAAATCTATGTTGACAGAAAGGGAATCAACTTATGGCTACGATAAGAAAAAGAGGAAACTCCTATCAGATCAGAGTTTCCTGCGGATATAATACATCAGGTAATCAGGTCGTGCAGACCATGACATGGAAGCCTGCGGAGAACATGACCGCCAAACAGGTGGAGAAAGAGCTTCAGAAGCAGGCGATACTGTTTGAGGACAAGTGCATGAAAGGTCAGGTCACGGCGAACATCAAGTTTCAGGACTTCGCTGAGCAGTGGTTCGAGGAATATGCGAAACTCAACCTCAGAAATACGTCCTATGAGCGTATGAAACAGCTCACGGTGAGGGTGTATCCTGCGATCGGACACCTCAGACTTGACAAGATCACCAGCCGTCATATCCAGCAGTTTATCAACGATCTGGCACTTAACGGCAAAAGCCTTAAAAACGGCAGACCGCTGTCAAGAAAGACAGCCGTTCATCATCTTAGCTTCATCAGCGATGTGTTCAGCTACGCTGTGAAGATGGAAATGCTCACCGATAACCCCTGCAAGCGTGTTACCGTTCCGAAGGGTGAGAAGAAGGAGAAGGACATCTACACTCTCGAAGAAGTCGCACATCTCTTTCAGCTCCTTGAAACTGCACCTCTGAAATACCGCACTTTCTTTACTTTGGCGATATACAGCGGATTCAGGCGTGGAGAAATGCTCGGCTTGGAGTGGAAGGACATTGACTGGGAGCATAACGTTATCAGCGTCCGTAGAACGTCTAACTACACTGCTTCAAAGGGTATCTACACAGACACTACTAAAACGAAGAAGTCTCAGCGTTCGCTGAAATTCCCTCAGAGTGTCATGGACTTGCTCCGTGAGTACAAAGCAGAACAGGACGAGGAACGTGAGAAGCTCGGCACGAAATGGCAGGACTATGACCGCCTGTTCGTGAAGTGGGACGGCAGACCGATGAACAACAATACGCCGTATTTCTGGCTCAAAGAATTCTGTGAAGAAAACAATTTCCGTTTCTGTGACATTCACTCCCTGAGACACTTCTATGCCTCGGCTCTTATCAATGAGGGCGTGGACGCAGCCACTGTGTCGGGAGCGTTAGGTCACTCGACGATCACAACTACGACTTCTATCTACTGCCATGTGTTTAATCAGGCACAGGCAAGGGCAAGTGAAGCGATTGCTTCGGTGTTGGATTTCAAAAAGTCCGATAACGGCAACGATGCCAAAGGACAGCCAGAAGCCGTATAAAGGACAAGTAAAGGACAGAAGCCGTTTCAGGGTAAAAAGAAAACTCAGAAATGACGATATACCGTCATTTCTGAGCCTTATGTGTGGTGACCCGTACGGGAATTGAACCCATGATTCCGCCGTGAAAGGGCGATGTCTTAACCTCTTGACCAACGGGCCTAAAAAATGGTAGCGGCAATCAGATTCGAACTGATGACCAATCGGGTATGAACCGAGTACTCTAGCCAACTGAGCTATGCCGCCACATTGCAGTGTCTATTGACCTGCGACTTAATTATTATACACCATTTTTCTCAAAATGTCAAGAGGAAAATCAAAAAAAGTTAATTTTGTAAAAATCAACAATCAGCCAGCTTTAAGCCCATATTGTATTGTGCATTTTTTTGTTTCACGTGAAACGGCATTATATGACTAAACCTACAATGAATCTGAACTTTTTGCCCCTCTCCCCCACTCCCCCTCCCGAAAAATAGGGGAAAATGGCTCTCCCGTGTATGCCGGGGGAGTCGTCCGGGAAGCGGTCAGATATTCCACAAAAGACCGACCTTTCCATAAGCTGATATGCTGTATGACGCAATTCACTGAGAGGTCTGATATAGGACGGACATAAGAACCAGTCTTACTTATCGTCAGATTCAACATTTTAAACAATCAAATTTGTATCATATGACTCTTTATTTTTTTGTAATAATATGGTATAATTATTGTAGCTGCGATCGGAATTTTTATTCAGCCGCAGGACATAATATCCCTGAGACAATTTCTCTCAGGGGCAAGGAAAGAGGAATGTTAATGAATAATATAACAAAGGACATCGTATACATTGGTGTGAATGACCACGAGATTGACCTTTTTGAGGGTATGTACGATGTTCCCAATGGCATGGCTTACAATTCATACGTCATTATTGACGAGAAAATTGCCGTTATGGACACCGTGGATGCGAACTTCGGAGAGATTTGGATGGCTAACCTGAAAGAAGCCCTCAACGGTCGCTCACCAGACTACCTGGTTATCCAACACATGGAACCTGACCATTCCGGCAATATCGACCGCTTTATGAAAGAATTTCCCGGATGTACTGTTGTGGGCAACGCAAAAACTTTTGGTATGCTAAATGCTTTCTTCCCGGAACTGGAGCTGACAAACAAGCTGACTGTTGCTGAGGGCGATGTTCTCGACCTTGGCGCTCATAAGCTTAATTTCGTTATGGCTCCTATGGTTCACTGGCCGGAGGTCATGGTGACATATGACAGCACGGATAAGGTTCTCTTCTCCGCTGACGGCTTCGGCAAATTCGGCGCTCTCGACGTTGAGGAGGACTGGGCTTGCGAGGCTCGGAGATATTATTTCGGCATCGTGGGAAAATACGGCGCGCAGGTTCAGGCTCTCCTTAAAAAGGCTGCCAACCTTGACATTAGCATCATATGCCCTCTTCATGGACCTGTTCTCACTGAAAACCTCCCCTACCACATCGGACTCTACAACACCTGGTCCAGCTACGGCGTGGAGAGTGAGGGCGTATTCATCGCCTACACCTCCGTCTACGGCAACACCAAAAAGGCTGCTGAGATCCTGCGTGAGAAGCTGCTAGAAATGGGATGCCCAAAGGTTTCCATTGCCGACCTTGCCCGTGAGGATATGGCTGAGTGCGTGGAGGACGGTTTCCGCTACGGTAAGCTCGTGCTCGCAACGCCTACCTATAACGGCGAGCTTTTTCCCTTTATGGAGCAGTACGTTCACAGCCTGGTAGAGAGAAATTATCAGAACAGAACTATCGGAATCATCGAAAACGGCTCATGGGCTGCAACAGCCGCCAGATGTATCAAAGCCAGATTTGAGAAATCCAAGAATATTACATGGGCAGAGACAACTGTTTCAATAAAATCCGCTGTCAATGCCGAAAATATGAAGCAGATCGCCGCTCTGGCTGAGGAGTTGATGAAGTAATGAAAGTTACATTAAATCCCGACAAGGAAGTTGTGGCGAAAATCAAAGAGGGTCTGAAGCTGAAAGACGGCTACTGTCCCTGCCGGATCGCTAAAACTCCCGAAAATAAATGTATGTGCAGGGAATTTCGCGAACAGATAGCTGACCCTGAATTTGAAGGCTTCTGCCACTGTATGCTCTACTACAAGGAGAAATAATATGGCTGAGATTAAAATTACAAAAGAAAATTTTAACGAAGAGGTACGGAATTACAAGGGCGTTGTGCTACTTGACCTTTGGGCAAGCTGGTGCGGTCCGTGTACGATGCTTACTCCTGTTGTGGAGGAGATCGCGTCTGAGTTTGAGGGCAAGGTCAAGGTCGGTAAGATCAACGTGGACGAAGAGCCTGAGCTTTCAATGGCATTCCGCTGCGAGAGCATTCCCATGCTGGTGGTTGTCAAAGACGGAGTGATCCATAAAACTTCAGTGGGCTACCGTGGAAAAGCGGACATAGTTAAAATGCTTGAATTATAAACGCGCAAACACTCTGTAAGACTTTATTCATGGCAATTTGATAAAAAAATCACAAATGATTAAACCTCCCGATTCTGTGCATAATAGAATCGGGAGGTGTTTTTTATGATTGGATTTGTTCTTGGAAGCGTCATCGGCGGAACTGTGGGAATGGTTACCATGTGTATGTGTACCGCCGCAAAATGGGGCGACGGCGACGATAATATGATGAGATAATGTATTGATGCTAATACTAATTCCCGACCAACCTGTTGAAAATCTTGACGGCTATCATTTCGTCAGTTTGGTCGGGAATTAGTATAAAAAGTGGAACGCCCTCAATGCAGAGCGTTCCATTCGCATTACTTTTTACTTCTTATCAGGAACGGAAATGATTTCCTTTCTCATGTAGGGCTGGAGAGCCTTTGGAATCCTGATGCTGCCGTCCTCGTTCAGATTGTTCTCCAGGAAAGCGATCAGCATTCTCGGCGGCGCAACAACTGTATTGTTCAGGGTGTGAGCGAAATACTTGTTTCCGTCCTCTCCCTTTACTCTGATTTTCAGGCGGCGAGCCTGCGCATCACCTAGGTTGGAGCAACTGCCGACCTCGAAATACTTCTTCTGTCTCGGCGACCATGCCTCAACGTCAATAGATTTTACCTTTAGATCTGCCAGGTCACCGGAGCAGCACTCCAGCGTGCGGACGGGAATATCCAGCGTGCGGAAGAACTCAACGGTATAGCTGTAGAGCCTATGGAACCAGTCCATGCTGTCCTCCGGCTTGCAGACAACTATCATTTCCTGCTTCTCAAACTGGTGAATGCGGTACACGCCTCTTTCCTCGATGCCATGTGCGCCGACCTCTTTGCGGAAACAGGGAGAATAGCTCGTCAGGGTCTTGGGAAGTTCGCTTTCATCGAGGATAGTGTCGATGAATTTGCCGATCATCGAGTGCTCGGAAGTACCGATGAGATAGAGATCCTCGCCCTCGATCTTGTACATCATTCCCTCCATTTCGGCAAAGCTCATTACACCGGTAACTACGTCGGAACGAATCATAAACGGCGGAATATAGTAGGTGAAGCCCTTGTCGATCATGAAATCGCGGGCATAGCTGAGAATACAGCTCTGAAGCTGCGCGATGTCTCCGCAGAGGTAGTAGAAGCCGTTGCCGCTGGTCTTTCTTGCAGCATCCAGGTCGATTCCGTTGACGTTCTCCATGATTTCAGTGTGATATGGCACTTCAAACTCGGGAACAAAAGGCTCGCCGAAACGCTCTACCTCTACATTTTCGCTGTCGTCTCTGCCGATCGGCACGCTTTCGTCGATTATGTTCGGTATCACAAGCATTATCTCGCGAACCTGAGCCTCCAGCTTGACCTCCAGTTCTTCAAGCTCCGGCAGACGCTTTTTTATCGCGGAAACCTCAGCCTTGACAGCCTCAGCCTCCTCCTTTTTACCCTGAGCCATAAGTCCGCCGATCTGCTTGCTGATCTTATTCATCTGACTGCGCAGCTCGTCACAAGTGGTTTTTGTAGAGCGATACTGCTCGTCAAGCTCGATCACCTTGTCAACCAGCTCAATTTTTTCGTCCTGAAACTTCTTTCTGATGTTTTCCTTAACAATATCGGGATTTGTCCTCAAAAATTTGATATCAAGCATACTAAAACTCCTTATATATATTATGTCATAAGATTATTCTTCAACCAGCTTTTCAGCCAGAGCAGCCAGATCCTCTTTGTCGTAGAACTCCAGGATGAGTGCGCCCTTGTTTTTTCCGTAGTCAACTTTGACTTTTCGTCCCAGCTTGTCCCTCAGAGAAATTTCCATTTCCACGAAATAGCTGTCGATCTGTCTGTCGGTTTTCCCGGCTGTCTCCTTGGCTTCCGCCGATTTCTGAGCCAGTTTCTCAACCTGCCGCACGGTCATGCTGCCCTCGGACGCCTTATTTGCGATTGCCAGGAGCATCTCCTCGTCCTCAAATCCAAGAAGCGCTTTAGCGTGTCCGGAGGATAAATCGCCGTTTTCCAACATTGTCAGCACTCGCTGCGGCAATCCCAGCAGGCGGATAGAATTTGCCACCGCCGAACGGGACTTGCCAACCATTTTACCAACCTGTTCCTGAGTCATGCCATATTTTTCAATAAGCTCGTTGAAGCCAGTCGCCTCTTCTACCGGATTCAGGTTTTCACGCTGCAAATTCTCGATAATCGCGATCTGCATTGTCTCGGAATCGGAAATCTCCTTAATCACCACCGGGACTTCATCCAACCCCAGCATACGTGCCGCACGCCAGCGCCGCTCGCCTGCCACGATCTGGTATCCGCCGGTTTCCAGAGGGCGAACAACGATAGGCTGGAGCATTCCGTGGTCTCTTATTGAGTCGGCAAGGGTCGATATAGCTTCATTGCTGAAATGCTTTCTCGGCTGTTCCCTGTTCGGCTCAATTTCAGTCGTCCGCAGAGACGATTTGACCTGTACATTACTGGAATTGTCGCTGAAAAGCGAGTCAAGGCCTGCCCCTAATCCGCCAATTGCCATTTTATTCACTGCCTTTCTTATTAAATGAGAAAATTCCCCGGCGCTTCTTCTGCGGAAGCTCTAAAGGTTCACCGAGAATTTCGAGTCCCAGAAGCGTATACGAATCCGTTCCTTTTGAGGTCTTGTCATAGTACATGATCGGTTTTCCGTGGCTGGGAGCCTCAGAGATCCGCACATTCCGGGGGATTTTTGTCTTGAACACCTTGTTCGGGAAATACTTTTCCACCTCGGCGACGACATCATTTGCAACATTGAGCCGTCCATCAAACATAGTGAAGAGGATTCCCTCAATTTCGAGAGCCGGGTTGTAGTTGTTTTTTACGATTTTTATTGTATTTACAAGCTGGGAAAGTCCTTCCAGTGCGTAAAATTCCGCAAGCATGGGCACAATGATGCTTTCGCTCGCAACGAGCGCATTGATAGTCAGCGAGCCAAGGGCAGGGGGACAGTCGATGAGAATATAATCATAGTCGTCCTTGATGCTCAGAAGCTGCATTTTCAGCCGATTTACACGGTTTTCCATATTCACCAGCTCAATTTCAGCGCCGGCAAGAGTCTCAGTTGCCGGAATAACCGAAACATTTTTAAACTCGGTCTCAATAACCGCCTCCTGAATACGAACTTTACCAATGAGAACGCTGTACGTTGTATGCTCCACGGTTCTTTTCTTAATTCCGAAACCTGTTGTGGCATTTCCCTGGGGATCAGAGTCTATGCAGAGAATTTTTTTTCCTTTTGAGCCAAGAAACGCCGCAAGATTAACTACCGTCGTTGATTTACCCACGCCGCCTTTCTGATTTGCAACAGAAATTATTTTACCCATAGGATCATCCTTTCTTTTTGTCGTACCTTATTATATTATATCACAAATCTGACGTATTGTAAATAGAAAATCGCTATTTTATCCGAATATTTTTCAATTTTGATCTGTTTCGGCGCAAAATAAGACTGCTATAAGAACAATGTTTCACGTGGAACGTTCATCATTGTTCCACGTGAAACATTTTCTTCTTTATCGCACATAAAAAACATCATGAATGTTCCACGTGGAACACATTCTGCTTTATTATCATAAAAAGCGTTATAAATGTTTCACGTGGAACATACCAATATTTTTACTGTTTGAGAGCTATTCTGACGCGAAACTCTATGTAATCATCGCCCTTGAGCTTACGGCTGTTCGCGATAATACCGTTCGCCTGCATGGACTCCACAGCCCTGTTGATCGTGTTAATAAAACTATTAACATTCTGGTAGACCTTTGAACGCTTCTTGTAATTATTACGCTCCTTCTGCCTGCCAATAAAATTCTCAATCATGTTCTCCGCTCGCTCCACATTGAGATTATTGTCAATGATCTTGTCCAGGATCAACATTCTGTCCTCCGGACTTGCCAACTTCAAAAGAGAGCGCGCATGACGTTCCGTCAGCTTGTTCGACAATATAAGGTCACGCTCGTTATCAGTCAGCCGCAGAAGTCGGAGCTTATTCGCAATCGTACTCTGCGCCCTGCCAAGCTTCTGGGCAGCATCCTCCTGCGTCAGACCATAGTATCGGATGAGTTTAGAAATTGCCGATGCCTCGTCAAAAAAATTCATATCATGACCCTGAATATTCTCGACAAGCGCTGAAATTGCAAGATCACGTTCGTCTTCTTCATTGGAAAAACGAGAAAAGGAGTGGATCTCCAACTCATTTTTTTCGCTGGAATTGTCAATTTCCGACCATACATCATGATGAGTTATTGTCGGAAAAGGCTTAAAATCCCCCGAATCAGAGCACTTCTGCCCGGTAAGGTCCGCACCCTGAGCCATTTCACGCGCTTCATCCTCCGGATTTGCATTAATTAGCCTTTCTTTCTGCTTCGATAAACTAAATGTTCCCGCCATGTTCTACACCTCATTTTTATATTTTAGACACTGACACTGGTCATCAGAAATGATCAGAATTTGTCCTCAATACTATTATATCACATTTCGGAAATATTTTCTATACTAAAAAACTGCCGAATTATGACAATTCAGCAGTTTTTCGTACACAAAACGACATTTTTAGAGAGATTTCCTCTTTATCTGAGCACTTTTTCTCGGATATTTTGTCGAAGTATGCGATATTTTCTTTGCAACTATCAGTCTTCTATCTTCTGAGTTAATAGTGTAGTCATTGCAGGAATCAATTTTTCCACCCAAAGTGGATATTGCATACTCAGACAATACGACATCCTCGTTAGGTCCTTTCAACGACAAAAAGCAGCCGCCAATTTTTACGAAAGGCAGGCAGTACTCCGCCAAAACAGACAGATTCGCAACCGCCCTTGCACAGGAAAAATCAAAATTTTCCCTGTATTCCGGGAGTTTCGCGATGTCCTCGGCACGCCCATGAACACAGCGGCACCGGATATCCAGCCTGTCGCAGAGCTGATTGAGAAAAACTATTCTCTTGGAGAGGCTGTCCAGAAGAGTAATATTAAGGTCAGGACGCATAATTTTCAGCGGAACTGAGGGAAATCCAGCGCCAGTCCCCACGTCTATAACACTTGCATTCTGCGGAATTTCAACCAAATTTAGAATATAACAACTGTCGATGAAGTGCTTGACAAGGATATCCATAGGCTCAGTTAACGCCGTCAGATTAACATTCTCATTATATTCAACCAAAAATCGGGCATATTCGCTGAATTTATCATATTTTTCCTGTGTCAGAGTAAGATCATATCGCAAAAATTCAGAGCGAGATAATTCAAAATCCGGAAGCATAATTAACCATTCTCCTTTTTAAGCCATACGATCAGCATCGTAACATCTGCCGGGGAGACTCCCGAAATTCTTGATGCCTGCCCAATCGAAATCGGTTGAATTTTATTCAGTTTCTCCGCCGCCTCAAGCCGCAGCCCATGAATCTGGCTATAATCCGTGTTTACCGGCAGTTTCTTCTCCTCAAGCTTACGAGCCTGATCAATTTGCAACAACTGTTTTTCAATATAACCCTTGTACTTGATTTGCAGTTCGACCTGTTCCCGGACATCTGCCGGAAGCCCGGGATTATTCGCGTCAAAGACCGCAATATCATTATATTTTACCTGAGGACGACGAATCAGATCCGCAATTTTACATCCGACAGATATAGGCGATGTGCCGACGCTAACGAGATAATCATTCAATTTCTCGGTTGGTGAAATTGTTTCACGTGAAACACGCTTTATCTCCGCCTCGGTAAGCCTGATTTTTTCATTAAGACTTGCAATTTTCTCCTCAGAAACAAGCCCGATCTCCGCACCGATCGGCATAAGCCTCTGGTCAGCGTTATCCTGCCTTAAAATCAGCCTGTACTCGCTTCTGGAAGTCATCATGCGATAAGGATCGCTGCATCCTTTAGTCACAAGATCGTCCACCAGCGTGCCAATGTAGGAGTTTGAACGCTCAAAAATTACAGATTTTCGTCCGAGAATCTTCATCGCGGCATTTACTCCGGCGACAAGACCCTGAGCAGCAGCTTCTTCGTAACCGGAACTGCCATTAAACTGCCCTGCCCCGTAAAGACCGCTAATTTTCTTGAACTCCAAGGTCGACAGAAGCTGCAAAGGATCACAGCAATCATATTCTATGGCATATGCAGGACGCATGATCTCCACGTTTTCAAGTCCCTGGATAGTCTGCAAAAAAGCGAGCTGCACATCCTCCGGAAGCGAGGACGACATTCCCTGCAAATAGTACTCCTCAGTCGTAAGACCCATTGGCTCAATGAAAAGCTGATGACGGGGCTTATCAGAAAATCTGACAATTTTGTCCTCTATTGACGGACAGTATCTCGGACCTACACCCTCTATTCTTCCGCCGTATAACGGTGATCTGTCAAGGTTATCGAGGATAACCTTATGCGTATTACTATTTGTATAACTGATGTAGCAAGGCATAAGATTTCTCAGCTCATTGGCATTCGTTTCAAAAGAAAATGGCACGATATCCTCATCGCCATTCTGGATTTCCAGCGAAGCAAAATCAATACTTCTCCTATGTACGCGGCATGGAGTTCCGGTCTTGAATCTTCGCAGGACGACGCCATTATCTTTCAAGCTCTGCGAAAGTCCGATACTCGGCAGCGCGGCATCCGGACCACTCTCGTAGGACGCCTCACCTATGTGAATTTTTCCTTTCAGATACGTACCCGTGGCGATTATAACACTTTGGCAGGAATACTCCGCTCCGAGAGAAGTAACAGCACCGACAATCTTGCCTTTTTCAACAATGATCTGTGATATTTCTCCCTGTTTTATATACAAATTTTCCTGATTTTCACAGGTATGCTTCATATAATCATGATATTTGACCCTGTCGATCTGCGCACGCAGACTATGAACAGCCGGGCCCTTTCCCCGGTTCAGCATACGGCTTTGTATCATACATTTATCCGCAGCCTTACCCATTTCGCCTCCCAATGCGTCAATTTCCCGGACAAGATGTCCCTTGGCAGTACCGCCGATTGACGGATTACAGGGCATATTTGCAATCTGATCGAGAGAAATAGTAAACATGGCTGTTTTGCAGCCCAATCTTGCGGCGGCGAGAGCAGCTTCAACTCCGGCATGACCTGCGCCGACCACGATCACATCAAAATCGCCCATTTTGTAAGACATAAAAATCACCTACCCTCATGTTCCACGTGGAACACTATTTTCCAACACAAAATCTCGAAAAAACCTCGTCAACGACAGCATCTGTAATCTTCTCCCCTGTTAGCTGCATCAGATGCGACTCCGCATCGTCCACAAGAATATTCACGGCGTCAAGCATCTCACCGGACTCAATGGCATCGACAGCTTTGTCAAGAGACGAAATTGCATTTTCTATGCAGAGCCGCTGACGCTCGTTGCCTACGGTTGCAGAGGAAAAACAATCAGCATTAAATGCAAAAACATCCTTGACAGCGTTCTCCAGCTTCTCGATACCGTCATTTTCTTTCGCGGAAATATATACAATATGTATAAAATATTTTTGTAAAACATCCTCATCTATAACATTTCCAACGTCAGATTTGTTGACAACAGCAATAGATCTCCGTCCTTTAAGACTCTCGATAATGCTCAAATCGTCCGCCGTCAGAGGACAACTTCCGTCGAAAACGGCAATTACAAGCTCTGCGGAAGCAGCCGTTTTCATGGCGATGTCAATGCCTATGCCCTCGATCTTGTCCTCCGTGTCGTGAATACCGGCGGTGTCCGAAAGCCGCAGCACAATATCCCCCAGGCGGACGGTCTCCTCGACAACATCACGGGTAGTGCCTGCGATATCCGTAACAATACTCCGCTGGCAGCCGCTCAGACAATTGAAAAGCGTTGACTTTCCGACATTAGGTCTGCCGACAATAGCCGCCGAAACGCCCTCCCGGACGATCCTGCCGCTGTCATAGTTTTCCACCAGCCTGCCCAGTCCGCCGCGGACACCGCGAAGCTCCCGGAGCAGATTTTCCGGCTCTACCTCGGGAATGTCCTCGTCGGGATAATCCGTCCACGCGGCGAGACCGCCAAGAATACGCAGCAAGGTGTCTGAGCACTTTTTTGCCGTCCTGAACGCAGCGCCGTCGCGAAGCGTCTCCGCCATACGCAGCTCGCCCTCATTTTTTGCAGAAATAACGTCCATTACCGCCTCAGCCTGGGTAAGATCAAGCTTACCATTGAGAAAGGCGCGCTTTGTGAACTCACCAGGTCCGGCAGGCTCAGCGCCGTTTTTCAGAGCTGTGCGGAGTATCTGCCGTGACACAAAAAGTCCTCCATGACAGGAGATCTCCACGGTATCTTCGCCTGTGTAGCTGTGAGGCTCGCGAAAAACAGTCAAAATACAGTCGTCGATCTTCGTTTCACCGTCCATGGCGTCGCCATAAGCGCAGGTGTAGCCGGGCATGGACTCCACCTGCTTATTGCCGAGAGGTCGGAAGATCCGCTGTCCCACGGCGAGAGCGTCCTCCCCGGAAATGCGAATAACGGCAATTCCGCCCACTGCATTAGGCGTAGATATCGCAGCAATTGTGGACATATAATTCCTCCTTAAAGAAAGGACGCTCTGCAAAGGAGCGTCCCATAATTACGTAAAATCGCGGAAACCCAACATCATAACTCGATCTTGCCGTAGAGTCCGCCCTCCATTGAATCCTCCGGCTTCGGCTTCTTATAGTCCTTCTCAAAGCTGGTGGAAAGGTCGATCGGTCTTGATTCGATAGGCTCGCGGCGCTCTCTGCCGCGTCCGCCGCCTCTTCTGTCATTGCGGTGACCGCCCTTGGAATCGCCTCTCTTTCTGCCCGAGCCTGCCTTGGGATTCGTAGAAGAAATAATTATCTTCCTATACGGCTCTTCGCCGACGGAGCGTGAGGAAACGCCCTCGATCTCTGAAATAGCCGAGTGGATAACACGTCTCTCGTAAGGATTCATCGGCTCAAGCTGCTGGGATCTTCCGGTTCTGGTGACCGATCTTGCGACCTTTGCCGCAAGCTGGATAAGAGTTTCCTTTCTCTTGCCGCGGTAACCAAGGCAGTCAATGGTAATGCGGAAATAATCCTTGTCGCCCTTATTTGCAATGATCGAGCACAGATACTGGATAGAATCAAGCGTTTCGCCTCTTCTGCCGATAATAGTGCCGTTATTGTCGCTTTCGATGTTCACGATCGCGCCGGTGTCGTTCTGATAAACCGAGAATGTGCAGTCAACGTCCATGGCGCGGAGGATGCTTGTAATATAGTCCTTGGCGATCTTGACCTTGGGATGGAGCTGGGACTCATCCTCGATGAGAGTGAAATCCTCCAGGGAGAACTCCTCCTCGTCGGACTCCTTCTTTGCCTCCTCAGCAGGAGCTTCAACAACCTCTGCCACTTTTTCCGGCTCGGGAGCAGAAACAGCCGGCTCTTCCGCCTTTTTCTCAGGCTCGGCAGGCTTTGCCTCCTGAGCTTTCGGAGCTTCTTTTACTACCGTTTCCTTTTTGGGAGCGGCAGCCTTTGGCTGGACAGAGGCATCGGCAACGGAAGCCTTTACTCTTGCATCCACCTGACCGATGCCGAGAAAGCCTTTCTTTCCCTGCTCGATAACTTCAAATTTTATCTCGCCAAGCTTCTTTCCGAACTTTTCTGCAGCCATCTGCTTGGCTTCTTCAACTGTTTTTGCTGTAAAGATCTCAGTCATTTTGTTCAACCTCCGGTAAATTAATCGTCATTATCATCATTTTCGTCGTAAACATCGCCGTATTTTTCAGCCATACGCCGCCGCGCTTCCTTAATAGCATCGCGGTTCGCCTTATTCTGTTCCGAGCGTGACATTTTCTCCCCGTTAGGCTTAGTTCCGGCGCCTCCCGACTGCTGCTCAAGAGCTGCCTGCTGTTCAAGCATCTTCTGCATGAATGTTTTCTTTTCGGGATGTTTTTCCGCATAGATACGCGCTTTTTCTTTTTCCTTTTCGTTAATGACCGTAATTCTCTCAAGAGTAAAATACTTGTTCAAAGAGAATGTTATCAGGAATGAGAAGAGGGACGACCAGATCCAGTAGAAGCCAACGCCGGCAGGAAGACTGAATCCCCAGACAATGGAGAGTATCGGCATAAGCAGCATCATGATGACCATACATCCGCCGCCAGCCTGCTGGGTGGGGTTCGTCTTTTTCTGGAAGTACATGGAATAGAGCGAAACAAGGAGCTGTGCGAGACCTGCAAGCCAGGGAATGATGGCGAGAATCACAGCCTCTTTAGACCAACTGTCCGGGCTCATGGTAGGAGTCTTACCCAAATTTGCACCGAAAAGCGTGAAATGCTGAGTAAATTCGGAGACCTTTTCGGCAAATCCGCTGCTTATGCTGCCGAACTCGTCGGGATGCTTCTCCAGGATCTCCATAGTAAACAGCTCGTTACGGAGGTTTCCGGTATCGAAGCCCTTACCGCCGTTGATGCTGAGTCCCAGGGAGGTAACAAGCTCCGAAGCCTTGGTTGTAGCAGCCGAAATAATATCCTTTCCCATGTGGAGGATATGGGTTATCGGCTTATAAACAACGTCGATAACGCCGAAAAGCAGCAGCATCTGTATAATAGACGGCAGGCATGAACTCATGGGGTTGTAGCCCTCCTGAGCATAAAGCTCCTGAGTTTTCTGCTGGAGCAGCGTCGGATTGCTGGCATAGCTTTTTTGCAGCTTGGCGATCTTCGGCTGGAGAAGTCTCATTCTCGCAGCGCCTTTCTGGGTCTTGTAGCTGATAGGGAAAAACAGCAGCTTGGTCACCAGCGTAAAAATGATTATAGCCCAGGCGTAGTTGGGAATGAACATATAGATCAGCCGCATAAGATATCCAAAGGGCAGACCGATAATATTATACAATGTATTCAATTTTAATACCTCTCTCCAAGAGAAAAATCAGCAGACCCTTCTCTCATTCTGTTGTCTTATCTTCCGAAAGAACCTGGGACAGCGGCTTGCCGTCCAGGGATGAATAGTCGAATTTTTTCACCTTAAAGGTAAATTTTTCCGGAACGGGGTCTATTCCGCCCTTTGACCAGGGATTGCATCTCAATATCCGCCAGACAGCAAGAGCCGATCCGCCCAGCGCGCCGAACCTTTCAAGGGCGTCGAGCGCATAGCGGCTGCAAGTGGGATAATATTTACATTTGGCAGATCTCAGCGGAGAAATAAACTTTCTGTAAAATCTGACCAGAGCCATAAACAGATACTTCATAACAGATCCCGAAGATCAGGCAGAAAAGCCCTGACGTTATCTTCTCGCATATTCCGAAAGCTTTCTGAAATTCTTCTCGATGTCCCTGACGCAGTATTTCTGAAAATAATAGGAATATTCGGTAGATTTTATCCCCAGGATGCCTGGTCTTGCCACAATTACGATATCCATTCCCACCGGTAGGCGCACCTCGGCATTTCTGTAGGCGAGGCGTATGAGCCGCTTAGCCCTGTTCCGGCAGACGGCATTTCCGATTTTTTTACCGGCAGTAATACCGAAGCGGTTATAGGGCTTGCCGTTCAGCCTGAGATAGACCACGGAATATTTCGAGGCGATAAATCTGCCTTTTTTATACAGCGCAAGGAAATCCTTGTTCTCATTTAATGTAAAAGTATAAAGCATATCAAAACAAATTAGCACGGGCAGTGAAATAAGCCCGAGGGCAGCGCCGTGCAAAGATCGTGCGGTGTTGCCCATGAAATAAGGGATTAACAAAAAAGACCACAAAAACGTATTTTTGTGGTCAGCGTCGTCAGTGAGTTAATCTTGCTCTGCCCTTAGATCTTCTACGAGCTAAAACCTTTCTGCCGTTCTTAGTAGCCATTCTCTTCATGAAGCCATGCTCCTT
>JAGBGT010000051.1 GCA_017935865.1 Ruminococcus sp. | reverse complement strand
TGTTTATCGGCTTGCGCCGATTTGGGACTCTGTCCCAAACCCTGCCAGAGGCGCTGCCTCTGGACTCTGCCAAAGGGACATTGTCCCTTTGGAAACCCGGTGTTTATCGGCTTGCGCCGACATGGGGCGCTGCCCCATGCCCCGTTACGCCGATTTATCAGCCGCCTCGGGCTTATTATTCTTCGTGACCTTGTTATTGAACTCCTCCGGAGTTATAAAAGTAGGCACCATCTGATGAAGCGCGCTTACCGCCAGCTCCTCGTCATTTTTCAGTGCGGCATCGCGCAGGATCCGCAGTCTGCCGGCAAAGGTCTCCTCATCAATTTCGATCTGCTTTCCGATAAAAATAAGCTTGTTGGAGGTCTTTTGCAGTCCCTCCTCGTTCATGAGAAGCTCTTCTTTGATCTTCTCTCCCGGTCTCAGCCCGGTAAACTGTATGGGCACGTCCACATACGGCTCTTTTCCATACATCCGAATGAGATTCTCCGCAAGTGTAACTATGCGCACCGGTTTTCCCATATCCAGAACGAAGATCTCGCCGCCCTCAGCTATGGCAGCCGCCTCCATAACCAGATTTACAGCCTCGGGAATCGTCATAAAATAGCGGATAATATCCGGGTGAGTTACGGTAACCGGCTTTCCCTGCTCGATCTGCCGCTTAAACAGCGGAATAACCGAGCCGTTTGAGCCAAGCACATTTCCGAAACGCGTTGTGACAAACTCTGTCCTGCCCTCGTGCTGCTGCGCCAGATACTGCACTATCATTTCGCAGCATCGCTTTGAAGCTCCCATGACATTGGTCGGATTTACCGCCTTGTCAGTAGAGATCATTACAAATTTCTCGACGTTGTGGAACTGCGCCAGAGTGGCGGTATTGAACGTTCCTACGATATTATTCTTGATAGCCTCCATAGGCGATACCTCCATCAGAGGCACGTGCTTGTGCGCCGCCGCATGGAACACGACCTGAGGCTTGTACTTCGTGAATATCTGATTCATGCGGTAATAATCGCGGACGGAAGCGATAAGCGTCACCAGATCAAGCTTGTTCCCGTACTCCATTATCAGCTCCTGCTGGATATCATAGGCGCTGTTCTCATAAATATCAACGATTATAACCTGTTTTGGCGAATATTTCGCGATCTGGCGCACAAGCTCCGAACCAATAGAACCGCCGCCGCCTGTGACCATGCAGACCTTTCCGCTGATAAATCCGCGTATCTCCTTGCTGTCGAATCTGACAGGATCGCGTCCCAGCAGATCTTCCATTTTTATATCGTGTACCTGATCCAGGAGGCTGAATCCGCCGTCGAAAATGAGATTCCCGATAAACGGCAGCTTTTTTACCGGCTTTCCGGTTTCCGAGCAGATATTGAGTATCCGCTTTCTCTCCTCATCCAGGCAGGATGGAATGGCAAAAATGATCAGATCTATTTTCTTTTCGCCAATGAACTTCTTTATATCGGCAGTAGTGCCTACAACTTCCACGCCCTCGACGTTGCTGCCGACTTTGTTCCTGTCGTCGTCTATAATGCAGACAGGTTCATATGGGCTGGCGGTCTGACCGCAGCTACACACTGACTTCGCGGAATTGCTCATCTCCTGCAAAAGCATCTTGCAGGCTCGTCCTCCGCCGATTATCATTGTTCTGGGCCGCTCTGCACCGTCCTTTGATCTTTTCGCGCTGCTGATAAATACAGAGCGGAAGATGACCCGGAAAAGGCACACTCCCAGAGTGGAGACGGAAAGCTGTATCGCCAGAAAGAGCGTATTCATCGTTTCGCCGGTAGAGATCCAGTCAAGGAGCCAGCTTACGGAAATTCCTATCACAGAACCGAAAATGCAGCATATGTAATCTCTCGCCTTGGAATACCGCCACATTTTGCTGTATGCGCCAAAGGCAAACAGGAAGATGAGGCATAGCAGCGTTCCGGAAATGAGCGGAATAAGCATATCCCTCGGCATGATCTGGATGCCGGCAAATGAAAGAATGAAATTCGCCGCCAGGGATGAGAAAATGACAATAAAAGCATCTGCTATAATAAGCAGTACCTTTCTGAATCCGAACTCGGATAGTTTCTGTTTCATATTAAACCTCCACATTGTTTGTGCAATGCCACGTCAAGCCGCCGGACGGTCTTTACGCAGTGCTGCCTTAAAATGTTAATATACACAAAAATTTCCAAAAAACACTTAATAATTAGTCTGATTACATTATAGCACCGATTTCTGAATATGTCAAGGGAAAATAACAAATTGTCAAATAATACATTTTTATCGGAAAAGGTATCGAAAAAATTACTCTTTACAAGCATGAAAAAAAGTGTTATAATATAGATGTAAAGGCAACACCGCACAAAGATTGTGCGGCAGATGCGCAGTCAGATTGCATAAAAACGACGCAGGCATACTGACGTATGGCAAGGAGTTTTTGTGTGATATGAGGTCAAATCTTCAAGCAGATGACGTGCAAAGCCGTCAGGCGGTCTTTGTGCGGTATTGCCTAAACTATTGGCAGTCCGGCGCTGAGCCGTTGCCTTTATTGGAGGAATTATTATGTCAATGTATGTAACCTGCCTGGATCTTGAGGGCGTTCTCGTGCCTGAGATCTGGATCGCTTTTGCCGAGGCAAGCGGAATCCCTGAGCTGAAAAAAACTACCCGTGACGAGCCGGATTACGACAAGCTTATGAAGTACCGTATCGGCATCCTGAAAGAGCACGGTCTTGGACTGAAAGAAATTCAGGAAACTATAGCAAAGATCGACCCTATGCCCGGTGCAAAGAAGTTCCTGGACGAGCTTCGCTCGATCTGTCAGACTATCATTATAAGCGATACGTTTACTCAGTTTGCTGCGCCGCTTATGGCTAAACTGGGTATGCCCACTATCTTCTGCAACACCCTTGAGGTGGCGGAAAACGGCGAAATTACCGGATTTAAAATGCGCTGCGAGAAGTCAAAGCTGACAACCGTAAAGGCGCTCCAGTCCATGGGCTTTGAGACTATTGCCAGCGGCGACAGCTTCAACGACCTGGGCATGATACAGGCGAGCAAGGCAGGCTTCCTCTTCCGGAGCACGGAGCAGATCAAGAAAGACTACCCTCAGTACCCTGCTTTTGAGACATACGACGAGCTTCTTGGAGCTATCAAGGAAGCTATAAAGGACTGATGTGGCTGATCATCGCCGCCCTGGTGCTTCTTGCATCCGGCGGAGGATTCGTCTACCTGACAGCCGGATTCCACCGGTTCGGCTTCATGAGGGAACTGGACAAAAAAAGCAAAATAGCATCCTGGGTGCTCTCCGCGGCTGCAATAGCGTTGATCGGCGGAATATGGGGACTTATCAACATATGGTCTGTTATGATAGTGCTCATTCACCTTTTCTTCTTCTGGCTCGGCGCAGACGCGGTCTCAGCGTTCATTGCACGCTGCCGGAAGAAGAAGCCTAAGCGGAATTATGCCGGAGCATCTGCGCTGTTTATCACGACGATCTACCTGGCGATAGGCTGGTTTCTCGCGCACGCCGTCGTCCAGACTGACTACGGTCTCAGAACCGACAAAAACATCGGGAAAGACGGTATGCGTATAGCGCTGATCGCCGATTCGCACATTGGGATAACTCTCGACGGTGGGGAATTTGCCCGAGAAATGAAGCGGATAAACGCCGATGAGCCTGATATGGTCATTGTTGCCGGCGACTTTGTTGACGACGACAGCAGGCGCAGAGACATGGTCGAAGCCTGTGCCGCGCTGGGCAGTATCAAGACGAAATACGGCGTTTTCTACTCACTCGGCAACCACGACGAGGGCTATTTCGACGGCGGACGGGATTTCACCATTGACGATGTCATTTCGGAGCTGGAGAAAAACGGCGTCACGGTTCTCATGGACGAAGCAGTTATGGTTGACGAAAATATCTGCGTCATAGGCAGAAAGGACAGGAGCGAGGAAATCTCCGGCGGAAGAAAGACCATGGCGGAGCTGACCGCCGGAATGTCGCCGGAGAGCTATAAGATCGTGATAGATCATCAGCCTAACGATTATGCTGCGGAGGCGGCAGGCGGCGCGGATCTTGTACTTTCGGGGCACACTCACGGAGGGCATATTTTCCCGGCGGGCTATATCGGAGTACTTATCGGCGCAAATGACAGGGCTTACGGCACGGAGCGCAGGGATGCCACGGATTTTGTGGTAACGAGCGGAATTTCCGGGTGGGCTATCCCGTTTAAGACGGGGTGTAAGTCGGAATATGTTATTATAGACGTTGAGGAAAATTAGGATTATTGCCAACGAGGTTTGGGGCAGCGCCCCAAGTCGGCGAAGCCGACAACACCGGGTTTTAAAAGGGACAATGTCCCTTTGGCAGAGTTCAGAGGCAGTGCCTCTGGCAGGGTTTGGGACGGAGTCCCATGTCGACCGCAGGTCGACGTTTACTTTAGGCGCCCTGCAAGGGGTGAATCCAAAAACAGTCCAGTGGACTGTTTTTGGAGAGGG
>JAGBGT010000050.1 GCA_017935865.1 Ruminococcus sp. | reverse complement strand
AGTTGTTGTAGTTGTTGTAGTTGTTGTTACGTTCTCCTCGGTCGTTGTGACAAGAGTAGTCGTCGTTGTTTCGGGCGGCTTGAGCAATTCCTCCGCCAGTGCCATATAATCAGTCTCGCCCGAAAAGTCAATCGCTGTGGGGAACGGAACATGAACCGAACTGTTCGCGCTGTTCCATGAATAAACGTAAGGCTTTTCATTCGTTCTTGTTTCCTGGTTTGAAACGCTTTGACCGGCAGCTTTAACAGTGTAATTACGTTCCTCGGCTAACTGGAAAAGCGCGCCGGGAAGATTTCTGTCCTTGTTTGTACCCTCAATAAATTTATCAACATGAATTGAATAGCTTGAAGTAAGATCAACGATATCGCTCGAACCACGATACGGTCTGTAACCAAACTCAAGATATCCCTCAAACGACTTAGCGATCAGCGCACCGGAAAGATGTCCGGCAGCAGCTTTGTTGCTATCTTTTCCCTTTGGAGTTGTAACATCCGCAAAAGGCGCAAAAATTGTACCATTAAAATTGGTCGTCAACTGACCGCTCGTTGCTTCATAAAAGTTATATAAGATTTTCTCAGAAGCCGGGTGATTGTTTTTCTTATTATCCTGAATGTTACTACCGTCATCACCATACAGTGTTATACAACTGCCATTTATATAAGTATTAATAAAATCCTTAAAGTCGTCTTTAGGTCCTATCTGGAAATTACTGCCGCCGCAGTTGACAACCAGATTACATAATGGATAATTATCAACTGTATCTCCAAATGCGTCTGTGAAATTGTCTACAGGAACGTTTTCAAATTTAATATTATTAAACCTATCGGTCTCCCAACCACCCGGAATATCGAAGTAAACTGTACCTGATTCAGTACCGGGAGGACAAGTAAGAATTAAATCATTTCCTTCAATCCGCGCCGCGCCCGTGGAGGTAGTATCAGCAAGAGATTTTGAACGCTTGCGCATCCAGTTGAACTCACTCTCAAAATTGATAAGACCGCCGTCAGGCTGCTGATATAACTGAGCCTTTTCATTGACATGACCCAGATAAGGGTGAAGCTCGTCAACTCCTTCTTCGTCAACTTCGCAGTCGCCGGGATAGTCATGAGCATGATCCGTAGAATACGGAACGCTCTCATTGGAAGGATATTCATAATGGTAAGAGTCGTCAATATTTCCGACTACAAAACGCTTGAACAAGTCTTCCTCCGGCTTGTAGAAGAAAGTATAGGAATACTCGCTGGAACGATTGACCGTATGGTAACCGGAGGTGGGATCGTATTTTCCTACACCCTTAAATTTCTTTACACCGCTTCCGGTACTTGCGGTATTGATGTTAACTATCTTACCGCCGACGATCGCTTGAGCATATCCGCTGTTGTTCTTATAATAAATAGTATTGTTCAGGGAATTGGCGCTTCCGTAGTCACCGGATCCTACCTGATAGTTCCATGTACACGTATCACTTATAAAAGTGAAATCTCCGCCTATCGCTACACGTCCCTCGGCGTCGGCAGCTTTAGGCTTAAAATCGCCCTCAATAAAAGCACAGAAGTCATGGGCAATTCCAAGGAAAAATTCATCTTTGGCAGCCGCTATAACCTGTTCCGGCGATGTAAGATCCTTTGCCCAATCTCTGTCACCGGAGTTTGCCGGATTTGTACCGATCAGCAGCACCTTTGCCGACATCTCAGCCGGACTGTACACGTGACCGCCTACTTCGTTTCCGTCTTTGCCGGCAGCATTCTGGAGCATCTGGTCAGTGTTGCTGTCCGAACTCAACTGTACAGTCTGAACCGGATTTTCCGTGCTGTTCGTCATACTGATCGCCGGCATAATAAGGCTCATTGGCACGGCGAAAGTAACGATGATCGAAAGAGTCAGAACAACGGCGAGATATTTCTTGCGTTTTTCATGATCTTTCAGATATCTGCTGATTAAATTCTGCAAACCTTTCAACGAAATCATACCTCCTCGTAAATGACGTGATGCCGGAACGCTCAGACAGTTCCGATGCTTTCAAACGGCCATATTCGGAAAATAACCTTTCCGATAACGTACTCGTCAGCAATACATCCAACCGTAGTTGAGCGGCTGTCGACGGAAACCGAACGGTGATCGCCCATAACAAAGATCCTGTTATCAGGCACCTGGTACGGTAATTCTATATCGCACTCGCCGAAAGCAAGCTCGCTGACATAAGGCTCATCGAGCTTATCTCCGTTCACGTATACTGTTCCGTCTTCCTTTATATCTATATAGTCTCCGGCAACGCCTATGACTCTTTTCAGAAGAATCCTGTTATTATAATAAAAAGCCACTATATCTCCCTGCTTGAAGTTACTCCGTTTCGAGCAGATTATAAGCTCGTCATTCTGCATCGTAGGAGTCATGCTTGTTCCCGTGACTCTGAGAACCGGGAGAAACAGCATTGAAACCAGTACCGCTATCGCCGCAACGACCAGAAGAGACGAGATAGTGCTTCTCATTATTCTTCCGAAGTTTTTGCGATATCTTATCTGTTTAAGCTCTGATTCAAGCTGTTCTGCTGTAGGCAGAGAAGCTATAGGGCTATCCATATCGACAGTTCTCATTATGAATTGATTTCCTCCTCGTCAGGACATATGACATGGAGTATCTTTTCCAGGATCTCCCGATTTGCCGTGGCATCATCAAGCTTCTTCTCCAGTTCGGATTTTTCCGTCTGAAGATCATCTATCTCCTTACGCATCGTAAAAAGCAGTTCAAGAAGCTCAGATTTTTTAAGCTTATGTAATTCCTTGTCCGTCACACATTTCGCCTTCCTTTGCCAACTGGGAATTTGTACAAAATGTATATTGCTGTACAATTATCTCATCGGGTATATCCTGTGTACCACATTCTTAGTATAGCATCTTTAGCCAAAAATGTCAATAGCTTTTTATTTTTTTGTGATATATGACAAAAATATATTTTTTATATACCGCAAAATCAAGGCAAGCGGCACTCTCGTTTATGCAATTTGTATAAATAAGCATTTTTCTATGAAAGATATTTTCCGGCGCAGCATAAAAAATTCTCATAAATTTTTGCTATACTGTTGCAAAAATACTTAAAGTGTAGTATAATAAATCAGGAGAATTTATCATCTGGAGGTTATTCTATGTGCGGCATTGTAGGCTTTACAAATAAGATCAACAACGCAAACAAGGTCATCGGAGATATGATGGACAGGATAAAGCATCGCGGCCCTGACGCTGAGGGAAAATACGTAGACGGAGATGTGGCGCTGGGACACCGCCGGCTGAGCATCATTGACGTAAGCTCCTCCGGCGACCAGCCTATCTTCAACGAGGACGGCTCAATGGTCATCGTTTTCAACGGCGAGATATACAATTACCGCCAGATCCGCGAAAAGCTCATAGCGGCAGGTCACGTTTTCAAGACCGGGACCGATACGGAAGTGCTCCTCCACGGTTATGAGGAATACGGTGAAAAACTGCTGGATATGCTCCGCGGAATGTTCGCTTTCGTTATCTGGGACAAAAAAAACCGGGAGCTTTTCGGTGCGCGCGATTTCTTCGGCATCAAGCCCATGTACTATGCGATCATGGACAAATGCCTGATGTTCGGCTCGGAAATCAAGAGCTTTCTTGCTCACCCCGGCTTCAAAAAGGAGCTTAACACCGCCGCTCTGGAAAATTATCTCACCTTCCAGTATTCGCCGACAAGAGAGACCTTCTTTAAAAATGTATATAAACTTCTCCCTGCCCACTATTTCAGATATAAACTCAGCGAGGGCAAAATGGTTATCCGCAGGTACTGGGATGTGAAATTCGCTCCCGACAGCCGCCCCTCCCTGGATGAATGGACAAACCGGATATCCGAAACATTTCACGATTCCGTGGAAGCCCATAAGATCGCCGATGTTGAAGTTGGCTCGTTCCTTTCCAGCGGCGTGGATTCCAGCTACGTTGCCGCCGTGGCAGACGTTGACAAGACGTTTACGGTAGGCTTCGGCAGCGACGAAAAATACAACGAGATAGGATTTGCAAAAAATTTCTCCCGCGCTATCGGCAAGGAAAACACCGGAAAGGTCATTACTCCCGAGGAGTACTGGGACAGCCTGGAGAAGATACAGTACCATATGGATGAGCCGCTGGCTGACCCGTCTGCTGTAGCGCTGTATTTCGTGTGCAACATCGCCTCCCAGCAGCTCAAGGTCGTACTGTCGGGCGAGGGTGCGGACGAGATCTTCGGCGGATATAACGTCTACAGCGACCCGGACGGCACGATGTATGACAGGCTGCCGATGGGATTCCGGCGGACGGTCGGCAAAATCGCCGGAAAGCTCCCGGCAAAAAGAGGCGTGAACTTCTTCGTCCGCAAGGGCAAGACCGTTGAGGAGAGATTTATCGGCAACGCATATATGTTTACTCCGGAGGAAAGGAAAAAGCTGCTGAAGATCAAGACCGATGCACCGGAGCCTGCGGAGATCACCAAGCCCTATTTCAGCCGCGTGAAAAACAGCGACGACGTTACGAAAATGCAGTATCTCGACCTCCATATGTGGATGGCAGGAGATATTCTGCTTAAAGCGGACAAAATGAGCATGGCTAATTCCCTGGAGCTGAGAGTGCCGTTCCTGGACAAGAAAATAATGGAGCTGGCGCAGCAGATCCCCACGAAATACCGTGTGACCCACGAAAAGGGCACTGACGAGACAAAATATATAACAAAATATGCCCTGAGATGCGCCGCAAAGAAAGATACGCCGGAGGAAACGGCAAAAACTGCCGCCAAAAAGAAGCTCGGTTTTCCCGTGCCTATCCGTGTATGGCTGAAAGAAGAGAAATACTACGGTATCGTCCGGGAATATTTTGAAAGCGAAAACGCCCGGCTCTTCTTCAATACCGAGCCGCTCATCAAGCTCCTTGACGACCACAAAAACGGCAGATCAGACAACAGCCGCAAGATCTGGACTGTGTTTATGTTCCTTGTGTGGTATAAGGTTTATTTCGCACAATAAGAACAATCTTTCCATGACAGCGCGCATATCCTGGTCTTCCCTGGATAGAGGTGTAATATGAAAAAACTCAGATGTTTTTCCCTGCTGGCATCAGCCTTGACTGTTCTGACACTTATTCCGCGGTATCCGGTATGCCATGCCGAATCCGCAGGCATCAGTGCCGAATACCGGACTCCCTCGGAAATAAAGGAATACTTTGTAAATCACCCGTTTGATCTGTATTCGCGCAGCAGCTTTGACGTCCAGCCCGATACGACAGCGCCTTATAATATCGGCGAACTCAGCGATCATTCACTGCAAAACGGGCTTAATGCGCTCAATTTTGTCCGCTTTACGGCAGGTCTTTCAGATGTTGCGCTGAATGACGAATACAGCAGCCTCGCACAGGCTGCGGCATTTGCAAATTGTCTCAACGGCACGCTGTCGCACTATCCCGTCCAGCCTGACGGAATGACCGACGAGCTTTACGCCAGAGCCTCCCAGGGAGCGTCCTCATCTAATCTCTTCTATTCCACGAGTAAGAGAAATCTGGCTTATGCTATAATGGCTGGATATATGAATGACAGCGACGCCGGCAATATCTCGAGAGTGGGTCACCGGCGGTGGTGTCTTTACCCGTCCATGGGCGCTACCGGCTTCGGCAGTGCAGGAAACTACTCGGCAATGTATGCCTTTGACAGATCCGGAAGCAGCGGCTCTGTATCGACCGTCTGCTGGCCTGCGCAGAATATGCCGCTGGAATACTATAATTCCTCCGCAGCCTGGAGCGTTTCCACCGGACAGAAGCTCATGGCTGAAAACGTCAAGGTGACCATCACCAGAAAATACGATTCCAGGCAGTGGCAGTTCAGCGCATCATCATCCGACGGCGACTTCTACGTGAATAACGACTACTACGGCGCACCCGGATGTATTATTTTCCGGCCGGACGACATCAGCTACAGCAGCGGCGACAGCTTTGATGTGAAGATAAGCGGAGCCCCGGAGACCATCGAATACACGGTCAATTTCTTTTCGCTGGACAATGTTTACGCGGAGACCGGCGATCTTAGCCTGGGAAATGTAAACTACGACGCACGCATCGACGCTTCAGACGCATCTTCCGTGCTTGTGGAGTATTCGCTTCTCTCCACCGGCAGAGTCGGAAATTTCAACGCCGAGCAAAATAAATCGGCGGATGTTAATTTCGACGGCAGGATCGACGCGTCTGACGCCTCAACAATACTGGTGTATTACAGCTACGTTTCCACGTCCGATTCTCCTCTTGGCATGGAAGATTGGCTGAAAGGATAGACAGGTGTAAATATGGCAAGCAATGTGACCTACAAATACATCAAGCAGAATCCGGATATTATGGAGTATATCCGGCGTGCGGACAAAACCCTGGAGGCTATGGGCTATACGGAGCACTCATTCCCCCATGTTGAGCGCGTTGCCAACGTCTCGGCGATGATCTTAGAGACTCTCGGCTACGACGAACGAACGGTGGAACTGGCAAAAATAGCGTCCATGATGCACGATATCGGCAACGTTATCAACCGCATCGACCACGCCCAGAGCGGAGCGGTCATGGCTTTCCGTCTGCTGGATAATCTGAGTATGCCGGCAGGCGAGATCTGCACAATTATTTCCGCCATCGGAAATCACGACGAGGGCACGGGTCAGCCGCTGAACGCCGTGTCCGCCGCGATGATCCTGGGGGATAAGACCGACGTCCGACGCAGCCGTGTGCGGAACAACGACCTGCTGACCTTCGACATCCACGACCGGGTGAATTATGCGGTGGAGATGTCAAAAGTCAGTTTCGGCGAGGACAGATCCTCGATAATACTGGAATTGCAGATAGATACAAAGATCTCCTCTGTAATGGAGTATTTCGAGATCTTCATGAACAGAATGCTCCTCTGCCGCCGTGCATCGGAGTTTCTGGGAGTGCTGTTTGAAATGATAGTCAATGGAAGCAGGGTATGTTAAGGCAACACCGCACAAAAACCGCCTGGTTGCCTTAAATTCCTGAAAAAATTATAATGGAGGATACCAAAATGAAGTCTGAATATCAGCACCTTATCGACCTGAGCGATTACCCCGTAGCATGGTGGAACAAGCTTATTGACCTGGGAGTCAGGATATGGGAAGATCCTGCTAAATACGCCCACGAATGTGACGGCAGGATCATGGCAACACTCTTCTACGAGCCTTCCACAAGAACGCAGATGTCATTTCAGACGGCTATGCTGCGCCTTGGCGGACGTATAATCGGATTTGACAACCCTGCAAACTCATCGGTTTCAAAGGGCGAGACTATCAAGGATACCACAAAGATAGTCAGCAGCTATTCGGATATTCTTGTTATCCGGCATCCAGTGGAGGGTGCGGCAAAGGCTGCATCGCTGACAGCAGACTGCCCGGTCATAAATGCCGGAGACGGAGGTCATCTCCACCCGACACAGACTCTCACCGATCTGCTGACTCTGAAAATCGAGAAGAAAACTCTCAGCGGACTGACGATCGGTCTCTGCGGCGATCTCATCAACGGCAGGACGGTTCACTCTCTCTGCAAAGCGCTGAGTATGTTCAGCGGCAATAAATTCATCTTCATATCGACTCCGGAGCTGAGTATGCCGGCATATATTAAGGACATAATCAAGGCGAACGGCAGTACATATGAGGAAGCCAACACCCTGGAGGAGGCTATCGGCAGGCTGGACGTGCTCTATATGACCCGGATCCAGCAGGAGCGTTTTGCAAGCCGTGAGGAATACCTCGCCCAGAAGAACACATATGTGCTCGACAGAAAAAAGATGCTCCTGGCAAAGAAGGATATGATCGTCCTCCACCCTCTTCCACGTGTGGACGAGATCACTGTTGATGTTGACGACGACAAGCGCGCGATGTACTTTACCCAGGCAAAATACGGCGTATTTGCGCGTATGGCGCTTATCATGACTATCCTGAATGAGGAGAAGCCCTCGGAGACCCTGAAAGGCAAGGTCTACCCCGGAGTCCGCTGCGGAAATCCCAGGTGCATCACAAATCACGAAGAATATCTGCCCAAGAGCTTCCGTTCAAGCGGTGACGAGACCCTCCTTGAATGTGAATACTGCGACGAAAGAAAGCTGGTGTAAAATGAAAAAAAGATTGACAGCAATGCTGCTTTCAGTATGTTTTGCCGCTGCACCACTCACTTCCTGCGGAGACGACAGCGAAAAGGAGATCAAGGAGCTGACTAAGAAGATTGAGGCGCTGGAGGAAAAATGCGGGCAGCTTGAATCCGATCTGTCTGATGCGGAATCGGAAATCAAAGATCTGACCGGAAAAGTGGACGACCAACAGGCGTCTATTGACAAGCTGGAAGATAAACTTGATGAAATAAGCGATACTGTTGAGGAGCTTGACAAATCATCCGGGGAGAAAAGCAACGGCGGAAATAACAATAACAAAAATAATAACAATAATGAAGAGCATACCGGCAATGGCGGCACTGATCCCGACCCGGAGGACAATCCGAAGATCCATCCACTGACGCTTGGCGGTTCGGAATTGGTTTCAGGTGAAATGCTTTCTGTAGATGATGAGGAGATCACTCCGAAAAGTGACAAGATCCCTGACGAGTATAAACCCAAGCAAACCTCAGACTACGTTGTTTGGCTGAACGTTTCCGAGGATAAGGATTTTGTTTTTAACGGGGAAACTGTTCTTCTGACAATTAAGGTAAAAGAAGACGCTCCTGACGGCGTATACCCTATTGTATTAGAACCCGATCTTTCTGATATTGAAGGACACGAGCCTGATTTTGACGAAGTCATCAATGGCAGCATCTGCATTAACAGCAAGGCAGAGCCGTTCAACGGCGGTTCTACGGATGGTTTTGTATTTTACGGCGACAGCGTGTCATGCAAGCCCGGCGATACGGTGAAGTTCAACATCAGCATTGCCAACAATCCCGGGCTTGCGGCATTCTTTATCCGTATGTATTTTGATTCCAATGCGATAGAGATCCTGGACGCGGAGGCAACCGGGGAATTTAAGAATATCAATAATAAATGGTAAGTTATATCGGCGAAGCCGACAACACCGGGTTTCCAAAGGGACAATGTCCCTGTGGCATGGTTTGGGGCAGCGCCCCAAATCGACCGCAGGTCGACGCAGCCTTTAGGCGCTCCGCAAAGGGTGAATTTTCCAACAGTCCAGTGGACTGTTGGAAAAGAGGGAACGCCCTGCAAGAGAGGGCGTTCCCTTATAAACTTATTGTCCGTATATAAAAAGATAGAGAGAAATTTTCCCCTTGTAAAGTGAATCGTTTCT
>JAGBGT010000049.1 GCA_017935865.1 Ruminococcus sp. | reverse complement strand
AACCCTGCCAGAGGCGCTGCCTCTGGACTCTTCCAAAGGGACAATGTCCCTTTGGAAACCCAGTGTTGTCGGCTTTTTTTCAAAACAGTCTTGCTATTTTTCCGCCAATATGGTATAATTATTCCATAGCTCGTATACTTGCCTGAGAAACATATCAGCAGGTATAAATAAACGGAGGAAACAAAAGTGATTTACGTAACAGGAGATACCCATGGCGATATCGAAAGATTCAAAGATCCGCAGTTCAAAAAGCTCCGCCGCGGCGATACGCTGATTATCTGCGGCGATTTCGGATTCGTCTGGAACGGCTCGAAAAAAGAAAAGTCCGTACTGAAAAAGCTGGCTGCCCTGGATTATACCGTGGCTTTTATTGACGGTTGTCACGAGAATTTCGACCTGCTGGAGGCTTTTCCAACCTCGGAATGGAACGGCGGAGAAGCACGTTTCATTGCGCCAAATATCATCCACCTTATGCGCGGTCAGATCTATACCATAGAAAATAAAAAGATATTCACATTTGGCGGCGGACACAGCCAGGACATCGAGTTCCGCAGCGAGAGCAAGTGGTGGGAGCGTGAGCAGCCTACCCATGAGGAGATCATGGCTGCCCTGTCCAATCTGAAAGCGAATGGGAACAATGTTGACTATGTCATAACCCATGAGCCGCCGGCGTCGGTAAAGGTGTGCCTTGGGGTAGATGTTTTCCAGCGTATCGAGGTTCACGCCCTTTTTGAGGAGATCATGAACAGTTGCCGCTATGAAAAATGGTTCTTCGGAAAATGCCATATCGACAAGCACATTCCGGTGCGGTTTTACGCCGTTTTCAACAACGTCACACCGCTTAAATAGGAGGACTTCATGCTGGAACTCAAACCTAAAATGTTCAAGGAGGCGGAGAAATCCACGGCTTCCGAAAATATTATAATAAATATATTGATTTTTCTCGCCGTATTTGTTGTGGTCATGCTTCTGGAGTCCGTTATCCCGGCGATCCTGTCCATGCCCGAGATAATGGACAGGATAACAGAGGAGGGCTTGATAGGCGCAAATGTCGATACACAGCGGATAACTGAGATCTCCGCAGAGGTGAGCCTGAAACAGAAGTATCTCATCCCGACCCTCTTCTGTACTGTTTTTGCCATAGCCGGAAGCATCATCTACTGTCGGTTTATCGAGGCGCGTCATCTCAGCTCAATGGGTCTGCGCAGGAGAAAGGCGGCGGCTCATTATTTTCTGGGCTTTGCAGTGGGAATTGTCATGATGTCCGCCCTTGTGGGAATTTCATGGCTTTTCGGCGCGGTGGAGATAACGGTCTGCAAAAACGTGAATTACGGTGCGATCGGGCTGTTTTTCCTGGGATTTCTGATTCAGGGCGCAAGCGAGGAGTTCATGTTCCGGGGCTATTTTATGAATACCCTTGGCTCGCGTTTCCATTGGCTCACAGCGGTCGGCATCAGCGCGGCGGCATTCAGTCTGGCGCACATAGCCAACCCGGGGTACAATTTGCTTGTTTTTTTTAATCTCACCCTTTTTGGCGCATTTGCCGGGCTTTATATGATTTGTTTTGACGATATCTGGGGAGTCTGCGCCATTCATTTTGTGTGGAATTTCACACAGGGCTGTGTTTACGGCATCAGCGTCAGCGGAACAGGTGAGACCGAATCTCTACTGCGAACCACGTCATCGGGAAGTTCCGCTCTGCTGACAGGCGGCGATTTCGGCATAGAGGGAAGCATTTTCACGACGCTCGTTCTTCTGGCGGCGATTGCGGCGGTGATGATGAAAATTCTCAAAGATAAAAAGAAAATGTCAATATGACAAAACAGGCTGATGCAACGTAAAAAACCGCATCAGCCTGTTTTTATTCATCCTGTTCTTCTTCATCGGGAGGTTGTACAACCTCGACCAGAACCTTTGTGACCTTATTCTCGTTCACTTCAAGAGCGGTAAGTCTGAAAATACCGACCTCCGCCGATTCTCCGGCATCAGGAATATGCTCCATAACGTCAGTTACCCAGCCGCCCACAGTCGTATAGTCAGTGCTGATAACCGACTCGTCAAGCTCCAGCAGCTCGATCAGATCGTTCAGGGCGGTTTCGCCGAGAGCTTCGTACTTGTTGTCGTCGATTTTTACTATATTGTTGATTATCTCGTCGTCCTCGTCATAGATCTCGCCGACCAGCTCCTCGATAATGTCCTCCAGCGTGATAATTCCCTTAGTTCCGCCGTACTGATCGGTAACAACTGCAAGGTGGACTTTTGCGCGCTGCATATATTTCATGGCGGAGCTGATGAGATTAGTGTCGGCAATATGGGGGACTTCCTGGATGATCGTCCGTATATCGCTGCCGCCGTCTGTAAGCATTTTGAAAAATGCCTTGTTGGTGATTATGCCGATGATGTTGTCCAGACTTTTTTCGTAGACCGGCAGGCGCGAGTACATCTCCCGGCTGAAAACATTTTTGATCTCGTCGATAGAGTCGGTTATTTCGATCCCGATTATTTTCACCCGGGGGATCAGAATTTCATTGACGGTCGTTTCGTCGAAGTCCAGCGCGCTTTTCACAAGCTCGCTCTCCTGTTCCTCGATGATTCCCTCTTCCTCTATTTCGTCGATCATATATTTAAGTTCATCCTCGGTGACGGTAGGCGCTTCCTCGCTTTTGAAGAGGGAGGAAAGCTTATTGAGCGCCGCAACGAAGGGTTTCAGGATCATCACCAGCACTGAAAGGGGCGATGCAAAGAGAAGAGCGAGCCTTTCCGCGTTTCTCTTTGCATATGATTTCGGCAGGACTTCGCAGAAAACCAGAACAAGGACTGTTATAACAGCGGTCGAGATACCTGCGCCGCTGCTGCCGAATATGCTGATGAAGATAACCGTGCTGACGGATGATGTGGCGATATTGACGATATTGTTGCCGATGAGCACTGCTGTGAGCACGTCGTCGTATTTATTTGCAAGAAGTAATGCTTTTTTTGCCTTCTTGTTTCCCTGAGCCTCATAGTTTTTAAGCCTCATTTTATTTACGCAGGAGTAAGCCGTCTCCGTGCTTGAAAAGAGTGCGGAGAAAATCATCATCACAACAACAAGAGCGATTTTCCAGATCAAAGAGCTGTCCATATGTATCCTTTCTATTTACTGAGAACTTGTGTCCATAGGATCTGTGCGCGGATTTTCGACGAGAGCAAGGCGAAAAAGCGAAGGCATACTGCCGTATGGTAAGCTTTTTCAACGCAGCTATCGGTAAAATTTGTTGAAAAGACACGTGCAATAGCCTATGAAAACAAGTTCTGGATTAAGGGAGGCTGACTTGATTTGCGCATCCCGGACATATACTCGCCTCCATTGCAAAATATCCAGTAATGCTGACATAAATTTTGTCTGTCTGCGTTGTCGTCGTCACCATACGATAGTATGCTTTCCTCCTCCGCCTTGACATACAAAATTTCTGTTCAGCATCCCTTTGGATATTTTGCAATGGAGGCGAGTATAAATCTTACGATTATGAAATATAATTCAGATATATTCTCAACAGATATAAAACAACCCTCCACGGGGGATTCGACAGAAACCTACCCGTGAGGGCTTATAATCTGGCGGAGATGGTGGGATTCGAACCCACGTGCCGGCTCTTCACCGACAAAACGATTTCGAGTCGTTCTCGTTACGACCACTTCGATACATCTCCGTATAACAATAATCATTATATCACATTTCAGCAATAAAATCAAGTGATTTTATAAAAATAAATTTTTTTACCATAATCTGCCTTGACATTGGGTGCGATATGGGGTATAATTTATGTAGTATAATTTGACAGGAGGATGAGTATGCGGTCTAAGGGAACTAAAACAATTGCCGAGAACAGAAAGGCACGCCATGAGTATTTCGTTCTCGAGTCCTACGAAGCCGGAATCGAGCTTGTCGGCACTGAGGTGAAGTCCATACGCCAGGGTTCGGTGAATCTGAAAGACGCATGGTGCTCTATTGATAAGGGCGAGCTTTTTGTCCGCGGTATGCACATTTCACCATACGAAAAAGGCAATATATTCAACCGCGATCCCATGCGCGTGAGAAAGCTCCTCATGCATAAACGGGAGATAAACAAGCTGTTCGGAACGGTAAAGCAGGACGGACTTTCTCTTATCCCTCTGAGCATTTATTTCAAGGATTCCAAAGTCAAGCTCCAGCTTGGGCTGTGTAAGGGCAAAAAGCTCTATGATAAGCGTGCGGACGCGGCTAAGCGTGATGCCAGCCGTGAAATCGACCGGACTATGAAAAGCCGCAATCGCTGAGGTGAGTCAGATATGATGAGAAGAATTTCCGCTGCCGCATCTGCCGCGCTTGTTTTGTTTGCCTCGGTCGGATGCAGCATGACCAAGCGCGACCTTGAAAAGACTGAAATTACAACGGAAGTTCCTGTGGTGACGACGTTCCTGGGAGATTCCATAGCTGCCGGCTACGGTCTGGAGGGCTACACCGACAGCGACAACTACAACTGCCCGGACTCCTACGCCAATATACTCGGCAGACGTTACGGCGAAGAGTTGGGGGAGGATGTTCCGCATCAGATGTATAATCTGGCAGTTTCCGGAGATAAGACGTCCGACCTTATAGCTCATCTTGAAACGGACAGCTTTGCTGAAGCCCTTGAAAAAAGCAGCGCTGTTGTGATATCCATTGGCGGAAACGACCTGATGGGAATTGTTTTCGATGCCATGGAGCAGATCGGCTTGTCCTGGGAAACAGGCGAATTTGACCTGGATAATATAGACATTTTTGCGGCAGCCTCTGTTCTGATGAGCCTGGAGGAGAACATTGACGAGGCGCTGGCAAATTTTGAGGTCAACATAAAGGCTGTGGCTGAGACTGCGGCGGAGAAAACCAACGGGGATATTTACATACAGACCGTGTACAATCCGCTGGAGTCATTTGACAGCATTCAGATGCTGACGGATTTTTCAAACGAGAAAATCGGCAGATTAAATGAGATCATCAAGAGCAATTCGGCGGAATGCGGATACAGGGTGATCGACGTTGCGGCTGAGTTTGAGGGCAGAAACAGCGAGCTGACCAGAATAAACAGCTTTGACATCCATCCCAATGAGGAGGGTCATTCTGTTATAGCTAAGCTGGTTGATAAATCCCTGCGCAGCCGGAGGTATACCTTCGTTACAGAGGAGTACGGCGAACCGTATCTTCCGCTGTCAACGATCCTGCTTATTCTGGGCGGATTATGCGGAATGCTTGTTGTTGTGCTTATTGTTATTCCCAAGCTTTTCAAAAAGCATGAATGAGATATTAAGCAATTTTTAAGGGGACGTTTTTGTATAGCGTCCCCTTGCTTTATCATTGATTCTATTATACAACAATATAATTTTTACTTGCATATCCGAGATAATCTCTGTAGCTGACAACATACCAGCCGTCATATTCGCCGTATATCAGAACTGCGCCGTTATTCGGTATTCTGCCGATTATGTTGCCCTCCAGTGAGGGATAATCCCTGATATTCAGATTTCCTCCGCCGGTAGAGACCATACCGTAGCGCTGTGGCGTGGGCGGAATAAAGGGAATGCCGAAGTAGTCGCAGAGGGAGATCGCCAGTGTGCGCGCAATGGCTTCCAGATTGTTTTTCAGCCACGCCTCATCGGCATAATTGTCATGATAGCCAAGTTCGCACAGCACCGCCACGGCGCGAGTTCTCAGCACCTCTCCCAGGGTCGTAGTAGGGAGGGCGCGGCTTTTTTCCGGAAGAGGGTAGATGCTTTTCAGGTTGTTTGCTATGATATTCGCCAGCGTCTCGCTGAGACGGCTCTGGGGGTCGAAGTATATCTCGATGCCGCGCAGTTTCCCGGCAAGGCTCTCCGGGGCGGCGTTGGAGTGGAGGGCGAGGTGGACGTCATATTCGCCGGCATTTGAATCGGCGATCGCGCCCTGGACGTTTCTGGCCGGGTCGTTTCTTGTGAACGCGATACCGCAGGATAGCAGATAAGGTTCAAGTCTGTCAGCGAGAAGATTCATGTATTGCTCTTCGTTGCCCTCTGTGGCATGCTTATTCCATTCCTGAGTCGATGGACTCAAAAAAATCTTTGGCATATAATCACCGCTTTCCGGGACGATACTGCCGCCAAGACCGCATGGCGGCTTTGCAGAGTATAGCCCTTTTTTTTCATTATATGCAGTGAGATCGGAGCGTGTTCACACTGTAATATCGGGTTTCCAAAGGGACGATGTCCCTTTGGCAGGGTTTGGGACGGAGTCCCAAGTCGGCGCAGCCGACAAAACTGGGTTTCCAAAGGGACAATGTCCCTTTGGCAGAGTCCAGAGGCAGCGCCTCTGGCAGGGTTTGGGGCAGCGCCCCAAGGTCGACCGGAGGTCGACGTTTACTTTAGGCGCCCGGCAAGGGGTGAATTTCAAAACAGTCCAGTGGACTGTTTT
>JAGBGT010000048.1 GCA_017935865.1 Ruminococcus sp. | reverse complement strand
TTTAAGAAGCAAAATGCACCGAATTACAATAGCACGAAATTATATAGAGCGAATAGCAGTACCAGATGACGAAGATTATTATGCAGTAAAAAATATAGGTGAGATTCTTGCACCACTCAGAGTAAAGATTGAAGATTATATTATAACAGACGGAAATATAGTATTTTCAATGCGAGAAAAAGGAGCGTTCAGCTTTGAATGATAAAGAAAAACAGTATAAGCAATATATAAGAGAGAAGTATGAGAAATATGGTATTAAAAGTTTAGATGAAAGTGAAATACTTTCACTCTTGCTTTCATATACATCTGTTAAGGACTGCAAAACTGCATCAGATAAACTTTTGCAGAATTTTGGGAGTATAAACTCAGTTTTCAGTGGAGATATAAGTCACCTTACTTGTGACGGAGAAATTGACAATAAAAGTGCGATAATACTAAAAATGATACCTGAACTTAGCCGTCTATATACTCAAAGTGGAGAAAAAATAAAGTATCTGAGGAATATTGGAGAGGCAAAGCAATATTTTGACAGTTTTTACACAGGCATAACAGAAGAAAGGATTTGTATAGTATCAGTTAATACTGATATGAAAATTATTGATGTTTACAGCAGTTCATCAGGAATGTCAGACAGTGTAAATGCAGATATACGAAAAATCACAGATAATGCGATAAAAAGCAAAGCGTATGGGATATTTATAGCCCATAATCATCCTATGTCATCATCACAGCCATCAGCGAGTGATTATGCAATAACAGGGGAGATAATAAAAGCGATGAGACTTTATGACATAAAAGTATTTGACCATATAGTTGTCGGACTTACATCAGCAGTATCGATGAAAGACGCTGATACTATTGAATTTGATGAAACGGAGTAACAATTTGGTAGAAAACAAATCGGGAGTATCCCATATGGAATACTCCCGACTGAATTAATATCGTGCTTGAAAGATTAAGCTCTTTCAACCTTACCTGAACGTAAACATCTTGAGCAAGCGTAGATATGACAAGGAGTACCCTTGACGATAGCCTTAACTCTCTTTACATTAGGCTTCCATGTTCTGTTTGTACGTCTGTGTGAGTGAGATACCTTGATTCCGAAAGTAACTCCCTTTCCACAAATATCACACTTTGCCATCAGGCTGCACCTCCTTACATAATCTTCTGAAAAACCGCCTAAAAAGCAGTTCTCCATAGCTTCTGAATAAGCAACAGTTATATTGTACCACAATTCTTTTGAAAATGCAAGTGTTTTTTGAAAAAAAATCGGAAAAAAACAATTTTTTTTATTTCCGAGGAAATTTTCATTTAGGACTTGAAAAATTTGTGCATTTGTAGTATAATAAATAATATATAATTTTTTGAATTATGTGAGAGGTGCTTATGTCTGACACATTACAATTATTTCTGAAGATCTTTTCGAGAGCCATGATGCTTCTTCTGGTTCTCCCCGTTACAAACTGCGCGCGCGGTCTCGTTGCCAGGTGGCAGGGAGATGACTCCGCCGACCATGCGGGACGGATCACCCTGAACCCTATGGCTCATCTCGACCTCCTCGGCTCTCTGGCAATACTCCTCTGCGGCTTCGGCTGGTCTAAGCCTATGCCCATAAATCCGGCGCGTATGAGAAGCTATAAGCGAGGCGTTATTCTGGTCTCGCTGGCAGGCCCTGTGACCCATTTCCTTTCGGCGGTCATCCTTATGAATATTAATGCTATTTTTCTGAACTGCATGACTGTTACATCAGATAACGTAGTCGCTGTGCTTGCGGTAAGCTACGTCATCAGCACTATTGCCAGCATCAATATTTGTCTCGGCGTTATCAATATCCTGCCTCTGCCGCCCATGGACGGATTCAATGTCCTGCACCAGCTTGCCGGAAATAAATTCAACAGATGGTACTACCAGAACTACAGAGTAATCAACCAGGCTTCTTTTATCATTCTCATGATCCTTTTCTTCATCGGCGATATTACCGACGGCAGGATCGACCCGCTGATGCGGCTTATCATGTGGGTAGCCAATATCCTGGGAAAAACGACTTTCTGGGTTCCCATGGTATTCGGTTAAGGTATGACAGAGCTGACATATAAGCTGGACGTTTTCGAGGGACCGCTGGATGTGCTGCTCATGCTTATTTCCAAGCACAAGCTGAATATCTGCGACATCGAAATTTCCAGGCTTCTGGAGCAGTATCTGCTGTTTATCGAAGAGGCTCACCGGCAGGATCTGGAACTTGCCGGCGAATTTCTTGAAATGGCGGCGCGTCTCATCTACATTAAAACCGCAGCGCTTCTCCCGAAACCGGAAGAGGCGGAGCAGTTGAAAAAGGAGCTGGAGGGCGCGTTGATCGAGCTGTCGCTGTGCAAAATCGCGGCAAAAGATCTGGCTGACCGCTTTATGGGAGGCGATATCTTCGTCCGGCAGCCTATGAAGATAAAGGCGGATATGACCTACACCCTTGTCCATGACCCAATGGAGCTTGTCAAGGCGTACAACGGCGCGTCCCTGAAAAAGACGAAGCCGGCAGCTCACAGAACGAACATCGAGAGCAAGATAAATTCCGTTGTCAAGCGGCGGATCGTGCCTGTGCTGACAAAGGTCGTGCATATCCTCCGGGAGCTGTATACCACCGGTAAAACATCCATGGACAAGCTATATGAGGGCGTAACTGACAGATCTGCAAGAGTGGCGACATTTCTTGCGGTGCTGGAGCTGACAAGATCGGGACGCATCACCATAAGCGAGGACAACACTATAATCTTCTTTAAAGGCGAGTTCACAAGAGAGGGACGGAAAAAATGGAGATCAAGGAAAAACTCGGGGCAATAGAAGCGGTACTCTTCGCAAGCGGAGAGCCGGTGGAGCTTCTGCGTCTTTCCCAGGCTGTCGGGATAGACCTCGGTACGCTCCCGGCTTTGATAAAGCTGATAAACGAACGCTACGAGGATAACGGGAGCGGACTTGTGATAAAGCGGCTGGACAGCAGCTTTCAGATGTGTACGAGAGAGCAGTTTGCGCCGCAGATACGGGAGGCGCTGGAAACCAAGAAAAACACTCCGCTGTCTAATGCGGCAATGGAGGTTCTGACTATAATTGCCTATAATCAACCTGTTTCCAAGGGATTTGTAGAAAACGTGAGAGGTATCGACAGTTCATCGGTTGTGAATAATCTGGCTGAAAAAGGACTTATTGAGGAAGCCGGACGGCTCGACGTTCCCGGAAAGCCAATAGTCTACCGCACAACGCCTGTTTTTCTCCGCAGCTTCGGACTTTCCTCTGTTGCAGAGCTGCCGCCGCTTGGGGTATACAAGGAGCGTGAGCAGTTGGAGTTCGGGCTTGATGAGGAAAAAGAAAATGACCCGACGGAATAACGGAAAGGAGCGGCAGATATGATTGCTTTGAAAATTCTGCTGTGGATTTTTGGGGCTATAGTGGCATTGATACTTCTTGTGATGATACTGCCCGTCAGCGTAAAGGTGGGCTATGTGGACAAGAAAGTCATTCTCAAGGTGAAATATGCTTTTATAAATGTTTTTGAGCTTGGCGGAAAAGGCATCCTTAACCGGCTTATGGGAGACGGGAAAAAAGAAAGCAAAGCGCCTGAGCCGGTGAAATCGCCGGAAGCATCAGCCGCAGAGGAGCCGGAAGCTGCTGAGAGACCTGTAGGATCTCGGGACGAGCCGGAGGAGATCTGTGGAGCTGTAGGGGACAAGCCGGAGAATATAAGCAGGGCTCCGGAAGCTGCTGAGAGACCTGTAGGATCCCGGGACGAGCCGGAGGAGATCTGTGGAGCTGTAGGGGACAAGCCGGAGAATATAAGCAGGGCTTCGGAAGAATCAGGGGAGGATGCCCATACCCAGGACGAGGGCGGCAGCACCTCCGATGATGATAAACCGGAAGAGAAAGAGGACGGCAAGAGCCTGTCAGAGAAGATCGACTTCTTTCATGACATCTGGCACGCAGCCGGCAGACCTGCGCTGAAAATCTTCAAGGGCTTCAAATTCAGCGAGTTTTACGTGGATTTCCTCATTGCCAATGAGGACGCATACAAGTGCGCGCTGAACTACGGCAGGATAAGCGGCGCTGTGTATTATGTTCTGGGCTGGTTCGGAGTGCTTTTCAACATGAAATATAAAACTGTTGATATAAACCCGGGATTTGATATGAAAGAAAGCCGCTGGGATGTTTCGTTCAAGCTCAGCTTCAACATAATGAATGTGGTTATCGCAGGACTCTGGTTCCTGATAACATATATATTCAGGATTCTCATTCCGTCAAAGCGGATGAAAAAGAAAATGAAAAAAGCTGCAATGCAGAAATGAGGTAATTTTATGGATACAAATAAGAAAACGATCAACGAAATACTGGGAATTTCACTGGAAAAAATCAAGGAAATGGCTGATGTAAGCTCAATTATCGGCGACCCTATCACAACGGCTGACGGCACGACGATAATTCCGATCTCTAAGGTCAACTACGGCTTTGCGGCAGGCGGCTCTGATCTGCCCTCAAAGTATGATAAGGAGCTTTTCGGCGGCGGGGCAGGCGCAGGCGTCAGCATCAAGCCCGAGGGATTTCTGGTCATCACCTCTGACAGGGATGTGAAAATGGTCGGTATGGATACTTCAAACGACCCTATCAGCGGCGTTATGGGTGCCATTCCCGGCATTGTGGAAAAAATCAAGAGTTTCCTTGCCAAGAGAAAGGGCGAGGACACTGAAGATGCTTCGGAGGTCGTTATCAGCGACTAATAGAATGTTTGTTTTCCCGTGCTGTTGCCTGAGGATCTGCACGCCTTAAACACAAGTTCTGACATAATATCCCAAGATTCCGCATATTATTGCTGTAAATAATTCTGCGGAGGGATAATTTATGAGATCATTTTTAAGGAGAGCCGTGTGCATTGCGGCAGTATCTGCTTTTTGCGCGGCTTTTTCGGCGGACTTTGGAACATCGGCGGAGGACTCACCGGAATTTCCTGAAATATCGGCAAAAGCGGCAGTTGTTATTTCGGCGGACACCGGAGAGGTGGTTTTTGCCGAGAATGCCGATACAAAGCTGCCTATGGCGAGCACGACCAAGATCATGACGACTCTGCTCTGCATAGAAAGCGGCGGTCTTGACGTTCCCTTTACCGTGGACAGCGACGCTATCCGGGTGGAAGGCTCGTCTATGGGCTTGCAGGAGGGCGATATTGTTACCAAGTACGACCTCTGCTGCGGTATGCTGCTGCCATCCGGAAACGACGGCGCAAACGCCGCTGCGGTGGAGATCGCCGGAAGCATAGAGGCATTTGCGGAGATGATGAATGAACGAGCCGAGGAAATGGGTCTGAGCAAGACTTTCTTCGTCACGCCGTCAGGGCTGGAGGGCGAGGGGCATGGCTCTTCCGCAAGAGATATGGCGGTATTGGCTGCGGAGGCGCTGAAAAACGAGACCTTCCGCGAGATATGCTCATCTGATACCATAAAGCTGGAGTATGGCAATCCGCCTTATACGAGGTGGCTGAATAACACAAATAAGCTCCTGTCGCTGTACAGCGGCACCTATGGAGTGAAAACAGGCTTTACTGACGAGGCAGGACGGTGTCTTGTCTCTGCCTGCCAGCGCGACGGGAAAAGCCTTGTCTGCGTAACTCTCAACGATCCTGATGACTGGAACGACCACATGGCGCTCTATGATAGCTGTTTTCCGCTGGTGAGCAGCATTTCGCCGGATATTCCGGAAGATATTTCTGTGGAGCTTGCCGGCGCGGTTGAGGAAAGTCTCAGGCTCGAATCGGCTGAAGACGCAGAGACTCTGACGGTTTATGGCATCAGCGGAGACGACCTGGAATATACAGTCGCCGCACCGCCTTTTGTGTATGCGCCGGTGGCTCAGGGCGAAGAGGTGGCTGAACTTATCATAAGCTGCAAGAGCAGGGAGATACGGCGTATTCCTCTTTATGCGGCGGAGAGCGCGGAATACGCTGAAAAAAATCCGGAGGAAAAGCCGAAAAAAGTTTTCTTTTCGGGAATAATAAGTAAGATCAAGAACTTGTTGTCATAGGATATGTTCATGAATTTTCGGGCATGATCCCGGTGAGCGCAAGTTGAAAATCCGCTGAGAACAGGCTCTGAGGCAAAACAGTCAGGTGTGCTTTGTGCGGTGTTGCCGTAATGAGCTTTTTGATCGGTAAGGAGAATAAAAGTGGAAAAAATAAGAATACAGAAAATGATTGCCGACAGCGGCTATTGCTCGCGGAGAAAGGCGGAGGAACTGATTTCCCGTGGCAGAGTCAAGCTGAATGGCCATCCGGTGAAATTAGGGGACAAATGCGGATATAAGGATCTCATAACCATCGACGGCGAGAGACTTTATATGCCGAGAAAGAAAAATTTCATTTACATCATGATGAACAAGCCGAGAGGCTATGTTACTACCGTTTCCGACGAGCTTGACAGAAGATGCGTTATGGATCTTCTCGAGGGCGTGGAGGAGCGCGTTTACCCGGTCGGACGGCTTGACAGAAATTCTGAGGGACTGTTGCTGTTCACCAATGACGGAGAGCTTGCCAACAGCATCATGCACCCCAGCCGACACATCGCAAAAACATACCGCGTAACCGTCCGCCCGGATATCTCCGACGACCAACTGGTGAGGCTTTCGAGCGGCGTTGAGATCGACGGTAAAATGACTCTTCCGGCAAATGTGGTGGTCAAGGAGAAGCAGCAGGGCAGAGTCGTGCTGCTCATCACAATAAAAGAGGGCAGAAACCGTCAGATACGCAAAATGTGTGAGGCGGTGGGACTGGAGGTCGCACGTCTCCGCCGGATAAGCGTGGGACCGATACGGCTTGGAATGCTGAAACCCGGCACATGGCGTGAGCTGACTGCCGAGGAGCTGCGCGCCCTGAGAACTGCGATAGGAAAGGTGAACTGAGTGCTGGAGATACAGGAGAGCTTCGATACATCCGGATATGAGCAGATCATTGCCGGTGCAGGAGCAAATAATGTACACATTACCGAGGCTGTCAACGGAGATGAGAAGCTGGGCTACATCGCCTACGCTTACGAGGCTGACCGGACTGTTGTCTATGGCTATGACGACGGCGGCGACCTTATGCTCTGCGACGGTCTGGTGCGGTCGGTCATGTTCAAGAGCGTGCTCAAGGGCATTGAGACCATGGTATTTGAGATACCGGACGAAAGCCGGTATGAAAGCCTGAGAAAGCTCCGGTTTCTGGGGCTTGATACCAATGTCTGCGGCGATCTGAACAGCTTTATGAACGGCTGCGAGAACTGCAAAAACAAATCAGAAAAAGGAGATGTCTGAATGCCAATCAGAATTTCATCGGATCTTCCGGCTTTCAAGACTCTTGGAGAGGAAAATATCTTCGTAATGGCGAAGGACAGGGCAGAGCATCAGGATATTCGTCCGCTCAAAGTGATAATTCTGAATATCATGCCTAAAAAAATCGAGACGGAGTGTCAGTTGCTGAGACTGCTGAGCAATACGCCTCTGCAAGTGGATATTGAACTGCTGCAAATGGCGTCTCATGTTTCAAAAAACACGTCGCGCCACCATCTGGAGGAGTTTTATAAAACATTTGACGAAATAAAAGGCCATCGTTATGACGGAATGATCGTTACCGGCGCTCCGGTAGAGCTGCTGGATTATGAGGAGGTCGACTACTGGGAGGAGATCACGCAGATTTTCGAGTGGTCAAAAACTCATGTCTTTTCAACGCTGCATATATGCTGGGCAGCGCAGGCAGGTCTGTACTATCACTTCGGCATCCCGAAATATCCCTTGAAGCAGAAGATGTTCGGGATATTTCCCCATAGGGCGGAGGTTGAAAAAAGCCTGCTGCTCCGTGGATTTGACGATATTTTCTACGTGCCGCACAGCCGCAATACGGAGGTAAGGCGCGAGGATATCGAAAAGGTGAGCCAGTTGGAGATACTGACAAGCTCGGAGCTTTCCGGGGTTCATATCATTGCAAACAAGAATGGACGGCAGTACTTTATTACGGGTCATTCCGAGTATGACCGTGACACGATCGCCGGGGAGTATTTCCGCGACGTAAAAAAGGGGCTTGATATACAGCTCCCGTATAATTATTTTCCTGATGACAAACCGGAAAATACGCCGGTTTTCTCATGGAGATGCACTGCGAACCTGATGTTTTCAAACTGGCTGAATTACTGTGTCTACCAGCGCACACCATATAACCTGGATGAGCTGGAGATAAGAAGCTGGACATGGGAGACGGATTATTGATAAGGAGTAAGAAATGAATAACGAAGAAAATATTTATGAAGGTACAATATTAGAAGATGATTTCAAGCAGAAAAACACGAAGATATGGGCATCTGTCACATCTCTCGTTCTGGGATTGGTGAGCCTTGTGCTCTGCTGCTGCTGTCCATACCTGTATTTGCTGGCAGTGGCTTCAATCGTGTTTGGAATTATATCTCTTGTGCAGAGAATGAGCGGCAAGGGAATGGCTATCGCAGGTATTATCATATCGGCAGTTGTGCTGATAATCGTTCTTCTGTTGAATATTATATTTGGTCCGATAATAAGGGATCTGTCGAAGCTTGGCGAAGATCCGCAGCATTACGTTGAGATGTATGAGGAGACGGGCGAGATCCCGGATGAGTTCCGTAAGTACTGCGATCCGAAGTATGACAAGTACTGGGATGCTATGGATATTGACGGATTCGAGGACTTTTACGGGATGCTTATGGATGAGCTGGGGGATTCTCCTCTGGCATCAAAAAGCAGCAAGAGGAAAAGCTCTTCAGATGCAAGAAGCTCCGGGAGCAGTGAAAGCGGAAGCAGTTCCGGAGAATTTCCGGTAGATTTATGATCTGATCGGCGCAGCCGACAAAACTGGGTTTCCAAAGGGATAATGTCCCTTTGGCAGAGTCCAGAGGCGGCGCTTCTGGCAGGGTTTGGGGCAGCGCCCCAAGGTCGACCGCCGGTCGACGTCTACTTTAGGCGCTCTGCAAGGGGTGAATCCCCAAACAGTCCAGTGGACTGTTTGGGGAGAGGGGACGCTCTGCAAGAGAGAGCGTCCCCTAAAATTCCCCATTTATTTCTTTCGCGGAGATTGGATAATTTTAGTTACCAAAAAGGCAGGGAAAATTTCTCCCTGCCTCTTTATATATGGACAAAAAGTTTTAAGGCAACACCGTACAAAGCCGTTAGGCGGTCTTTGTGCGGTGTTGCCTTAAGGGAACGCCCTCTCTTGCAGGGCGTCCCCTCTTTTCCAACAGTCCACCGGACTGTTGGAAAATTCACCCTTTGCGGAGCGCCTGAAGGCTGCATCGACCTGCGGTCGATTTGGGGTGCTGCCCCAAACCCTGCCAGAGGCGCTGCCTCTGGACTCTGCAAAAGGGGCATTGCCCCTTTGGAAACCCGGTATTAGTGCTATTTTTTTACTATCTTATAATACGTTTTCGCCGTCAGCAGATATATCGCAGCATATACTATCGCAAATGCAACAAAAGTAAGAACCGTGGTAATAGCGAAAAGTAAAGTGTTCGTCAGCCTGAATAACTCCAGAATCCGCCGGATTATCGGAAATGCAAAGAGAATATGTATCCCGGCAGTGACAAGAGGCAGGAAGAAAACCGTCAGCACCTGGCTGTGGATAGCCGTCTTGACCTCATGCTGGCTCAGTCCCACGTTCTGCATTATGTCGAAACGCTTTTTGTCCTCGTAGCCCTCGGAGATCTGCTTGTAATAGATTATCAGAATAGTCTCCATAAGGAAAATCACCCCGAGGAAAACACCGATGAAGAAAAGTCCGCTGAACATCTGCAACAAATCTTCCCTCTCCCCGGATTTTGAGGAGTCAATGTAGTAGAAGTCATCAGAATCGTTTTCAGTCTGATGCTCCACATAGTAATCCAAAAAGCCGGAGATGATCTCATTTTCGTCGCGCCCTTCGCCGTCGGCAAGATTTATGAGATAATTCTTGCCGGTGACAGCATAGCTGTCACAAGCGTCCTGATGCCGCTTTTCCAGCTCATGGAGGATATCCGCGTCCGGGAGCAGAACCACGGTGGTGCGTTCAGAGAACAGCTTTCCGTTCATTGAGAAATGTTTAAGATGTTCCTTAACGTCCAGCTCCACGCCGAGTATATTGATTTTGTCCATCTCCAGTCTGCCGTTAAAATCATAAATAGCAGCCTGATGCTCACCGAGACTGATATTCTCCCCGGAAAGGGCGTTGTAGGCGTCGCAGGGTATAAGCCAGAGCAGACATCCCGTCTCGTCATCATAGGCGGTGAAGCTTTCGCTGCCGTCGTAGGTGGTCATAAAGGTGAGCTCCTCGTATTTCAGCGTGTCGGCGACCTTTACATCCTCTTCCGCCAGATAGCTGTCTATCTTCTCGAAGAGCAGGGTGGAGTCGGAGGAAAAATTCAGGTCGTAGGGGTGTGCTGTGTTTACCATGTCATTTAGTCCGGCGAGGAGGGAAATGGTTGAGGACATTATAACGAGCACCATTGTGGAGAGGATACAGATGCTGGCAAGCCCGAGGGCGTTCTGCTTCATGCGGTACATCAAGCCGGAGACGCTGATGAAATGCTTGGTTTTGTAGTAGTATTTCTTGTTCCTTTTCAGCAGTTTCAAAAGGGCGATGCTGCCTGCCATAAAGACAAGGTATGTTCCCACAATGACCAGCACGACCGCTCCGAAAAACACGGGGATAGTATTGCGGACGTCTTTCTGGGTTACGGAGATATAGTACGCTCCCACCAGGCAGAGAACGCCGAGGATAGCCATTATCCAACGGGTTTTCGGCTCACGTTCGCCCACCTTGCTGCTTTTTATAAGTTCCAGCGGCTTGGAAATGCGGACGATGACGATGCTGATAACTGTGATAAGCAAAAAGGCGGCGGCAAAGAAAACCGATGTCATAACAAGGGAGTTTATCGAGATGTAGAATCCCATCGTCGCTTTCTGTCCCAGGACTTTCAAAATCGTCAGAAACGCCAGTTTTTCAAGGACTATGCCGGCTCCCAGACCTGCGACCAGGGAGATGGTAACGGTGAAGATATTTTCGTAGACGATTATTCTGGCGATGTGCCGCTTTTCCATTCCCAGGATGCTGTACAAGCCAAATTCCTTCCGCCGCTGTCTGGAGATGAAATTGCTGGTGTAAATAAGGAATATCGTGCAGAAGATATACATAATAAAGTTGCCGAAGCCCAGCATCCCTGAGACCATGTCTCCGCCGGGTACACTTTGCAGGTCGGGATTTACGGAAAGCGAGCCCATGATGTAGAGCATAGCCACAGTGAGAACGTTGGATATGATATACGGCACATACATCCGGGTATTTTTCCGCATCGTATCAAATGCAAGCTTAGGGTAGATCATTTTCCGCTCTCCTCCGATGCAAGTAAGGTAATAGTATCGGAGATCTTGCGGAACAGCTCGTCATCCGTGGCGTTTCCCCGGTAGATCTGATGAAATACCTCGCCGTCCTTGATGAACAGCACCCGTCCGGCACGGCTGGCTGCCCTTGCGGAGTGAGTGACCATAAGTATTGTCTGCCCCGATCTGTTGATCTCGCTGAAAACCCGGAGCAGACTGTCAGTGGACTTGCTGTCCAGCGCACCTGTCGGCTCGTCGGCAAGGATGAGTTTCGGGTCGGTGATTATGGCTCTGGCAACGGCAGCACGCTGCTTCTGACCGCCGGAGACTTCATAGGGATATTTGTTCAGGAGCGCCGATATTCCCAGGTTTTCGGCTATGGGGAGCAGCCGCTTTTCCATTTCGCCGTATTTCATTCCCGAGAGCACCAGAGGGAGAAGAATGTTGTCCTTGATGCTGAATGTGTCCAGCAGGTTGAAATCCTGAAAGACAAATCCCAGATTCTGACGGCGGAAAGCGGAAAGCTCCTTGTCCTTTATCCGGGAGAGGGGAGTGCCGTTCAGGCGTATTTCTCCGCCCGTAGGCTTATCCAGGGCGGCGAGGATATTCAGCAGCGTTGTTTTTCCCGAGCCGGATTCGCCCATAATAGCGACGTATTCTCCGGACTCCACGGAAAAATTGACGTTTGAAAGCGCCTTTACCTGATTTCCGCCGAAACGCGTCGTATAGATCTTTTCGATGTTCGTAACTTCTAACAGTGACATTTTTTGTCCTCCTTTTCCGGGTCATGTTTCTTATGACCTCTTTCGGGTCGCGTTTCTTTTGACCTCTGTTCAGATTATAGCACAAAAGCCGGAAATGCAACATCGAATCGTGTGACATTTCGGCTTTTTATGTGACATTTTTGTAAGGCAACACCGAACAAAGATTGTGGCGGAGGGGGGAAAGCTGGAATAATTCTGCCGCCGCGGAAAAAATAAACCGGGGATTTATAGGGAACGCCCTCTCTTGCAGGGCGCACTACGTGCCGTCCCCTTTGTCGCTTCGCGACATTTCCCCACCCCGTGGGGAATCACCTCTTTTCCAACAGTCCACTGGACTGTTGGAAAATTCACCCTTTGCGGAGCGCCTGAAGGCT
>JAGBGT010000005.1 GCA_017935865.1 Ruminococcus sp. | reverse complement strand
TAAATAAATAAAGAAAGAGAGAAATCTCCCTTTTTAAAGGGGAAATTTCTCTCTTTCTTTTTATGTACGGACAAAAAGTTTCTGAGGGAACGCCCTCTCTTGCAGGGCGTTCTCTCTTTTCCAACAGTCCACTGGACTGTTGGAAAATTCACCCTTTGCGGAGCGCCTAAAGGCATCGTCGACCTGCGGTCGACATGGTACTCCGTCCCAAACCCTGCCAGAGGCGCTGCCTCTGGACTCTGCCAAAGGGACATCGTCCCTTTGGAAACCCAGTGTTATCGGCTTCGCCGATTTTGGGCGCTGCCCCATGCCCTGCCACGATGTTTATTACTGCTTCTCGTTGGATTTGTTGCCGAAAAGATCCTTGCCGTACTTTAGTATGCCATACCACTTCGATGACTCGCGTATCATTCTCACAAGCTGCGTCAGCGCAAAGGGAATAAACGCAAGCCCAATCACCTGGAGCAGATTCACCCAATCAAAAGCATTGTCTATCTTCATGAAGCCATGACATCCCGGGATCATCAGAACTGCCAGCAAAAGCACCAGTCCCACCCCGAATGCGCCAAGAGAAAATTTGTTCGTCATGATTTTCAGACGTGCCAGAGAATATTTTCCGCGGCTGTCAAATCCCTCGAAAAGACGCGCCAGACAGAGAACTGCAAATGCCATCGTGCTCGCCATTCCAGCAGAAGTTATCGGGTCGGCGCTGGAATTTTTACCCAGCATAAAGGCGATCATAACGCACGCCGCAATCATAATCGAGTGAATGACAATGTAGAACGACGTCTCCTTGTTGAGGATAGACTCGTCTGAGGAACGGGGCTTGCTCTTCATAACGTCGGGAAGCATAGGCTCCATACACAGGGCAAGCGCCGGAAGCGAATCCGTCAGCAGGTTGATGAAAAGCAGATGCACCGGATTGAACGGCAGCGGAAGATCGAGTATTGTAGTGAGCAGAACGACGATGATCGCCGCCGCATTTCCTGCCAGCAGGAACTTGATGGCGTTCTTGATGTTAGTGTAAATGCACCGTCCGTTCGCTACAGCCTTGACGATCGTTGCGAAATTGTCATCTGCAAGTATCATGGACGCTGCGTCCTTTGAGACCTCAGTTCCGGTGATGCCCATGGCAACTCCCACATCCGCCTTTTTCAGTGCAGGAGCGTCGTTTACGCCGTCGCCTGTCATGGAAACGACCTTGTTTCTCTTCTGCCACAGATCAACAATGCGGATTTTGTGCTCCGGCGAAACACGGGCATAAACGGAGATCTTATCCAGCTTTTTGTTCAGTTCTTCGTCGGAAATGGCATTAAGCTCATTGCCGTCCATAGCAATGTCGCCGTCCTTATATATACCGATCTCCTTAGCGATCGCAACGGCCGTCAGCTTGTGGTCGCCTGTTATCATGATCGGCTTTATTCCGGCGGATATACACTCGGCAACAGCAGCCTTGCTCTCTTCACGGGGAGGGTCGGTCATGGCAGTCAGTCCGACGTAGATGTATTCGCACTCATCCTGGAGCGTAACTGCGCTGTCGCTTTTCAGTATTTTCTTTGCAAAAGCAAGAACACGCATACCGTTGTTGGAATAATTCAGGTTTGCCGCCTTGATATTCACCTTGTCGTCCTCGTTTATGGGACGGATTCCGCCGTCGTCCATAATGAAGCTGAATCTGGACATAAGCACATCGACCGCGCCCTTTGTGTAGGCGAATCTCTCCTTGCCGGAGGAATGAACGGTAGTCATAAGCTTTCTGTCGCTGTCAAAGGGAAGCTCGTCCAAACGGGGCAGTTCGTTTCTGATGCGCATATACTCGTCGTTGCCAAGATAGTCCGACAGAGCCGTTTCCGTAGGATCGCCCAGCCAGCCGTTCTCCGCCTTTGCGGCATCGTTACAGAGCGCCATAGCCAGCAGAAGTTCTTTTTTCGCCGCCTCCGAGGGATATGTCAGGTCGCGGACAGTCATCTTGTTCTGAGTCAGCGTACCCGTCTTGTCCGAGCAGATGATCGACACGCAACCAAGCCCCTCAACAGCCTTCAGATCTTTTATGATAGCCTTCTGCTTCGACATCTTCTGCGTGCCGATAGCCAGCGAGATTGTTATAATGGAGCTGAGAGCCTCCGGAATAGCCGCAACTGCAAGAGCGACGGCAAACATCATCGCGTCCACAGGCTCTTTATCGTTGATAAGCCATGTCATGAAGAATACCACGATGCAAATGCCGATAACGGCAAAAGAAAGTATCTTGCTGAACTTGTCCAGACTCACCTGGAGCGGCGTTTTCTTTTTCTTTGCGTTCTGCATTAGCGACGCGATCTTTCCGATCTCCGTGTTCATGCCCACGCCTGTGACAACTGCAACAGCACGTCCGTTGGAAACATTTGAGCCGGAGTATATCATATTCACACGGTCTCCCAGGGCGACCTCGTCTCCGGGGATAGTATCCGTAGACTTTGTAACAGCCAGAGATTCGCCTGTCAGCGCGCTTTCATCCACTTGTAAAGAAGCGGCTTCAAGAAGACGTCCGTCTGCTGCGGCAACATTTCCGGCTTCGATAAGCAGGATATCGCCCACAACAACTTCGCTTGTCGGGATCTCGCGCTGTTCGCCGTTTCTGATAACTCTCGCCTCGGGAGAACCCATAGCCTTGAGGCTTGCCAACGATTTCTGAGCCTTGACATTCTGGACTGTGCCCAGGACGGCGTTCATTATCAGAACCACCAGAATTACGATAGTAGAGCCGATCTCGCCGCTTATCATAGAAACGACTGAAGCCGCGATAAGTATAATTACCAGCAGATCTGCAAACTGCTCCAGAAAAATCATAAGCAGGCTCTTGGATTTCTCCTCCGAGATGACGTTTTCACCGTATTTCTGGCGATTTTCCGTTACCTGGGCGTCGGTAAGGCCCTTTTCCCGGGTCGTCCCCAGACTTTTAAGAACAGATTCCTGATCCTGATTGAAATAATTCATTCTTTCCTCTCCTTCCGCAGCTTGTCCGCAAAAAAACAGACCTTCATTGCGTAATGCCGGAACTCCGCCCGTGGCTGCCCGGAACTATGCAATAAAAGTCTTGCTTATCATATAAGAACCCGTCCGCCCGACGGCTGCAATATTTCTCAGCCATGGGTATGGCGATGCGGACAGCACTGCTATATGCCTGCGTCTGCTGCAACAGCAGCGGTCACAATTCAACAGTGAAGCTACTCCCTTTTACCAGTTTATTATACCAATTTTTGTACAAAATGTCAAGAGACATTTCAGACAATAAATAATGCCGGATAAAATTAAGTTAAGGCAATACTGTACAAAACCGCCAGGCGGTCTTTGCGCGGTGTTGCCTTAGAACTTGTGTTCATAGGATTTGTGCGTGGATTTTCGAGCATAATTTTACCGAGATTAAGGCGAAAAAGCGAAAGCATACTGCCGTATGGTGAGCTTTTTCAACGCAGATATCGGTAAAATTTGCCGAAAAGACGCGTGCAATATCCTATGAACACAAGTTCT
>JAGBGT010000047.1 GCA_017935865.1 Ruminococcus sp. | reverse complement strand
CTCTTTCAAAACAGTCCACCGGACTGTTTTGAAATTCACCCCTTGCAGGGCGCCTGAAGGCTGCATCGACCTGCGGTCGAGTTGGGGCGCCGCCCCAAACCCTGCCAGAGGCGCTGCCTCTGGACTCGGCCAACGGGACATTGTCCCTTTGGCAACCCGGTTTTGTCGGCATCGCCGACTTGGGGCGCTGCCCCAAACCCCGGCAAAGGGACTCCGTCCCTTTGGAATCCCTGCTACCGCCTTTTCTTTTTCTCAACCGGAGGATGCAGCGCCATGTACTCCCCGTACATCTCCGGACGCCTGTTTTTCGTCAATTCCAGACTCTGCTCATGCCGCCACGCCTCGATATTCTTGTGATGTCCGGACAGCAGCACCGGCGGAACAGCCTCGCCCTCCCAGACCTCCGGACGGGTGTAGTGGGGATATTCCAGCAGTCCGCTGTAGATGCTCTCCTCCTCGAAGCAGACGTCCTCCGAAAGAACGCCGGGACACAGCCTCGCCACAGCGTCCGTCAGCACCAGCGCAGGCAGCTCGCCTCCCGTGAGAACATAGTCGCCCACGGAAATTTCCTCATCCACTATCTTGTCCAGCACGCGCTGATCTACACCCTCATAATGTCCGCAGACAATAAGGATATTATCCGTCTTTGACAGCTCTGCGGCGCGCTGCTGAGTCAGCACCTTTCCTTTCGGGGACATATAGATAGTATGGGGTCTACAGCCCAGTTCCTGACAGACCGCCTTGTAGCAGTTGTATATCGGTTCGCACTGCATCACCATTCCCATGCCGCCGCCGTAGGGCGTATCGTCCACCCGGCGGTGCTTATCCTGGGTATATTCACGTATCTGGCGGCAGGAAACGTCGATTTTTCCTGCCTTTCTTGCTCTTCCCACAATGCTCTCGCCCAGTACGGCTTCGCACATTTCTGGAAAAAGCGTCGCAATAATTATCTTCATTGATCGAAAAGTCCCTCCAGAGGACGTATCGTCATCAGCTCGCCGTCAATATCTGTGGAGATTATAACGTCAGGGATAGCCGGAACGAGATATTCTCTATTGCCCTTTATCACGTAGACATCGTTCGCGCCGTTTTGCAGCACATCGGTGATCTTTCCGTAGACAAAGTCGGTGTCGGCGTCCCTGACCTCCATGCCGATGAGATCCTGGATGAAAAAGGTGTTCTCGTCCAGCTCCAGGTCGTCACGGTGCATATAAAGCATCGTATTCCGGAGCTTTTCCGCCTCCTCCACAGTATTCACGCCCTCGATCTTGGCGATGACCATATTCTTCGCCGGACGGCTTCTCTCAATGACAAGCTCATCCTTGTTTCTGCCGTAAAACAGGCGATCGAACTCACAGAGCAGCTCCGGGGAGTCCGTATAGGGCATGATCTTCACCTCGCCCCGTATGCCGTGGGTGCTGACGATTTTTCCCGCTTCCAAAAATTCTTTCTTCATACTGCATTCTCACTCCTGATGTGATTTATCAGATCCATTTCCGACAGATATTCGCCCTTTGCCGGATATGTTTTCTCCATTTTCAGGGCGGCATCGTATTCCGCCTGCGCCTTTTCCGCCGATTTTTCAAACAGCAGATAATAGGCGTACATCAGCCTTTTTCTGGCAATCATGGTCTTTCCGGTGATCTGTATATATTTTTGCAGCTCTTTGTCGTAAAGCCCGGCGATTTTTTCCTGCTCCGCCCCAAGCATGACCAGGCAGAACAGCAGCTCGCATTTCGCCTCCATCCGGTATATCTGTACCACGCTTTCGTCCTCCGCGGCAGAGCGGAAGATCTCCTCAGCGCGGTCATACTGATGCCGATAGAGGTGCAGCGTTCCCTCGGTCAGGGAAAGAGCGATGCCGTGCTCGGTTTTCAGCTCCGCCTCAGTGCCGGAAAACAGCTCCGCCATATCCTCCGGACGCTCGCCCCGGTACATTCTGGCATTTGCCAGAAAGCTCTTGTATATAACTGTCCGCTCCGCCGGATCTTTCATCATCAGCCGGATATTATAGCCGTCGTTGAGCACGCCGCTTATTCTTGCCGGGATGCCGTTGACCAGGGCTGTTAAAAGCGCGGAAACGGCAAAGATCACCGCCGCCGTGACGACATAGATATTGTCCGCCAGAACCGCCGCTGTGACTGCGATCGCGCCTGTCAGCAGATTGAAGAACACTCCGCCGAAATTATACCAGAAAAACGGAAGATCTTCCGGATGCTCCGTCTCTTTCGGCGATAGGAGACACTGTCCTGCCGTTCCCGGCACTTTGAATTTTTTCCGCACCAGCCTGCCGTTTTCTTTCATTATCGTGAAGCTGCCTATGCGAAAGGAGAGAAACTTGTATCCCGTAAGCAAGCCCATTACCATGTGACCTGTCTCGTGAATGATAAGTTCAATAAAATATGCCAGATAAAACCATATCAGAATTATAGGCAGCGTGAGCAGAGAGTCCAAGCCCGCATCCTCCAGCTTATCGGAATACCGCGACAGGAATACTCCGCCAATAATACCGATGACTACGCAAAAAAGCGTATACGCCGAAACTCCGCCGGCTTTCTTTTTGCTATTATTTTTCTTCTCTGCCATCAGTTTTTCATCTCAAAGTTCTCGCCCAGGATGTCCTTGTTGGCATCGAGGATCGGGTCAATGAAGTCCGCCAGATATTCGTCCACCTGCTGAGAGCTTCTTCCTGTGTAGTTTTCCGGCTTGAGGACAGCGTCAAGCTCCTCCTTTGTTACCATAAACAGCGGATCGTTTACGATAAGCTCGCAGAGGTTGTTGTCGCGTCCGTACTGCTTTACCTCCATAGCGGCGGTCATGGAATATTCGCGGATCCTCTCGTGAAGCTTCTGTCTGCTTGCACCCTTCTTTGCGGCATCCATCATGATATTTTCCGTAGCCATAAAGGGAAGCTCAGCCATGACGCGGCGGCGGATTATCTCCGGATAGACGACCATTCCGTTGGTAACGTTCATCATGATGTTCAGGATAGCGTCAACGCCGAGGAAAGCCTCAGCCACGCTGATGCGCTTGTTTGCGGAGTCGTCGAGAGTTCTCTCGAACCACTGTGTGCCTGCGGTAAATGCAGGGTTCAGGCTGTCTATCATCACGTATCTTGCTAAAGAGGTTATACGCTCGCAGCGCATGGGATTGCGCTTGTACGCCATAGCCGACGAACCGATCTGGCTCTTCTCGCGAGGCTCTTCCATTTCCTTGAACGACTGGAGAATACGCATATCGTTTGAGAATTTGCTGCATGACTGGGCGATTCCGCTAAGGACGGAAAGCACCTGAGAATCCACCTTGCGCGAATATGTCTGACCGGAAACGGGAACAACGCTGTCGAAGCCCATTTCCTCGGCAATCATTTTTTCCAGTTCCTTGATCTTTGCCGTGTCGCCCTCAAAAAGCTCCATAAAGGAAGCCTGCGTGCCGGTAGTGCCCTTTGAGCCGAGAAGCTTCAGCGATCCGATGCGGAACTCCAGATCTTCAAGATCCATGAGAAGCTCATTGAGCCAGAGTGTGGCGCGCTTTCCCACGGTCGTAAGCTGAGCCGGCTGGAGGTGAGTATACGCCAGACATGGCATATCCTTATATTCCCGGGCAAAACGGGCAAGGTTGTTCATAACGTTGATAAGCTTTCTGCGGATGACCTGCAAGGCGTCGCGCATGATGATAACATCGGTGTTGTCGCCGACATAGCAGGAGGTCGCGCCCAGGTGGATGATGCCCTCGGCATCGGGGCAGACCTTGCCGTAGGCGTAGACATGAGCCATAACGTCGTGGCGCACATGTTTCTCGCGCTCTGCCGCGACATCGTAGTCGATGTCGTTGATATGCTCCTCAAGCTGCTTGACCTGAGCCTCGGTAACAGGGAGACCCAGTTTCATTTCCGCTCTGGCAAGGGCGACCCAGAGTCTGCGCCATGTGGTGAATTTTTTGTCGGCTGAGAAGATATACTGCATCTCCTCGCTGGCATAACGTGTGCAAAAGGGTGATTCGTAGCTGCTGATATTTCCGCTCATGATTATTTCTCCTTATTCCTGCGGCAGAACCGCATTTTTGATATTTTGAAACTACCACTTAATTATAACATTTTATGGCATCCGTGTCAAGACGCCGGAATTTACGGTTTTTGACGAATGTATAAATTTTTCAGACAAGCCCTATTGCAATTATCCCGGAAAAGTGCTATAATATAGGTTGGAGCAGTTTTGTTCCGCTGAAAGGTGTGAAGAATTTGAAGAAAATTACCGTCGTTACCGGGCATTACGGTACGGGAAAAACGAATCTCTCCGTCAACCTGGCTCTTATGGCTGCGGAAAAATTTCCGAGTGTCACCGTCGTTGACCTTGACCTGGTCAACCCCTATTTCAGGACAGCCGACTTCCGGCAGCTCTTTGAAAGCCGCGGAATAAGGCTCATCGCCCCGGATTTCGCCAACAGCAACCTGGACGTGCCCTCCGTGCAGTTCGATATCGAGGAGCTTGCGCGGGAGGCTCAGAACAGCGGCGGCTGCCTGATAATCGACGTGGGCGGCGACGATGCCGGAGCTTTCGCGCTGGGACGATACGCCGAGGCTCTTAACTCCGCCGGGGAAAAGCCGGAGATGCTGTACGTCATAAATCAGCGCCGCAGCCTGACGGAGACCGCCGATGCTGCCGTGGAGCTGATGTACGAGATCGAAAAGGCGTCCCGGATGAAGCATACCGCCATTGTCAACAACACCAATTTAGGCGCGGAGACTACGGCGGATATTATTGCTCAGTCGGCGGATTTTGCAAATGCTGCCGCGGAAAAAACCGGACTTCCGCTTAAATGGACCACATATCCCGAGGAGCTTTGCACCCTTGCGGAAACTCCCGATCTTCAGCATATTCTTCCCGTAAAGGTTTATGTCAAGCCTCTGTGGGAAATATAGGTGGTGAGAAATTTGACTAAAATGACCGTTATAACAGAACGCTGCAAGGGCTGCGGACTCTGCACGACCGCCTGCCCCAAGAAAATAGTCTCCCTGCAAAAGGAAAAGCGCAACAAGAAAGGCTATTTCTACGCAGTCTGCACGGATCAGGACGCTTGTATTAGCTGCGCTATGTGCGCAACAATGTGCCCTGACTGCGCCATTATGATCGAAAAATAATTCAACAGACCTCTCAAAAACAAGAGGTCTGACAGAGAAAGGAATGAAAACCTTGGAAAGAAACCTTATGAAGGGCAACGAAGCTCTCGCTGAGGCGGCTATCAGAGCCGGCTGCAAGTGCTTCTTCGGTTACCCTATTACACCTCAGACAGAGCTTGCCGCATACATGGCAAAGCGCATGAACAAGGCAGGCGGCGTGTTTTTGCAGGCTGAGTCCGAGATTGCTGCCATCAACATGGTTCTCGGTGCAGCCTCTACGGGCGTCCGCGCCATGACATCATCATCATCCCCGGGACTTTCCCTGAAGAGCGAGGGTATCTCCTATCTTGCCGGCTCTGACGTTCCTGCCGTTATCATCAACGTGCAGCGCGGCGGCCCGGGACTCGGCGGTATTCAGCCCTCCCAGGCGGACTACTGGCAGGCTACGAAGGCTATGGGTCACGGCGACTTCCACATCCTCGTATTTGCGCCTGCTTCCGTCCAGGAAATGGTCGACATGGTCGTCAAGGCATTTGACAAGGCTGACCAGTACCGCGTGCCGGCAATGATCCTGGCTGACGGTCTGCTGGGTCAGATGATGGAGCCTGTTTCCTTCCCGGAGATCAACGCGAACGCCCATGACAAGAGCGGCTGGGCTGCCAACGGTCACGGAAAGAGCCGTCAGCATCACATCATTAACTCCCTCTACCTGAAACCGGACGAGCTGGAGGATTCCGTTACCGAGCGTTTCCGCAGATATGACACAATAAAGGCAGAAGAGACCGACGCAGAACTGTATCTTACCGAGGACTGCGATATCCTCCTCTGTGCGTTCGGCGCAACGGCAAGAGTTGTAAAATCCGCCGTAAACGAGGCGAGAGCACAGGGCATAAAGGCAGGACTTTTCCGTCCCAAGACACTGTGGCCGTTCCCGGTAAAGGAAATAAACGAAGCTGCAAAAAATGCAAAGAAGCTCCTGAGCGTAGAGATGTCCATGGGTCAGATGATCGACGACATCAGACTGGCGATAAACTGCTCCAAGCCCGTGGAGTTCTACGGACGTACAGGCGGCGTTATCCCCACTCCTGCCGAGGTTCTGGCAGAAATTAAAAAAGTCGGAGGTGCAGAGTAATGGCTGTTGTATTTGAAAGACCAAAGTCGCTCCTTGATGTTCCGCTTCACTATTGTCCCGGCTGTACCCACGGCATCGTTCACAGACTTATCTGCGAGGTGCTGGACGAAATGGGTATCGAGGGCGACACCATCGGCGTATGCCCTGTAGGCTGCTCCGTTATGGCGTATGACTATTTCGGCTGCGATATGATAGAAGCGCCCCACGGAAGAGCTCCGGCTGTTGCCACAGGCGTCAAGCGCACAAATCCCGATAAATTCGTCTTTACATATCAGGGCGACGGCGACCTTGCCGCTATCGGTACTGCCGAGACGGTCCACTCCGCCACAAGAGGCGAAAATATAGTTATCATCTTCATCAACAACACGATCTACGGCATGACAGGCGGTCAGATGGCGCCTACGACTCTTCCGGGTCAGGTTACGCAGACCACGCCTTTCGGACGCGATCCTCAGCTTGCCGGATATCCCGTAAGAGTCTGCGAGATGCTGTCTACACTTACAGGCACAGCTTATGCCCACCGTGTAGCCGTTGATACAGTTCCCCATATCCGGGAGACGAAAAAGGCTATAAGAAAGGCTTTTGAGAATCAGAAGGCAAAGAAGGGCTTCTCTATTGTCGAGGTTCTTTCGACCTGCCCCACAAACTGGGGACTTACGCCGACGGAGGCTATCAAGCGTCTCCAGGACGAGATGATCCCGTATTATCCTCTCGGCGTTTACAAGGATACTACAGAAGAGGAGGGCAATAAGTAATGGCAGCAACTGAGATCCTTTTGGCAGGCTTCGGCGGACAGGGCGTGCTCTTCGCCGGAAAAATACTTGCCTACTGCGGACTTATGGACAACAAGGAGCTTTCCTGGCTTCCCTCATACGGTCCGGAGATGCGCGGCGGCACGGCTAACTGCTCCGTCTGCATTTCCGACGAACCTATCGGCTCACCGCTGGTGCTGACGCCGGATATACTGGTGGCTATGAATCAGCCCTCATTTGACAAGTTCACCGCTGACGTAAGACCGGGCGGCAAGGTGTTCTATGACAGCACGCTTATCGAAAACGAGTGTACGCGGACAGATATCGAGCTGTTTGCAGTTCCCTCGTCGCAGCTTGCGGACGACAACGAGCTGAAAGGCGGCTCGAACATTATTCTGCTGGGCAAGCTGTTGAAAGAGACGGAGCTTTTCACGCTTGATACGTTCAAGAAAGCGATCGAGAAGATAGTTCCGCCGGCGAAAGCGAAGCTTATTGAGAACAATTTCAAGGCTGTAGAGCTGGGAATGAACGCGTAAACACCGGGTTTCAAAAGGGGCAATGCCTCTTTTGCAGAGTCCAGAGGCAGCGCCTCTGGCAGGGTTTGGGACGGAGTCCCATATCGACCGCAGGTCGATGTTTACTTTAGGCGCCCTGCAAGGGGTGAATTTCAAAACAGTCCGGTGGACTGTTTTGAAAGAGGTGATTCCCCACGGGGTGGGGAAATGTCGCGAAGCGACAAAGGGGACGGCACGTAGT
>JAGBGT010000046.1 GCA_017935865.1 Ruminococcus sp. | reverse complement strand
TTTAATAATTTTTTTATTTGACTTTTTAAGCGTTCTCAAGACACTCTATATCTCGCCGTCTCCCACTCGCGCATCGCCGCTCTCGTTCGACAGCTTTATTATTATATCACGGTTTTTCGGTTTTGTCAAGTAAAAGAATATGGTGCATCAAACTAACTTTTTAGGCAACATTCACAAACAAGTCCCGAAGCTGGGAAAAATCGCGAAATATTGCCTTATTTTCCCTCGGACAAGCTGATCGCATATGCCTTGACATCGTCCAATGTGGGGGCTTCGCCGAGGGCATCGCTATAATTCGCGTAATTCAGCCCTGCCGGATATGTGCCGTAAAAATCTATTTTCAGAGCTACAGCCGCAACTGCCACGCCATTTTTCACATATATCGAGTACGGTTCTTCTATATCTCCGGCGATTTCGGCTGTCTTTGTCCTGACCGACTCCAGCTCCTCTGTAGCCGCAGAAGTGTCCGAATCTATCCAGCCCTCCACCGCAGAGCCGCCATTCAGCTCCGTCAATGCGGCGTTGCACGCTGTCAGAGCACTTTCCGCCGCCTGATCAGCCGCCTTAATGCGTTCATTTCGCGTCTTACCGCTCTGTTCCGGTCTTGAATAGCTTGTGTCGGATGTACCGCCGCCATTGCTATCTGACTTGCTGTCGCTCTCGCATGAAATGCAGCAGGCGCAGGTCAGCAATGCCGCAAAAATAAGTGTAAATACTCTCTTTTTCATTTTCTTTCCTCTCAATAATTAACGATCTGTTCAGCCACTACAGCCTTGGCGTCGTCGAAATCAGGGTTATTGCCCAGCAATTCCTCATAGTTATCGCTTGTCAGCACACCGGGATAAATTCCGAATCTGCCGTCATAGACAACTGCGCCCAGACAAGCTCCGTTGCTGATATATGCCGAAAATTCGCAATCTTCTATGTCTGCGTAGTATTCGGCACATTTCTCGCGAACCTCCTGCCACTGGGCATCGCTGCTGACATTTTCGTTATTCTGATCATACCAGCCGTCCAGGGTTATCGCCGTACCCTCTTCGTCAAGCTCTGCCAGAACCATATTCACGTAAGTTAGTACAGTTTTTGCATTAGCGGCGTTGCTCTGGAGTTTCGCTTTTTTGTTATATCCGATCATTGACGGCGCCACGATCGACATTCCCAGAAACAGTTCTATTGGGCTGCACGCCGTTGTAGTTCCGCAGGCAATGACTGCTGCAAGCGCAAGCGCGATTCTCTTCTTTCTCATAATTTCTCCCCTCAGGCGAATTATACGATTCATATTAACATAATAACATTTTTCATATTAATTGTCAAGCAAAATCGCGTTTTTCAACCGCTTTTTGTGCATTTCCACCACTGTACGATGAATTTTTTGGCAACACCGCACAGAGATCGTGCAGTCGATTGTTCGTCAGTCAGGCGATATTTATGCGGCGCTGCTTTCGTCATTCCGTCACAAAAAAGGCAAAGCGGACGATCATGAGCACGCTGAGAACCTCCATGGCTGCCAGGGCAATTATGTGAAGCCGCAGGGTGTCGGCGTACTCGAAGATCTCCGGATTTTTCCTGCTTACCCTTATCCGCCTCGTCTCCCCGGCAGGAATAGCCTGTGAATAGCCGGTTTTGTCCTCCGCCGTGATTTTTTTCCCGTCCAGTTCATACTCCACCGTATGGACGTACTCCCCCTGTTTTCGCTCCCGGGAGCTGACGATCTCAGCCACAGCCTCTGCGCCGCCTATCATCAGCGCCAGCTTCTTCACAAAGAAAAACAACGCCGCCAAAGCAGCAAACGCCGCAGCCGCAATTACAACTTCTCTCATGACTTTTTACTCCTTTTCGCACGGGTTCACATGAACCATAATGTGCTTGACTTTCGGGAAATTCCGCTCGATCTCCGAATGAACATTTTCCGCTATATTATGAGCTTCACGGAGCTTCATCTCCCCGTCCGCGCGTATTTCGATATCCACATATATCTTGTTGCCGAAGATCCTCGTGTGCAGCATATCCACCCCTGCAACTCCAGCCTGTTCCGCCGCGCATCTGCGCAGCCTTTCCTCGGTCTCGTCATCACAGGAATGATCCACCATTTTATCCGTGGCGTCCTTGAAAATATCATAAGCCGCCTTAAAAATGAACAGGCATATGACCAGGCTCGCCACCGGCTCTAAAACCGGCAGACCAAGCCGCGCGCCGCCGATTCCGATAAGCGCGCCTACGGATGACAGGGCGTCGCTCCGGTGATGCCAGGCGTCCGCCATAAGCGCGCCGGAATCAATTGCCTTGGCGTAGTGCCGGGTGTACCAGTACATCGCCTCTTTCGACACTATAGACACTACTGCTGCGATCAGTGCAAGGATACCCGGGACTTTTATATCTCCGCCTCTGCCTTTCACAATTGTGCCGATAGTCTCCTCGGCTATAAAAATTCCGGTTATCAACAGTATCACCGACAGTACGATAGCCGCCACACACTCCATGCGCTCGTGACCGTAGGGGTGCTCCTTATCCGAATTTTTCGCGGAGATCTTCACGCCGATTATTACAATTATACTGCTGAAAACGTCCGAAGCCGAGTGAACGGCGTCGCTTATCATCGCGCCGGAATTTGCCAGAACTCCAGCCATAAGCTTAAAAAGCGACAGGATAAGATTGCCGAAAATGCTGACGGCAGAAACTTTCGTCGCGATTTTTTCAAAGTCAGTAGCCATAACTCCTCCCTGAATGTACGAAAACACCGCGCCACTTTGCACGGGTGCGGTGTTATTCTATGTTTATTTTTAACCGGTGACAGCCTTACGCCATAAGCTTTACCATGACCGCTTTCTGCGCGTGGAGCCTGTTTTCAGCCTCCTCAAAGATCTCCTTTGCGTGAGCCTCGAAAACTTTCTCGGTGATCTCTTCCTCCCGGTGAGCCGGCAGGCAGTGGAGAACCATTGCATCGGGCTTTGCGGCAGCCATAAGCTCGTCGTTTATCTGGTAGCCGGCAAATGCCGCTCTTCTTACGGCAGCCTCTTCCTCCTGACCCATAGAAGCCCACACGTCGGTGATGAGCACATCGGCATCCTTGGCAGCCTGAGCCGGAGAATCTGTCAGCTCAAAGCAGTCGTACTGACTTGCGAAATCCAGTATCTCCCTGGGAGGCTGATAGTCCTTGGGGCAGGCAAGGGAGACGGACATTCCCATTTTCAGGCAGCCAACTGCCAGGGAATTTGCCATGTTGTTTCCGTCGCCGATAAAGCACATTTTCAGCCCTGCAAGGCTTCCCTTGAACTCACGGATAGTCATAAGGTCAGCCAGCACCTGGCAGGGATGGCAGAAGTCGGTCAGACCGTTGATCACCGGGATATCGCCGTACTTCGCCAGATCTTCGACCTCCTGCTGCTCAAATGTACGGATCATGATGCCGCTGAGGTAGCGTGAGAGAACTCTTGCGGTGTCCTGCACCGGCTCGCCTCTGCCGATCTGGAGATCGTTGGAGGAGAGAAAGAGCGGATATCCGCCCAACTGATACATACCCGTCTCAAAAGAAACCCGTGTACGTGTAGAAGCCTTCTGGAAGATCATTCCCAGTGTCTTGCCTTTCAGGTGCGGATGGGGGATATTGTGCTTCAGCTCATATTTCAGTTGGTCTGCCAGATCGAGTATCTCCGTGATCTCCTCCTTGCTGAGATCCAGCATTTTAAGTAAGTGTTTCATTTCTATCTGTCCTTTCAAATACTATTATATGCAGTTTATATGTTCCTGTTGATCTCACCGAAAGCAAGGTCTACAGCAATAGCAAACAGCGGGATATAGTCGTCGAAAATCTTATCCTCGATAACAACGTCATACTGCAATTCCTTTGCAACTGTAAGCTCCGTCCTGACTGAACCGCAGGCAAGACCGTCCTTTTGCAGCTCGAAATTCTTGTGATCCTTGCTGACCAGGGCATATTTCATAACATTTCCGTTGATGTCCCGTCCCTCAACGATAATAGTGGGGTCGAGAAAAAGGGATTTGCACGAAATAGTCATTATCGAGGAGTCGTTGTGGCTTATGATAAACGTAGGCTTGCGCTCCTCAGTCACCTGAACCAGCGAATATAACTGATAATTGCTGGGGTCAAGCAGCAGATACCGACCTGCCCCGAATCCTTTTTTCTTGATGGTATACACTGTACGTCCCTGTTTCTTGTCCTGTACAGTATACTTGCTTCCTTTCAATGTGATCATAAGCTCCATGTATCAACCCTCCGGATATGCTGAATTTCGGGCAATTCCCGAATACGGCGTCTCCCGGCTCAGAGCACGCCGAAAAATATGTCAAGACCGCTGTCTATCTCGCTCTCTTCAATAGTGAGCGGCGGAAGAAACCGTACCTTATCCTTTGCGGTAAGAATGAGCAAACCGTTTTCCAGCGCTTTTTTAGCCGTGTCTGCCGCTGTCTTTGTTTTAAGCTTTATGCCGATCATCAGTCCCAGACCGCTTACGGACTCCACCTCATCGCAAGTCTCCAGGCGGCTTCTGAAATACTCCGCCTTTTTTGAGACGCTTTCCAGGAATCCCTCGCTGTTCAGCCTTTTCAGCACCGCCAGACCGCCTGCGCAGGCGATAGGATTTCCGCCGAAAGTTGAGCCGTGAGTGCCGGGCGTGAACACGCTCTTCACCTTTTCACCGAAGAGGCAGGCGCCCATAGGTATTCCGCCGGCTATGCCCTTTGCCAGAGTCGTAATGTCCGCTCTTCTGCCGAAGTGCTCCCCTGCCAGAAGTCTGCCTGTACGTCCCATGCCGGTCTGAACCTCATCCGCAATGACAAGAACGTCTTTTTCGACACAGAGGTCAAATACCGCGTCCACGAAAGCCTGCTCCAGCTTATTCACGCCGCCCTCTCCCTGGACATATTCCAGCATGACGGCGCAGACCGTTCCGTCCAGCTTTGCTTTCAGATCGTCGATATTGTTAGCCTCAACGTTGACAAATCCCTCCAGGAACGGGAAGAAATAGTTGTGGAAAACCTCCTGTCCCGTGGCGGAAAGAGTCGCCATAGTCCTGCCGTGGAATGAGTTCACCAGGGTGATGATAGTATGTCTGCCCTTGCCGTACTTGTCGAAGCTGTACTTCCTTGCCGCCTTTATAGCGCACTCATTTGCCTCCGCGCCGCTGTTGCAGAAAAATACGGAGCTGTAGCCCGTACTCTCGCAGAGCTGCTGGGCGAAGTCAGCCTGGACCGATGTATAGTAATAGTTTGAATTATGCTGAAGCCTGCGTACCTGTGCGCAGACAGCCTCTGTCCACTCCTCGTCGCAGAACCCCAGCGAATTAGTTCCGATACCGCTGCCGAAGTCGATATATTCCTTGTTATTTTCGTCAACGCAGCGTCTGCCCGAGCCGTTTTCCATGACAAGGGGATATCTGCCGTAGGACTGCATAACATAGCCGTCGAACTTCTCCATTGTATTCATATAGTATCAACCTTTCAACATCACATAGTAATTATAACTCTTCTCGATATGCAAAATCAATATATAAGTTAATCATTTTTGTAAATTTTTTATTCACTGGTAAGATATTTTAAACAAACTGTGTGCCGATGCCCTCGTTGGAGAGAATTTCAATAAGTATAGAGTGGGGAACTCTGCCGTCGATGATGACCGCGCCCTTTACGCCCCTGCGGACAGCCTCCACGCAGCAGTCTATCTTGGGGATCATTCCGCCGGAAACAATGCCCTGCATTTTCAGGTACGGCACTTCGCTTACATTTACCTTGGGGATAAGAGTCTCCGGATCGTCCTTGTCGCGGAGAAGTCCGGCTATATCCGTCATAAGGATGAGATTCTCCGCGCCCAGCTCCGCAGCGATTCTCGCTGCCGCCGTGTCTGCATTTATATTATATGTATTTCCGCGGCGATCTGTTGCAACCGTGGCAATAACCGGGATATTTCCGTTGTCCAGCGCATCCAGGATCGGCTTGGGATTGACCTCCGTTATCTCGCCCACAAAGCCGAGATCCTGACCGTCCGAGGTGGTTTTCTTTTCGGCAATGAGCATTCCGCCGTCGATTCCGCAAAGTCCTACGGCGCTGCCCTGATGCTGAGCAAGAAGCTGCACAAGTTCCTTGTTCACCTTTCCGGCGAGAACCATTTTTACCACGTCGATCGCCTCCTCGTCGGTGTAGCGAAGTCCGTTGATAAAGCGGCTCTGGATATTCAGCCGTTTCAGCATATCGTTTATCTCAGGGCCGCCGCCGTGAACGAGAACGACCTTGATACCGACGAGAGACAGAAGCACCAGATCCTCCATAACGTCGTCTTTAAGCTCGTCGTTTGTCATGGCATTTCCGCCGTACTTGATAACCACGATCTTGTCGTTGTACTTCTGAATATACGGAAGCGCATCAATAAGTATCTGCGACTTCTCCGTATTTGAAATTCTGCTTGTGTTTTCCATTTATTTCATCTCCAAAATTATCTTCCCTGCTGACCGTAGCTCATAATATCAAGAAGCGTCCGGTAGACCGCAAATGGGTTATTTATCCCGAATATTCCGCTGTTTGTGGTAGACGTCATTATTCCGTTTTCCGATACCGATACTTTCTGATACGTTACATATCCCCGGTTATTCCGGGAGGTAAACTGCCGGACATAGCGGATATTCCAGAAATAATCGGAAACCGCCCTCTCCTTTTTCAGGGTGATGACACGGCGGTCGGTTATGGCGTAGCTCCAGCCGCGGACATCTCCGCCGAAAGCGCGGAAAACAAGTCCGAATGCAGCAAAGGGAATCAGCCCGAAAGCGAATATCCCTGCTCCGGAGAACAGCATTATCACGAACATAAATATACTCATGCTCAGCCACCAGCGCCAACCGACACGCATAATTCCGGGAGTCCCCATTTCCACGGTTTTCGCCCGCTTGTCGGCACTTCCAATCCAGACGATAGTCTCGCCGGGTTCGAGGAGCGCCATAAACCGCGATCTCAGCTCGCTCTCCCTGTCGTAGTCGGACTGGTCGGTGTTGTAGTCCTCATAGGTCTGCCCGTGGGAATGTTCGGAGCAGTCGTCCCGGTACTCCTTGACTTCATATGTTGAACCGTGGCTATGGTCTGCACAGTCTCCGCCGCTGTAGCCGTCGTACTCTTCGCTGTACTCGCCGTCGTCGCGGTATTCCTCTACCGGAGCAATGTACTCCTCATCATCTTTTCTTCGTCCGAACATCGCTTATTCTTAGCTCCTGTAATCTCCGTTTATCTTGACATAATCATAGGTCAGGTCGCAGCCCCATGCCATTGCCGAGCCGTCGCCGTCGCAGCCGAGGGAGATATAAATGCCGATCTCCTCCTCGCTGAGTATCTCCTTTGCCTCTTCCTCGGAAAATTCTACGCCTGCGCCGTTTTTGCAGACCATTACCGCGCCCTTATCCGAGGCTATCTCCACGGAGACCTTGTTCACGTCGAAATCCGCCTGGGCATAGCCGACAGCGCAGAGAATACGACCCCAGTTTGCGTCCTCGCCGAACATTGCCGCCTTGAACAGGCTGGAGCAGACGACCGACTTCGCCACAATGCGCGCCGTCTCCGTAGTATCCGCGTCCTCTACGATACATTCGATAAGCTTGGTTGCGCCCTCGCCGTCACGCGCCATCATCCGGGCAAGATTTGTCATAATACATTGCAGAGCCATAAGGAACCTGCCGTACTCCTCGTCCTCGCTGACAACGGGCTTGTTTCCTGCCGTTCCCGAAGCCAGAACGCAGACCATATCATTTGTGGAGGTGTCGCCGTCCACGCTTGCCATATTCAGGGTTATCTTCACACAGTCGCTGAGAGCCTGCTGGACCAGCTCCGCGGAAATATCGGCGTCAGTGGTGATAAATGTCAGGGTTGTCGCCATATTCGGGTGGATCATTCCGCTGCCCTTGAGCATACCGCCCATAGTGCAGGTCTTTCCGCCCATTTCAAACTGCACGGCTATCTCCTTGGGCTGAGTGTCCGTAGTCATGATAGCCTCCAGAGCGCGGCTGTTTCCGTCGTAGGTCAAGCCCTCGACCAGCTCTTTCATGCCGCCGGCAATAGGCTCAATGGGGAGCACCTGCCCGATAACGCCTGTGGAAGCCACGATAATATCTTCCGGTTTAAGTCCCAGCTCAGCAGCCGCCAGCTCGCACATCTTATTCGCCTTTTCCACGCCGTCGGGATTGCAGGTGTTGGCGTTGACGGAATTGACTATCACCGCCCGTGCCCTGCCGTCCCTGATGTGCTCCTTTGTAACGAGGATAGGCGCGCCTTTTACCTTGTTTGTGGTGTAGACCGCGGCGGCGGCGCACTCCTTGTCCGCCACGATAAGAGCCAGGTCATTTTTCTTTTTGGTGATGCTTGCTCCGGCGTGAGCAAGTCCGCACTGTATGCCATTGGCTCTGAAGCCCTTAGCCGCGCAGACGCCGCCCTCCACCGGGGTAAGTCCTGCCGGGATCATCATTTTCATATAAACACGTCCTTTACTTAATTTCAAATACGTATGTCAGCGTACCCGTATCAGCCTGGGGCGTCAGCGTATAAGTGCCGCTGCCGTATGTTCCGTAGAGACATTCCAGGGTCAGTTGTCTGCCGTCCTCGCTGATATAGTACCTGTAGCTGTCGGTCTCAACGCACCGCACAGAGAACAGCGTCTCGTCGATCTCTCCGATCTTCCGGCAAAGCCTGCCGTTCATGGCGTATACGTCGATGCGTACCTCCGTGACGGCGTCATTGTCGTCAGTGAGAACGGACTCGCAGAGCATAACGCTGCTTTTGTCGCCCAGCCTTAATATGTCCTTTGCTGCGGAAGCTTTCATATCCGTTGCCAGGCTGTTTATCAAGCAGAACAGGGTTATAACGACTGCCGATATATCCAGGAAAAGCCGGTAGTTCATCTTTTTTCCTGTCCTGACGAAAACCATCACCGAGCGCACGATAAAAAACAGAAGAACGGCGAAAAATCCCAGGCTGTAGCAGCCAAAAAGCCTGCCGAACAGCCGCAGACTGCTGTCGGTGAGCTTGCAGTAGGCGAAAAAGCCGAAGCCCAGCACCAGCAGCGTCATAAATATGAAATAGAAGGTCTCCATGACCTTGGCTTTTTTTCCTGCGTCCGCCATTTCAGCCGTCCTCCTGTCCATGCTCACCGCCGCGAACTACCAGATAATACCGGCATAAAGTCCGTCAATATGCGCCGTCCTCCGGACATCCTGCATCCGCAGCAGAGCTTATCAGATAAGTCCTGTTGTTTCGTCAATTCCCATCATTATATTCAGGCACTGCACAGCCGCTCCGCTTGCGCCCTTGCCCAGGTTGTCCAGACGTGCGCAGAGCAGCATCTGCTCGTCATTTCCGAAAACAAATACCTGAAGCCCGTTCTGACCGCTGAGCGTATTGGACGCCAGGAAAAAGCTCTTCTGCTCGTCCAGGCTCATCAGCGGCATTACCTCAACCATATTCGCGCCCTCGTAATGCCTGCGGTACATCTCATGCACCTGCTCCGCCGTAACGGCATTTGCCAGAGTTCTGGTCTGCAAAGGCACGGAAACCACCATTCCGCTGAAATAATCGCAGATCATGGGGTTGAACATGGGCTTGCAGCTCAGTCCCGAGACTGCCTGCATTTCGGGCAGATGCTTGTGCTGCTGAGACAGCGCGTACTGTCTCGGGCTGCCGAACTCAGATGGTCTTTCATCGCTCTCGTACACGGCGATAGACTTTTTTCCTGCGCCGCTGTAGCCGGATGTAGCGTATGCGAACACCGGATAGTCTGCCGGAATAATTCCGTTCTGCACAAGAGGATAAACGATAGCCGCAAATCCGCTGGCATAGCATCCGGGAACTGCCACCCTGTTGGATGTCCTGATCTTCTCCCTGTGAGCGGCGGAAAGCTCCGGGAAGCCGTATGCCCACGCCGGATCAGTCCTGTGCGCCGTGGAGGCGTCGATTATGCGGACATGATCGTTGTCCTTGTCGATAAATGAGACCGCTTCGCGGGAGGCGTCGTCCGGGAGACAGAGGAAAACGTAATCCGCGCTGTTTATCAGCCGGGCGCGCTCCGCCGGGTCTTTCCGCTTATCCTCGGCTATGCGGACGATCTCGATATCGTCCCTCCCCTGAAAACGCTTCATGATTTTCAGTCCGGTAGTGCCCTCCTGACCGTCAATATATACTTTTACCATAAAATCATTCCTTAATTATTTTTTTCTCTTCCGCCTGGCGGCTTTTCTCTCATATTTCGATTTTCTCGCGTCCTCTTCGCCGGACTTGTCCTCTTTAAAGGTGTGCCACACGTTGATTATCAGCGTTACAAGCACGATCCCGGCTATCCAGAAAATATGCGCCGAGGGAATAACCGCTATCCAGAGTCCCATTACCAGCTCGCCCAGCATCCAGATCACGCCCATGAGCAGAGTCAGTCCCATGGTGAATATCAAGTCTTTCTTCTTCATGCCGTACAGAATCTCTCCAGAGCCGCCTCTGCATTTGCTATCTGCGTTTTAACGGCATCCGGGGACGGGCCGCCGTAGGAAAGCCGCTCTCTCACGCATACGTCGAGGCTGATCGCCGTGTACACATCCTCCGTGAAAAGCTCAGTCATTCTGCGGTATTCCTCAATAGGCAGAGTTTCCAGTGTCACGCCCTTTTCTATGCAGAGAGCCACCAGAGTTCCCGTGATTTTATAAGCGTCCCGGAAAGGCATACCCTTTTTGACCAGATAATCGGCACAATCCGTGGCATTGATAAATCCCCGTGCGGCGGCGCTGCGCATATTGTCTTTCAGCACGCGCATAGTCGCAAGCATGGGAGTAAACGTCCTGACGCAGAGCTTTACGTTGTCGACAGCGTCGAAGATAGCCTCCTTGTCCTCTTGCATATCCTTGTTATAGGCAAGGGGAAGCCCTTTCATCATGGTCAGCAGCGTGACCAGATCGCCGTTTACACGTCCTGTCTTGCCGCGGATAAGCTCCGTAACGTCGGGATTTTTCTTCTGGGGCATGATAGACGAGCCTGTCGCGAAAGCGTCGTCCAGCTCCACAAATTTAAACTCCCATGAGCACCAGAGAATTATCTCCTCGGAAAAGCGCGAGAGATGCGTCATAAGCAGGGACAGAGCGCAGTTCAGCTCCACGCAGTAATCGCGGTCGGAAACGCCGTCCAGGCTGTTTTCCATGGGCGCGGCAAATCCCAGCAATTCGGCAGTCTGCTGTCTGTTTGTCTTATAAGTCGTCCCGGCTAATGCGCCGCAGCCGAGGGGACAATAATTCATTCTCTTATTTACATCGCCCAGTCTGTCAAGATCGCGGAGCAGCATCCACACATAAGCCATAAGATGATGAGCGAAAGTGATAGGCTGCGCCCTCTGGAGGTGGGTATATCCGGGCATTACCGTCTCGGTATGCTCCTTTGCGATGCCGATTATTGTCTTTATCAGCTCCGCCACCATACCGGAGATCTCAGAGATCTCATCCCGGAGATAGAGCCGCAGGTCAACAGCTACCTGGTCGTTCCTCGAACGGGAGGTATGAAGCCGCTTTCCCACGTCGCCCAGCCGTCTGGTAAGCTCTGCCTCCACGAACATATGGATATCCTCGGCGTTGGGGTCAAGCTCCAGTTTGCCGGAGTCGATATCCCCGAGGATTTCTTTAAGTCCGCCTATTATTTCAAGGCTGTCCTCTTTTGTGATTATTCCGCAGTCGCCCAGCATAGTCGCATGAGCAATACTGCCCTGTATATCGTGACGGTACATACGTCCGTCAAAGGCGATAGACGAATTGAAAGCGTTTACGCCCTCATCCACCTGCTTGGAAAATCGTCCTGCCCACATCATATCTGCCATGGTTTTTCTCCTTATAGGGTTTGTTTGTTAGACTTTAGCCGTTAGCTTCTTGCTCCCTTTTAAAAGCTAACGGCTCACGGCTAATAGCTAAAAAAGCAACAGGCAGGAGAATTTCGCCTCCCCTGCCTGGATAATTTTACTGAAATTACTTGTTGTTTCTCTTCTGATCCAGCTTAGCCTTGACCTTGATCGGGAGTCCGAAGAGATTGATGAATCCTGCGGAATCCTTCTGGTCGTAAACGTCATCTTCATCGAAAGTAGCAACTTCCTCATCGTAGAGGGTGTAGGGTGAAGTTACGCCGGCGTTGATGATGTTGCCCTTGTAGAGCTTGAGACGAACGTCGCCTGTAACAGTCTCCTGAGTCTTGTCAACGAAAGCTGTCATAGCCTCGCGGAGAGGTGTGTACCACTGACCGTTGTATACGATATCGGCGAACTTGATGCCGAGATACTGCTTGATGCGTGCAGTTTCCTTGTCGATGCAGATGGTCTCCAGCACCTGATGCGCACGGTACAGGATGGCGCCGCCGGGAGTTTCGTACACGCCGCGGCTCTTCATGCCGACCAGACGGTTCTCGACCAGGTCGCACAGGCCAACGCCGTTTTCGCCGCCGATCTTGTTGAGGTATTCCATCATTTCGATGGGGGCCATTTCCTTGCCGTCCACCATGGTGGGAACGCCCTTTTCAAAATGCAGGGTCACATAGGTG
>JAGBGT010000045.1 GCA_017935865.1 Ruminococcus sp. | reverse complement strand
TGCCTTTTTGGTAACTGAAATTTTCCTGTAGCCGCGAAAGAAATAAACCAGGAGTTTTAAGGGGACGCTCTCTCTTGCAGAGCGTCCCCTCTCCCAAAACAGTCCACTGGACTGTTTTGGGATTCACCCCTTGCAGGGCGCCTAAAGTAAACGTCGACCTACGGTCGACATGGGACTCTGTCCCATGCCCTGCCAGAGGCGCCGCCTCTGGACTCTGCAAAAGGGGCATTGCCCCTTTTGAAACCCGGTGTTATCGGCTGCGCCGATTGTCACGCCTTATGAAATCCTACAACTTTTACGTCGGCAACGATATTTCCAAGATCGTCAGTCACGGAAACATGATAGCAACAGGCAGATCTGCCGTTTTTCACCATGGCAGTCTCAGCGATCAGCTTATTTCCCTTTGCCACGCCAATATGAGGAATATCGCAGCTCAGGGAAACCGTCCCCATGTGCTGCCAGTTAGACGCAACGGCAAATGCGAAATCCGCAAGAGTGAAACTGACTCCACCCATAACTCCACCCATAGCGTTGCGGTGAATATCATTCAGCTCAACGCTGCACTTGGCATAGTGGTCGCCAATTTCATCTATTACCATGCCATTTTCCGTAGCAAATCTGTCTCCGGAAAACACGCTTCGTACCTCTTCAAGCTTTTCCTGATACTCACTAATCATTTCCGCACCTCAATTTTTGATCTGAGCCGCGACAAGGCTCTCGCCGCAGTATATCTCGCGAAGCTTCGGCTTCTCGATTTTGCCTGTGGGATTTCTCGGAACATCGGCGAAAATTATCTTGTGAGGTCTCTTATACCTCGGCATCTTCTGATTGAACGCGATTATATCCTCCTCTGTACAGGTCATCCCCTCCTTTACGGAAATGACCGCAGCCGCAATTTCGCCCAGCCGCTTGTCCGGGAGACCGATAACCGCAACATCCTTAACTGCCGGATGTGAACGGAGAAAGTCCTCGATCTGGACAGGGTACAGGTTCTCACCGCCGCTGATAATGACGTCTTTCTTCCTGTCAACCAGGTAAATGAAGCCGTCCTCGTCCTCCTGCGCCATATCGCCGGTCAGAAGCCAGCCATCCCGGAGACTTTCCGCGGTGGCTTTTTCGTCGCGGTAGTAGCAGGTCATAACGCCGGGGCCCTTTACGTACAGCTCGCCCACCTGTCCGCGCTCAACGGCATTTCCGTTTTCGTCGGCGATCATAACCTGCCAGCCAAAGCCTGCCTTGCCGATCGCGCCTACCTTGTGAATATTTTCCACTCCCAAGTGAACGCAGCCCGGGCCTATCGACTCGCTAAGGCCGTAATTGGTGTCGTACTGATGATTTGGGAAACGCTCCTTCCACCGTGCGATAAGGGAGGGAGGAACAGGCTGCGCGCCGATGTGCATGAGACGCCACTGGGAGAGGTCGTACTTGTCCGGATCAATTTCTCCCCGATCCATAGCGTCCAGGATATCCTGCGCCCATGGCACGAGAAGCCAGACAATAGTGCAAAGCTCGTTTGACACCGTCTCTATAATCGACTTTGGCTTAACGCCTTTCAGAAGAATCGCCTTGCTGCCGGACTGGAGACTTCCGAACCAGTGCATTTTCGCTCCCGTATGGTAAAGGGGCGGGATGCAGAGGAAAACGTCATCCCGGGTCTGACCGTGGTGATTCTGCTCGACTCTGGCAGAATGAACCAGACTTTCGTGATTGTGGAGAATAGCCTTGGGAAAGCCTGTAGTTCCCGAGGAGAAATAGATAGCAGCGTCGTCCGCATCCGTGAGCTTTATATCCGGCGCTGCACCGGAACAGTTAGCAACGTTGCTGTCGTAGTGCTCCGCAAAGGAGGGACAGCCCTCCCCAACATAGAAAAGCAGTCGGTTACGGCTTATTTCGCCGGCGATTTCCTCTACTCTGCCGATAAATTCCGGGCCGAACATTAGCACGTCCACCTCGGCAAGGTCGAGACAGTATTTGATCTCGTCGGCAGTATACCGGAAATTGAGCGGAACGGCGAGCGCGCCTGTTTTAAGTATTCCAAAGTAAATGGGCAGCCATTCCAGACAGTTCATGAGCAGGATGCCCACCTTATCCCCTTTCCGGACACCTCTCTCCAGCAGCATATTGGCGAATCGGTTAGCCTTTTCGTCAAAGACCTTCCAGGTGATCTCGCGTCTGTAGCAGCAGGAGGGATTCGGCTCGATAAGGTCGTACTCTTTCCATGTTTTGCGCCTTATTTCAGTGATTTCCGGATTGACCTCCACCAGCGCAATATCATTGCCGTAAAGTTCGGCATTTCTTACAAGTAAATCGGTAATGGGCATTATTAAATATTCCTTTCATTGGTAATATAGCAAACTTTTGAATATTGCAAACAACATATAACTATATTTTAACACAAAAAAGTCCGAAAGTAAATAGATTTAAGTTCAGCGAGTTGCACAAATTTACATTTTGTTCATTGTGTAAAATCACGTTTTTTTGTTTTTTTCATAAAATTCTCTTTTCTTTTTTTTAAAATATGATATAATGGAATTGTATAGATTATTGAAGCAGCTATGGGGAAACGGCTGCTTGAACGGAGAATGAAATGAACTTAGGAAAAATTATCAATATCGCTGTCTTTGTTGCCGGTCTTGATGAAGAGTACCAGAACAACATTATAGTCGGCATCAACGAATTTTCACGGAAAAATCATATCAATGTCTCATATTTTGCCGCTTTCGGAGGTATGATCGACAGCCGTCTCTTCGACATAGGCGAATACAGCATCTACAGCCTCGCCAACCTGAAAAAATTCGACGGCGCAATACTTATGACCAATACGATCAACGACAACGATATGAAGGAGCAGATCAGCAGCCGCATCAAGGCTTCTGGCATACCTGCGGTCGTGTTCGACTGTGACAACATCAGCGAATTTTATAATATCAGCATCGACAACTCCCAGGCAATGCGCGATATGGTGCGCCACGTCATTACCAAGCACGGCGCTAAAGTCATCAACTACATTTCAGGACCTATGTCCAACCCGGAGGCAGTGGAACGTCTCATCGCATTCCGCGAGGTTATGGCTGAAAATGAGCTGCCCGTTGAAGAGGAACGCATCTACTACGGCGAGTTCCGCAGCTCCGATGGTCATGACGCTATCGAGGAATATATGAGATCTGGACTCGCTCTTCCGGACGCTTTCATATGCGCTAACGACGCTATGGCTCTGACAGCTATCAGCACCCTTGAAAAATACGGCTTTTGTATTCCTCTGGACGTTATCGTCACCGGATTCGACAATACCTACAGGGCGAGAAACTACAGCCCGGCTCTCACCTCCGTTGACCGTCCGCTTTCACGAATGGGCGCTATCGCCTGCGGTGTTATTCTGGATATGCTGGAGGGAAAAGAACCGAAACGCGAGGAACTGACGGCATCCTGCGTATTCGCGGAAAGCTGCGGATGCAGTCTGAATCGGCAGGAGAATTTCAGCGAGTTCCGCAAAGTCTCCTACAATAAGCTGGAACGAATCAACGCCGATATACGTTCCCTGAACAGCCTCGCCGCCAATCTTGCGGAAACGGAAACTGCCGAAGAGCACTTCGATGTTATCCAAAAGTTCATATGCGGACTGGGATGTGAGGGATTCGCTCTCTGCCTGATAAATAACTGGCAGGATTCCTATAACAGAGCCGCTTCCGATCAGTTTATTTTCGATATCATGACATCGCCGCTGATCTGGAAAAACGGCGAGGTCTCCTCTGTGGAGTATTTCAGCGGCAGCGATATGTTCCCTGTACCTCAGCAGACAGGCGGAAATATCAATTACTTCCTCCCGCTGCATTTCCGCAATAAGGTGCTCGGATATTACATCATCAACAACGGCGATTTCCCGATAAACAGCCTGCTTTGCCACACGTTCTCCATGAACGTCAGCAATTCGATCGAAAATCTGCGGAAGCTCACTCACATCAACAAGGCGATGGACGAACTGAACAAGATATACGTTATAGATCCGCTCTGCAACATCTACAACAGAAACGGCTTTATCAAGGTCACAGACGACATTTTCAAGACCTGCGTTGCTGAGCAGAGAAAGGTCATGCTGACTTTCATTGACATGGACGGATTGAAATACATCAACGACAACTACGGTCATGACGAGGGAGATTTCGCTATTCAACGGCTTGCATTCGTTATCAAGGAATGCTGCCGCCCCGACGGAATATGCGCGCGTTTCGGCGGAGACGAGTTTGTTCTCTTCGACACAAATGCAACTGACGATTCCGCCGACCTGTTGGCGAGACGTTTTCAGGCTAACCTGGACAGCATAAACGACATCATAAACAAGCCGTATAAGATCTCGGCAAGCCTTGGCAGCTATGTCACGGTGGTCAGCGAGGGTGATACGCTCTATAAGATCATCAAGCAGGCTGACGAGCTGATGTATGAGGTCAAAAAGGAAAAGAAAAATTCCCGTACAGGCAGACAATAAAAGAAGGTAAGAAATCGGTCGGAAAGCTCAGGCAGCCTTCCGACCGATTTGTTCATTTTTTATCTTATTTTAAAAGTGTTGCCTATATTATTCTGAAAGGGGCGGACGCCACTCCGGGAGTTCATCCATCACCTTTGCGTCAAACTCCTGAACGGCGAGAGCGTCAAGGGCTGTGATACCGGTGCCCGGGTAATAACAGTCCGCATTTGCAGCTCCGACAGCCGAAAGCTTGTATTTATCGCCGTTTCCGATATGCTGTAGTATAATTGTCGCATCCGCAATATCAACGATCCCGTCATCATTTGCGTCACCGAACAGCACCGCCTCGACCTGAGCAGCAGTTGTCGTCTCAGGCTCTTCGCCTGCCGCCCATACCGCGGTCAGGGAAATGCCTGAACCGGGGATCGCGCCCTTGATGAGGTATTCATCGCCTGCACGGTGGATTTCGCCGTCGCTGTCTTTCCAGCCTGCAAAATGCTTGCCGCTGACCTTTATTCCCGGCTCGGGACAAACTATCTTTGTATCGGTGGCACCTGGGACTTTGATGTTTGTTCCGCCGTTTCCGGGAATGAAAATAACGTTGTAGTTCTTTGGCTCCCAGACCGCCGTGTATGTCACATCGACGCCCGGAACGTCAACAGTCTCGCCGCACTTGTACACTTGTCCGTCGTAGTCGGACAGCCATCCTGCCAGATTAAAGCCGTTTCTGGAGAAGCGGTCGCTTCCGGACAGCTCAGAGCGTGAGCCTTCAGTTCTGGGGAAAGTAACGGTATCATTGCCGTTGAGACGGTCTACATCGCCGGCATAAAACGTGAAATTCACCCTTTTAAACCACTGAACAGTGATAACAATGTCGTGACTGGGCATGACAAATTTTGAATTGAAATCAATAGGCTCGCCGTCCACGCAGTAGCCGTGAGAGACCGCATCGCCTATATCTATCGTTGAATAGTTAGGGGAAACTATAGTGTTTGCGTTATACTCCCTGTCAACGATCCACTCCGGCGCTTCTACCTCCCGTCCCTCAAAGGAAAGATCATAGGTTATTTTATATGTGCTGGTGTCATTGTAATCCACCCAGACAGCCTTTAGAACGATCTCATATGTGTCGTCCGGAATAGTGTAGGTCTCACCGCTCCTATAGCCGTAGAAACCATCAACCGTCCAGCCCGCAAAGCCGTAGTCCTCCCTGAAAAACGTTCCCTTAGGAATGAGAACGTAGGGCGCGTTTGTTTCATACGTCTCAAACTGCGTAATATCAGTCTTTTCGTCGACTTCAAAATCCTCTGTTCCGAAATCGTAGCTGATTTTGTACGTCACCGGCTCTTCGTCGGCAGCCACAGCGGTGAAACCTCCGCAGACACCGCAAACCGCCATTGCCGCCGCGGAAATAAACGCCGCTGCTTTTGATAAAATTTTTCTCATAAAATCCCTCTCTTTCCGATGCACCAGGCATAATTACTTAAAGCTGTTTGTTTCCACATTATACACAAATCCCACGGCAGCAAGCTTTTTTTCGAGTTCTTCCCTCGATATGCAGAGATCTGCACAAAGATCGTCAAGGTTATCATACTCGTCCCTCAGCTTGGTGTTGACGTAGCTCAGGAGGATAATGGGGTCGTTTGGAATATTAGTCATATGAATTTTCCTTTCAACAGCTCCGCCGTGAGAAGTGCTAAGTCCCACGACAGTTTTTCTCAGATAGCATCTGCATATTTTCTATTGCTTAATATAAATATACAATAAACTTTTCAATAAGTCAATGATTTTTGAAAAATCTATTTTGTGAATTTTTGGCAAATTAAATATAAAATTAAACTGTTTTGCGATAATCTCACCGGAATCTGTATGTTTTTTCGGAAAAAAGACACCTAATTTTAAATTCATTTAATTTTGTTATTAAACAAAATTAAATATGATTCGTGATGAAAGCCAAACCTCTTTTTGGGTGTTATGGCAATTAGTACAAGCCGTTCGTTTAGTTAGTTGACGCTAACCAATTTTCCACAGATTTTTTTGTGCAAAACTCACAATAAAATTGAAAGTAATTAGGTCAAAAAAGCGATAGAAATTTTTGCGGAAATATGTTATAATGTCAGGGAGATATGTGTGCGGTAACATGGGTCTGACCACAGACATTGTTATTTATTTCACATAATGTCCAAGCAGTGACGTATCTCTGCAAAGACAATAAAAAAGGAGGTTCATCTCACATGAATTCAGCTAAATCTACAGTTCCTTTCAAGGGAACTAAGGAACAGGAAGCTCAGCTTCTCGCTGTCATCGAGGAGAAAAAGGGTATGCAGGGCGCTCTTATGCCTATTCTCCAGAAGGCTCAGGAAATCTACGGCTACCTTCCTATCGAGGTTCAGAAGATTATTTCCGACAACACAGGTATTCCCATGGAGAAGATCTACGGCGTTGTAACATTCTACGCTCAGTTCTCACTCTATCCCAAGGGCGAATACACTATTTCCGTTTGTCTCGGTACTGCCTGCTATGTTAAAGGCTCCGGCGACATCTACGAAAAGCTTCAGGAAAAACTGGGCATCGCCGGCGGCGAATGTACAGCCGACGGAAAGTTCTCCCTCGAGGCCTGCCGCTGCATCGGCGCCTGCGGTCTCGCTCCCGTTCTTACTGTTAACGAGGACGTTTACGGACGTCTCACTGTTGACGATGTAGATAAGATCATCGAAAAGTATACAGCATAATATACATAACTGTTAGGAGGTTAAATTATGAAGACTCTTGAAGAACTCAAGGCTGTCAGAGAATCCATGGAGGGCGAAGTTGCTCTCAGAACTCATGGCAACGCTTCTTCAAAATATGAAAGACACGTACTTGTCTGCGGCGGTACAGGCTGTACATCTTCCGGCTCTCCCAAGATCATTGCAAAGCTGGAGGAGGAATTTGCAGCAAAGGGTCTGACCGACAAGGTCCAGATCGTTAAGACCGGCTGCTTCGGTCTCTGCGAAAGAGGTCCTATCATGATCGTTTATCCCGAAGGCTCTTTCTACTCCCGCGTAGGCGTTGACGAGATCACACGCATCGTTGACGAGCACCTTATCGGCGGAAATCCCGTTAAGGAGTTCCTCTATGAGGAGACTGTTGACGGCGATGAGATCAAGTCCCTGGACGACACAGCGTTCTATAAGAAACAACACCGTGTTGCTCTTAGAAACTGCGGCGTTATCAACCCCGAGAATATCAACGAGTACATAGGCAGAGACGGCTACAAGGCTCTTGGCAAGGTGCTCACAGAAATGACTCCCGAGGACGTTATCCAGACTATCCTCGACTCCGGTCTCCGCGGAAGAGGCGGCGGCGGATTCCCCACCGGTATGAAGTGGAAGCTGGCAAGAAATATCGTTCCCGATGCCGACATGAAGTATGTCTGCTGTAACGCTGACGAGGGCGACCCGGGCGCATTTATGGATCGTTCCGTTCTTGAGGGCGACCCCCACGTAGTTCTTGAGGCTATGACTATTGCTGGCTACGCTATCGGCGCAAAGCAGGGCTATATTTACGTTCGTGCAGAGTATCCTATCGCTGTTGAGCGTCTGAACATCGCTATCGCTCAGGCTCGTGAGGCTGGTATGCTGGGTAAGGATATCTTCGGCACAGGCTTCGATTTCGACATCGACCTCCGTCTCGGCGCAGGCGCATTCGTTTGCGGTGAGGAGACAGCTCTTATGACTTCTATCGAGGGCAACCGCGGCGAGCCCAGACCAAGACCTCCTTTCCCCGCAGAAAAAGGTCTTTTCCAGAAGCCCACTATCCTCAACAATGTTGAGACATATGCAAATATCCCCCAGATCATCCTCAACGGCGCAGACTGGTTCGCAGGAATGGGAACTGAGAAGTCCAAGGGTACTAAGGTATTCGCTCTCGGCGGTAAGATCAAGAATACAGGTCTCGTTGAGATCCCCATGGGTACAACTCTCCGTGAGGTAATCGAGGAGATCGGCGGCGGCATCCCCAACGGCAAGAAGTTCAAGGCCGCTCAGACAGGCGGACCTTCCGGCGGATGTATTCCTACAGAGCATTTCGATATTCCGATCGACTACGATAACCTCATCGGCATCGGCTCAATGATGGGCTCCGGCGGACTTATCGTTATGGACGAGGACAACTGTATGGTTGATATCGCCAAGTTCTTCCTTGAATTTACGGTTGACGAATCCTGCGGTAAATGTACGCCCTGCCGTATCTGTACAAAGAGAATGTACGAAATTCTCGATAAGATCACAAAGGGCAAGGGCACTCTTGAGGATATCGACAAGCTGGAAGAGCTGTGCTACCACATCAAGTCCAACTCTCTCTGCGGACTCGGTCAGACTGCTCCTAACCCGGTTCTCTCTACTCTGCGCTACTTCCGTGACGAGTACATCGCTCACGTTGTGGACAAGAAGTGTCCTGCCGGCGTATGTAAGGATCTTCTCAGCTTCGAGATCGTTAAGGACAAATGTATCGGCTGCGGTATGTGCGCTAAACAGTGTCCCGCATCTGCGATCTCAAGAACCGATTACATCGCTCCCGGCAAAAAGCTGGCTGCAATGGAGATCGACAAGGACAAGTGCGTAAAGTGCGGCGCTTGTATCGCTTCTTGTAAATTTAAGGCAATCATCAAGAAATAAGCGGAGGAATTATCAATGGAAAATATCACAGTTAAAGTTAATGGTGTTGAGATCTCCGTACCCAAGGGCACTACTGTTCTTGAGGCTGCTCACATGGCAGGTTTCGAGATCCCTACACTTTGCTACATGAAGGAAATCAACGAGATCGGCGCCTGCCGTATCTGTATCGTTGAGGTAAACGAGGGCAGAGGCTTCCGTCTCGTTGCATCCTGCGTTTATCCCTGTACAAATAACATGGAGATCCTCACGGCTTCTCCCAAGGTTATCGAGAGCCGCAAAAAGACTCTTGAGCTTATTCTTTCAACTCACGACAGAAAGTGCCTCTCCTGCGTAAGAAGCGGCAACTGCGAGCTTCAGAAGCTCTGCCGTGACTACGGAATTGAGGACGCTACAAAGTATGACGGCGCAAACAACACATATGAGATTGACGATTCCGCCGCTCATATGTACCGCGATAACAACAAGTGCATCCTCTGCCGCCGCTGTGTGGCTGTATGCTCCAAAACGCAGGGAATCGGCGTTATCGGCGCAAACGAGAGAGGATTCAAGACATATATCGGCTCTGCTTTCGATATGGGTCTGGGTGAGACAAGCTGCGTATCCTGCGGTCAGTGTATCGCTGTATGTCCTGTCGGCGCTCTCTCCGAGAAGGATTACACAAAGGAAGTTATGAGCGCTATCGCTGACCCGGAGAAGACAGTTCTGGTTCAGACAGCTCCTGCTGTACGTGCTGCTATTGCCGAGTGCTTCGACAATCCCATCGGTACAAACGGTGAGGGCAAGATGGTTGCAGCTCTCAGAAGACTTGGCTTCGACAAGGTGTTCGACACAGATTTCGCTGCTGACCTCACTATCATGGAAGAGGCTAACGAGTTCATCGACAGAGTAAAGAACGGCGGAAAGCTTCCTCTCATCACATCGTGCTCACCCGGATGGGTCAAGTACTGTGAGCACTACTTCCCCGACATGACAGAGAATCTTTCATCCTGCAAGTCTCCTCAGCAGATGTTCGGCGCAACAGCCAAGACATACTACGCAGAGAAGATGGGTCTCGACCCCAAGAATATCGTTATGGTTTCCATTATGCCTTGTACGGCTAAGAAGTTCGAGATCGGCAGAGACGATCAGTCCGCAGCAGGAGTTCCCGACGTTGATTACGCTCTCACGACCCGCGAGCTTGCAAGAATGATCAAGCGCGCAGGCATCAACTTCAACGCTCTTCCTGACGAGAAGTTTGACGAACCTCTCGGTCTCTCTACAGGCGCTGGCGTTATCTTCGGCGCAACAGGCGGCGTTATGGAGGCTGCCCTCCGTACGGCGGTTTACACGCTGACAGGCGAGAATCCCATCGACTTCCCCGAGGTTCGCGGTACAGACGGAATCAAGGAAGCAACATATAACGTTGCAGGCATGGATGTTAAGGTTGCAGTAGCAAGCGGTCTTGCTAACGCAAGAGAACTGCTGGAGAAGGTTCAGAGCGGCGAAGCTGATTATCAGTTCATCGAGATCATGGGTTGTCCCGGCGGCTGCGTAAACGGCGGTGGTCAGCCTCAGGTTGAAATGGGCATCAGAAACTTTGTTGACATCAGAGAGAAGAGAGCTAAGGTTCTCTACGATCTGGATGCTTCTATGCCAATCAGACAGTCTCACGAGAATCCTGCTATCAAGGCAGTTTATGCTGAGTATTTTGGCGAGCCTGGCAGCCACAAGGCGCATGAGGTTCTCCACACAAGCTACGTTAAGAGATCTGTTAACTAATCAGATAAAAGCGAAGGGACTGCGTAATGCAGTCCCTTTTTGCTTGCAGCCGATATGGGACTCTGTCCCATGCCCTGCCAGATGCGCTGCCTCTGGAACTCTGCAAAAGGGGCATTGCCCCTTTTGAAACCCGGTTTTGTCGGCTGCGCCGACTTGGGGCGCTGCCCCACTCCCCTTTTTTTACTCATGCACTTTTTATAATAAAGAAACGCCCATTTCTGAGCGTTCCTTTATTTTTCTATGGATTATTTGGAAATTATCAGTTAGCCTTTGTATAAACCTGACCGCCGTTCAACTGCTTGTTCTTTACAGCAAACATCTCGGAAACAGTCACGACCTGCCAGCCCTGAGCCTTGAGGTAGGGGCAAAGCTCCTCCATAGCCGATGCTGTCGTGTCGTATGTCTCGTGAGCAAGAACGATCGCGCCGTTAAGCGAACCGTTGCTCATAGCAGACTTGATCGTATTTACGATCTGATCCTTCGATGCACCGTTCCAGTCCTGAGTGTCGATAGCGCAGGTAATAAGCGGAGCGTCGTTGAGTGTGCTCTGAACTGTTGAATTGCAGCCCAGATACGGCAGTCTCAGGAGCTTTGAAGGCTCTGCGCCTATTATTCCCTTGAGCTTTGCAGCGCACTGGTCATACTCGCTGCGAATCTCGCTGGCTGACTTCTCAGTCAGATTGGGATGTGACTTCGTGTGATTTGCGATCTCCATACCCTTGGAATAGGCATACTTGACCTCATTTTCGCCGTTTGTATCTCTTATCCAGTCGCCTACATAGAAGAATGTAGCATGGAATCCGCTGTCGCTGAGCGCGTCAACGATTCTTGTACCAGTAGCCGGGGATGCGCCGTCATCAAAGGAGATAGCTACCATGGGCTTAGACGGGTCGATCCAGGAAATGTCCACGCCGCTTGCCGCAGGAGTAGTCACAGGAGGAGCTGCGCTGACAGTACCGCCGCCTGTTACAACAGAGGACTTTGTGCCCTCAGCAGCCGTCTGAACCTCATCAACGAAGAAATCAGCAAGGCTGTCCGGCATTTCGATATACATAAGAAGATTTGAAGCGCCCTTGGGAATCGTGTAGGATGTGTTCTCCAGCTTTGTCCACTCGCCGCTGTTTGCAGTCACAGTTGCGATCTGGTCATAGTTGTCCTCACCGTCGAGGGTATACTGGAGCGTGATCTGAATAGTCTCAGCCGCACCGCTGTTCTGGAGAACTCCTGCGGAGAAGCTGTATGCGTTTCCGGGAACAAATGTCTTGGTGTCCAGCTCGATAGCAGCGCCGTTCCAGTTGTCAGTACGTCCGCTTACTGAAAGGGACTTTCCGGAGTAGTAGTTGTCGGAATTGAGAGCTACAGAAGCATCGCCTCTGCCGACCCAGTTTTCCGTGGAAGAATCGAAAGAATTTGAGAAATATTTTCCGTCTGAGGGATTCTGAGAAGCAGGAGTTTTAGTTGTTACCACCGGAGAATCGGTTACAATTGGATCACTGCCCAGGAAGCTCTCGGGGAGAGATTTAAGGACACCTGCGTCATATTTCTGGATAGCCAGAGCATCCATAGCGGTGATTCCGCCGCCTGCCTCATAAACATCGGCATTTATTTTGCCCTCGTCTGTAAGAGCATACTTGTCGCCGTTACCTATATGCTGGAGGATCAATGTTGCATCTGCAATATCAACGACACCGTCGTTGTTCACATCTCCGTATAAGCGATTTCCGGTAACGGGAGTTTTAGTTGTTGTGATCGGCTGTTTTGTAACCGGAGGAACAGTCGTAACAGGAGGTGTAACGCTGCCTGAGCCGACAGTACCCTTGCCGGTAACGACCTCTGATTTTGTACCCTCAACAGCGCCTCTTGCCTCGTCGATAAAGAAATCTGTCAGACTGTCGGGAGCTTCAACGTAGAGGATAAGATTTGACGCGCCGGAGGGAATTGTAAATGAAGTATTCTCCAGCTTCGTCCACTCGCCGCTCTTCACATCAGCCGCAGCCACTTCGTCGTAGTTTTCCTCGCCGTCAAGGCTGTACTGGAGAGTCAGCTTCATGCCTGTTGTCTCGCCGCTTTCCTGGAGAACCGCCGTGCTGAAGCTGTAGGCATTTCCGGGAACGAAAGCGTCAGAGCCAAGGCTTATCGCCGCGCCGTGCCAGTTGTCTGTACGTCCGGTCACTGCCAGCGACTTGCTGCCTGCGTAATAGTTCTTGCTGTCCAGAGAGATCTCGGCATCGCCTCTGCCGGACCAATTGTCAGTTCCCGACTCGAACGGGCAGTAGAAGTAGTTGCCGTTTTCGTCAGGTTCTTTCGGAGACGATACATTGCCCGGATCATGTTTATCAGGATCGGTATAAACGTCGAGTTTTTTGACATCTGCAACGCCGCTGCTCTGCCAGCCCTCAGCATTCAGAGCGACCTCATAAAGGTTACCGATGCCCCAACCCTCGTTTGCCCATGCTTTGAAGTGATCGGAAACAGTAATGTGACCGGAAGTTCTCTTATCCTGGCGGACACTGAAATACTGCTTAAAGGTCTCGCTGCCGCCGTTAATAGTCGGGCCGGTGTGATCCATCTGAAAAATCTTGTACTGTGCGCCGTCAATCGTGACCATCTTTCCGCTGGCATCCGGACACCAGTCTACCCAGTCCTCGATGATATAGTACTCAACGAGCGGTACATTGCCAGCGTTCTTATTCTGAAACCATCCGTATACGCAAAGACGCGAATTACCGTTTGCACTGCCGGTCTGACGATAGTCTGCTTCATAGTCCATGCCTATGTACGGATAGTCGGTAGCCTTCTTTTGAGAACCGAAATCCAGACCGCGGCGGGCAAGAAAGTTACCACTTGAAACGCTCGCATCCCACTCCGCCTTGAAAGAAGCGCCATTACCAAGTGTCATATTGCCGCTGCCACCAGTGGTATCTATCCATACCTCGTAGCTGTAGCCGTCGCAATTGCCCTTATGTTGATTCGTACCGTTGCCGACGCTAAGCTTGTCGCCAACATTTGCCGCAGAAGAAGAAATTGGCACTTTCGGAAGAATCGTTAAACACATAAGTCCGCTTAACATTCCGGTGACCAATTTTTTGAAAAAGCCTTTCTTCATGTTGATCATTCCTCACTTTCTACAGACCCCGTTTTCCAATGAGGTCTGATATATCTGCATCGAAACGAATTTCCCCTCCCATGCAGTTTTTCCATAATCCTATTTTATAACATCTTCATGAATATTTCAAGTCATTTCTTGCTAATTATTTTCAATTTGTTCATTTATTGCTAATTTGAACCTATTAACATTTTTGTAATATTAAAAAATCAGCAGTTGCCTAAATTAGTTAAAAAATAATCGGCATCAGAAACGATGCCGATCATAATTCTGAAATTACTGCTTAGCTCCGCACTTATCACAGAAAAGCGCTCTCGCGGGAAGTTCTGCCCCACAAGCCTTGCAGATCACTGTTGCAGGCACTGTCGGCTGAGGTGCTGACGGCGGCACTGGCACTGGCTGTACCGGCTGGGCATATGGCTGCGGCTGCACTGGCTGTCCGGGCTGAACATACGGCTGCGGCTGCACTGGCTGTCCGGGTTGAACATACGGCTGCGGCTGCACAGGCTGTCCAGGCTGAACATACGGCTGCGGCTGCACAGACTGTCCAGGCTGAACATACGGCTGCTGAGGTGCAGGAGCCGGCTGCTTATCAAGCTCCTCCAGTTCTTTCTGAAGAGCCGCAAGCTTCTCCTCCCTCGCCTTTATATCAGAAAATGCCTGCTCGAACTTCTCATTTCCCGGGTCATCAGCATAAAGTGTTTTACCCACATAAAGCATAATATTGTTAATTTCAGACGTAAGCTGATCGGTCTCTCTTTTGATTCTTCCACGATCGCTCATCTTGTTATATCCATCCTTGCCGGACGATATTCCTTTATCAATAGAACTGCCGAGCTTACCAGCAAATCCCATTACCGCATCTTTAAATCCCATCGGATATTACCTCCTATAATTGATAGAGTAATTATAACACATTTTATGCAGCTTGTCAACAGAAAGATCACGTTAATGCCGAACCAGTCAGCGTGCGCAGAGACAGGGCGTTATACGCTCTGAGAGCAGCCTCGGAAAAGTCGCTTACAACATTGGAATACAGCGTCATAAGAGGCGCATCCATGGAGATCTTGTCCCCAACCTTAAATTCCAGCATGATTCCGGCAGCGTAGTCAATTTCGTCGTCCCTGGTCTGTCTGCCTGCACCGAGAAGAAGCGCCGCCATGCCGATCTCCTCCGCATTTACCGCCGCTATCTCAACATCCCTGGGGGCATAGATAACGTGGCTGTACTTCGCCTTTGGAAGCCTTTCCACATCGTCGCAGACGCTGCTGTCGCCGCCGTGAAGCCTGATAGTTTCTTTCAGTATCCCGAGAGCTTTTCCGGATCCCACAGCTTTTTCAGCCGCTCTCCGGCATTCCTCGATGCTGCCTTTTCCGGCAAGCTCCAGCATATTCGCCGTCAGCTCCATGCAGGTATCGTACAGTTCTCCCCTTGTCCTGCCCTGAAGAAGCTCCACAGCCTCCCTGACCTCTAACTCATTACCGACGGCATACCCAAGAGGTTTATCCATATCCGTAACAACAGCGCGGCATTTTTTTCCAGCCGCCCTGCCGACCTTTTCCATAAGTCTGCCTAACTTTTCCGCATCATCACGTGTTTTCATAAAAGCTCCCGAACCGCATTTCACATCCAGAACAATGCAGTCGGCGTTGAGGGCGAGCTTTTTGCTCATGATGCTGGCACAGATCAGCGGAATACTGTCCACAGTTCCGGTTACGCTTCTCAGGCTGTACATCTTCTTGTCCGCAGGACAAAGACATCCGCTCTGAGCAATAATCGAAAATCCGGTTTTATTGACGATCTCCGAAAACTTGGCGAAATCAAGCTCAGTACGGTAACCGCTGACACTTTCCAGCTTGTCTATTGTGCCTCCGGTATGACCAAGTCCGCGCCCGGACATTTTCGGCACGGCAACTCCGCAGGCAGCGGCAGCCGGTCCGACGATCAGGCTTGTTTTGTCGCCAACTCCGCCTGTGCTGTGCTTATCCACGGTTATGCCGTTTATGGCAGAAAGATCGAGAACATCTCCGCTGTCGCGCATGGCGAGAGTCAAAGCGACTGTCTCCTCCTCCGTCAGCCCGTTGATGCACACCGCCATAAGCCAGGCGGACATCTGGTAATCGGGAATATCACCGTCGGTATAGCCCTTTACGAGAAAATCTATTTCTTCTCCGGTCAACTGAATGCCGCGTTTTGTTTTGTTGATTATGTCAATAACTGTCACAATAATCCACCTCCTTATTGTAATTCTAACACATTTTTATTAAGATTTCAAGTATTTTTAGTGAATTTATAAAAAATAATTTATAATTACTGCGGCGGCGACAAACGGCACGCCAAGAACAGCGCTCCCGCAGACGTTGAAGAGGTTCAGAGACAACTGAACTCCGATTTTTTCGCCGAACATATTCAGCAGCATAAGCGCAGCAAGTCCGGAAAAAGCTCCGAAAAGCACAGAAAGCAGCCTCCGCCGCCGCCCTGCATAATACACCAGCACCGCAATTACAACTGCCGCACAAATTATATAAAACAGCATTTCTCCGTTCATTTTATCCTCCGATAATATAAGCAAGGGCAAGGAGCAGCCGCTTATCGCCGTTATCCCTGAGCAGTAAAAGCAGCAGTCCGCCGATAAGCAGCATATCTCTGTCCAGCCCCGACAGCGGATTTGATCCGTAATTATCCCTGTTCACCGGCACTTCTCATCACCTACAATATTCCGCCAAGTATTCCGGATTCTTTCGCCGTTTCAAAGACAGCCATAAGCCGCAGCATCTTTACCGCTTTGTCCACACGCTGACGTCTCCTCTCGCTGAGGTGAGGTTTCAGCGCAAGAAGCAGTCCCGTGTTCTCATCGCTTTCATTGAGCTTCCCCATAAGGCTGGTCAGTTTTATCATTGTCTCTATGTCGGGCATATCCCCGGAATCTGTTGTTTCCGGGGATTTTTCGGGAGCTTCCTCTTCTTCCGCTGTGCAGTCGGTATCGCCCTGACTCAGCATTTCCGCAAGCTCCTTTATCTGCCGCATACTTTCCTCATCCGATAAAAGCTCCGTCAGCTTATTCATCCTGTCATCCAAGCTATCACCTATTTTCCTCCGCCAAGCTTTTCATAGAGCGCCTTTGCCTGGGGTGCTGTCATCAGCTTCTCTATCAGCTTCGGATTCTTCATCGCCTGCTGCAATTTTTCGCTCTGACCGCGGTTCATAGATGAAAGCGCGCTGTCAAACTTGCCCTCCTCCAGCTCCTTTTTGAGCTGCTCAGGCGGCACGCCGATTTTTTTGCTGACGGTTTCAAGAAGTCCTCCCACAAGCTTGGGATCAAAATTATTTTTGTTCATAATGCTCCTCCTGTTGACGTTTTGTCGTAATTATGTTATAATATGCCCATAGGCAAAAAACAAAAAAGTAAATAAAGAAAGGTAAATCCTATGCGTATTGTTGTTATTTCCGATACCCACGGCAGCTTCCGCTCTCTGGAATCGGTTTTCAAGCGAAATTTCGACGCGGATATGTTTATCCACCTGGGGGACGGCGAAAAGGATCTTGACCGTTTCATCCTGCAAAATCCCGAATATACTTCAAGAATCATACACGTTGCCGGAAATTGCGACTACGGCAGCCTCAGCCCGGAATTTACAGAGATCACCGTTGCTCACGGTCACAGGATATTCGCCTCCCACGGGCATATTTTCGGGGTAAAGAGCGGATTGGAGAGAATCAAATCCGCCGCAAGGGTCAAGGGCTGCGACATCGTGCTGTACGGTCACACCCATGTGAGGTACGAGAAGTTCGAGGACGGGCTTTACATCCTCAATCCCGGTAGCGCAGGCGCTCCCCACGACGGAAAACCGCCCTCATTCGGCACTATCAGCATTGAAGAAGCAGGCATCCTGCTGAATACCGCCGATGTATGACTCTCCTTTAATTATATGCCAACATACGGCAAAATGTGAAAGATGGATCATGAAACTTATCGTTGGAGTCACTGGAATAAGTAACTGATATATTCTATGCGGCCTTATGTATGGTTTATGCCTGTGATGCTTTTATTGCGGCGTTGTCTTTAGCCGCAATAAATATGAACAGGCTCTAAGAGCCTGTTCAGTGTCTTTATATGTGCGGATTTTCGAGCAGAATTTTATCAGTGACAAGGAAAAAATCCGCAGGAATACTGTCGTATTGCAAGGATTTTTGACGCAGTCAATGGCAAAATTTGCCGAAAAGACGTGCGGAAAAAGATACCGAACAGGCTCTAAGGGGACGCTCTCTCTTGCAGAGCGTCCCCTCTTTCAAAACAGTCC
>JAGBGT010000044.1 GCA_017935865.1 Ruminococcus sp. | reverse complement strand
CCGCTTTGATCGAAATATCGATAGTTTTCTTCGCACCGTTCTCATAGTCCGACGGCATTACGCATCACCGCCGGACTTGACCTCATAGACAGCATAGGCTTCCATACCCAGCCAGTCATGGAGGTTTTTGAGTGCAGCTTCGGCTTCATCGGGTGTCGCATAGATACCCATAGGAATCTGATTGCCTGCGGTATCCGTGCCGATCATCTCATAATCGGGTGTAATCGTACCGCTTTCCTCATCAATCTCAGCATCTTCCCAATTTGTGATGATACCGATTCTGACAAGATTATCATAGTTCAGGAATTCACCGAACTGCGTAACGATAGTCTTAGCCATTGTCCTCACCGTCCTTTCCGTAAAGTTCTTCGAGCTGGTTGTTGAAGTCCTCCTGCGTTTCGTCAAGATCTTCAAAAACGCAGTTCAGGAGATTATAGCTGACCTTATCACCGAGCATATCCATAATGATAGCTTCAAGTTCACAGTGGAAACGGTTGAAAAGACCATTTACGTCCTGAAAAGAAGGATTTTTAGGCATAGTTACACCTCCTCATTAGAGCTGACGTACCCGATTTTCTCGTAAACGAGCTTATCAGGGCAATAATAGCGATACTGGTTACTTTCACCGCAGGGAATAGCGTAGCCGAAGTCGAGAACTCCGTCACGCAGACCGTGCTTGATCGTAGCGATACCTATACCGCTTGCCTGAGAAATCTCCGACAGAGCGACATTTCTGCCAGTAAATACGGGAATAACCGCCTTCTTCTTAGCAGCCAAATCCACCACCTCCTCTCTGTCAGACGGCATAGCCGAAATCACGGGCTACTGCATAGGCAGCCCAACGACTCTCACAGCCATCGTTGAAATGATATGTCAGAACCTCGTTATAGAGGGAACTGATGAAATATTTGCGGAAATCTTTGATATTATCGACCTGAGCCATTTTCACGAGGACATTCTCGACCATGTTAATATCTGCCTGGAGCATTTTGGACTGAATCACGCTTCTGGGGAATGCCTGACCTCTGAGCGTGGTATACGGCAGAGGGGAGCAAATCTCGTCCACGATAAACCCTACGATATTATCTGCTTCTTTGTATCCGTCGTGTCTGTCCTTTGTCAGCCAGTCTCCTAGATAACCATAGCTGATGTTGTGTTTTACGACCTCAGTGTAATACTCTACTTCTTCTGCATTATATCCGTCATTCTGTCTTTCAACAGTCGGAATGTTGAAAGTTGGCTTTGCTGACGCAGGAGTGATAGAGGATTTATCACTCAGTAATTGATTTTTTTGTAATGTATTGTTGTTATTATATTGTCCGTTGCTTTCAGGCATCGGAGTTTCAGCAGACGGATTGTCCGTATACGGGTTTTCCACCTTCTGTTTTTCAGCCGTAGAAGAAACAGCGTTCTTTGCCCGACCGCCCTCACGGATCGTGATAGCCTTGCGTCTGGTCTCTGCTTCAAGCTCGTCAGCTTCTTCTTTGCTTACAGGCACATCGAAAAAGCTGTATACATATTCAAAGCAGTTATGAATACTCTCGTTGGAGTGAAGCTGTGTGCGTACAAGGTAGCCCAAATCAATGAGCTTGTTCACAGCGTTATGCACCGCAGTTTTGCCTTCTTTGCAGATTGCCCTAAGCCCTGACATGGAAAAGTTCTAATAATCGGGAAGTGAAAGCACCTTGAGAAGAAAACCGAGGAGCTTATTCGGCAGTTCCTTATTCCGCAGGAGCTTGCTGCTGATCATAGTATAGTTATCAGTTTTCTTGACACGGTTCAGCACAGCATTATCAACCATGAACGTTTCAAGCTCATAATCATACTGCGGAATAGAAGTATCCTTAGCAGAATACTCATAGAACTTATACACCGTCTGAATCCTGCCAGTCGGATTTTCATTAGGCATCTTAACCTCGATTTCAAGGTAGCCCCATTCTTTCAGATCAGCGAGTGCGCTGTCGATAGCCGTCTCACCGTCGGGGCAGATTGCAATAAGCCCTGCCTTAGAGAAGATCCATTTCGGAGGTAAGTCCATGACTCTGCCGAGCAGACCAATAGCAGAACAGCCAAGTTTGGTAGACCGCACAAAGCAGTTGCTCAGAACGGCATAACCGCTGAACTTATGTATCTCGCAAACGGTATCGCTTACGGTTTTGTTTTTTCTTGTTTTGCCCATTTTCATTCACCCCTGTTAGCTGTAATCAAACATCATATTGGGAATGCGGAGCTTGTTCACCGCATAGACGCAGCCGTAAGGCTTATTGACTTCAAGGAGAAACCCTCTGTTTTTCAGACCATACACGGCAGTGCAGATAGCTTCATAGGAGTAACCCGACAGTTCTTCCATGTGAGCGATCTCATCAACAGTGGAGTAGTCCCATTCTTCCTTGTTCATCATGATGTTCAGAACATCAGTCTGTGCATCAGAAAAGCCTAACTTCGGAACATCAATTGCTTTAGGGTTCGGCATAGAAATTCCTCCTTGACAATCATTCTGAAAAAGAAAATCGCTCCTCATTGCTGAGAAGCGATGTGCAGTATTCAATTTTGGGCATAAAAATAGCGGACAGCGCTTCTGTTATGAAACACCGTCCGCTATTCTATGTTATTCAATTATGTTTGTCAACAGGCTTTCTACCGTTTTACGTTGTTTTTTGGTTTCTACCGAGCTTCTACCAGCTTTTATACCGCTTACTATCTACCAAGTTTCTACCAAAATTCATCATTCAGGCTATTTTTTTATGATACCCTTAATGCGCGCTATTTAGGCTTTCTACCATCAAAAAGCCCCGTAGAATCAATATTTTTGTGGTACTCGGTGTGACACCGTGGTACTCAGTGTGAAATTGGTTTGGTTATATCATAAAAAGCGTGTTGATAATTAGAGCTTTTTAAAATATACTGTCTCTTTGCACCGCTTTTGTGAGTAGTACTGAAAGTGTTATCAACATTTAATCTTGTAGAATCAAGATTTATTATAAAGCTATTGACTTTATAGCATTTCTCAAATTCTATTTCAGAATCTAATGTTACATCAATTCTTGAAAAATAATAATCAGTAATTTTTAGTTCTGACAGAATCAATTTGAGAGTTGAATTGAATTCACTAAGCGTTTTTATTTTATACCCATGAAATTTATTGGGATTGATTTCTAAAATTGTTTCTGTTTCATCGCCTCTGATATTCTTTAAATATACCAGCTTACGTTCTTTCTGCATAAGTTTGAATAGTTGCTTATTTTGTTTTATACGAATTTCAAATGTGTGTATAAAGGCATATATGTCTTTTTGGGCGTTTGTTGAATCTTTCATAAACAATACTCCTTTAATTTGATTTAGTGTTTTGAACACTTCACTGCATAATGTTTATTGAAAGTTATTATTATCAAAAAGAAACATCATAAATTTTTTATTTTTTCAAAAAAATTTTCTCAGAGTATATTTCAAGAAAAATAAAAAGACTGCAATATCGAGTAAACGTTCTCGGTATTGCAGTCTTTTCAATAATATTCAATTATTATGCTGTCAGCATAGGACAAATAAAAAATAGTTTGATATAATAATTACAGAGACATCAAAGCTCATCAATATTGTTTATAACCACTCTTGCGAAACGAATAAACTTATCTTTCTGCTTTGGGTCAAGTGAATTAAGCTCAGTTTCGAGAGAATTTAAAACTCTGTCCTGCTCCTCTATTTCGTCCATAAGCAGATAGTCTATGCTAACATTGAGAACATGAGAGATTTTAACAGCAGTTTCTAACGACAGACTTTTAGAGCCTCTCTCGATATGAGCAATATAACCAACAGAAAGATTGCACTTCTCGGCAAGCTTTTCTTGGGTAAGACCAAGCTTATTTCGTTTCTCCTTTATTTTCTGTCCTACAAGAACATAGTCAACGTTTAGCACGCACATCACCTCTATTCTATTGTACAATATAACCAAATAATTTGAAAATATTCTGTAGGACATAAATATTGACTTACAGATCAGATGATGATATAATAAATATAAGGCAACACCATGCCGGGCTGTCAGACGATATTTTTTAAACAAAGATGTGCAATGCACGAAAGGAGTATTATTATGACTTTAGAAAAAAGCAAAACCATGTTTGACGACTGTGCAAACGAAACAACACCAGAATCTATTGAAGATTGTGTGAATCAAGACAAAGTTACGACAAATCTCTGGAATTGGGCAAGAAGGCTTGAGATCTTTGGCAAGATCCTGCTGGCGCTTATTATTATCGGCGGTATTTTGATCTCATTTTCAGACGCCAGTACTGCAGCGAAAGTGGTGGACGGAGAAGCTGAGTTTCAGGTCAAGGTATTCCTGGTAGATATGCTGACATATGTGATATATGCATTTGTTGAATACTGTGTATATCATGTTGTCGCATTGCTTATCGGCTCGCTGGCAAGAATAGTCCAGAGCAACCGAACTGTAGCCAGACTTGCTGAACTTGAAGCAAGAAATAAGGCAAAAAGTCAGGAATAGAAAAGCTCAGTAATAATGGTTTAAGGAGGTCTCTTAAATGAAAAAGATCGTAACAACGATAGTGTCATTGGTTTTTGCAGTGCAGCCGGTAGTTGCTCCGGGATATAGTGTAGCTGATGATAAGGACTTTCTCGCTTCAAATTTGAGCGATGCTTATTACAATGAGTTCAATCTGAGTGAATCAGAGATCGAAAACTCACCTGTGAAACCCAAACTTACTGTTAGCAAACTTATTGTCCCGGATTCGGAAAAGCAAAACATCCAGCAGGTTGAAATATCAGTTTCAGGAGCTGATTATAAATATTGTAACACGGGTATCCACTTGTTTTACGATGAGCGTCTGTCTATCAGCGAAGATGCGATAGGACGTAATCAAGTAGTCTGCGGAAACAAATTCCTGAACAGCATGAACTCTGTTTCATCAAATTTCGATCACAGCGGTATGTCGTGCATTTTTCTGTCTACATTTTCAATAAATGATGATGGAGAAGACGGAGTACTATGGACTATTGACTTTCAACTTCCTGGTGACGCGCAGCCCGGAGACGTTTATCCCGTCGATATTGAATACTGCTCGCAAGGCAATGCTAAAGATATGTTTGATAATTCTGCGGAAGATAGTAATTCTAAACTCATGAACGCTTATGTATTCACCAAGGGAATATACAACCGTTATAATCCATATGAAGGTGATGAATACCTTCCCAGCGGTTCTGCTTATGACGGTTATATTGCGGTAAAGGAAGTTCCTGTAACGACCACTACAACATCTACTACATCCACTACGACCACAACCACTACAACGACGACGGAAACAACAACTACATCTACTACCGTTAGTACAACATCGACGACTGTTCCGACAACCCGGATACCGGCAGTTACCACTACAGTAACAGGAATATATGATACCATTCTGAAATATATCCAGTATGATGACCATGTTGAGATATCAGGATGTAAAAAGGATTTTAACGGTGCTATGGTTATTCCTGAAAGTATCAATAATTTGCCGGTCACGAGGATAAATGAATATGCATTTTCTACCTGCATCGCTGCATCGTTTTCCATTCCGGACAGTGTAACAGAGATTGGAATGCGTGCATTTAACGGTTGTCTTAATTTGTCTAATATAACGATTCCTGAAAGTGTTACTAAGATAGGTGAAAACGCATTCAACATTTGTAGTAAACTTAAATATATGAAGGTTTTGAACCCTGGTTGTGAATTTCAAGACGGATGGGGCATACCAAACAGCACGGTAATTTACGGCTATGTTGGTTCAACGGCTGAAACATATGCTTCAACCTACGGTTATCATTTTGAAGACATAAATTCATTCTCTGAGGCTTTGTACACCACAACCGCAAGAACCACAAAAGCTACTGCATTAAAAACTACATCCCACAATTCAACAGTTACAACGGCTGTTCCCACAACGACTGTACCCGATTCGGGCAGCCAGAGATTATTTGGAGATATAGACGGAAATAACCGCGTTGACGCTTCTGATGCTGCGCTTATTCTGGTTTATTATTCCTATGTATCCACCGGCGGAAAAGGAACGTTGGAAGAGTTTTTACAAAAATAGAAAATATTGTTTCTCAGCAGAAAGCAGTTTAACAGGCTGCTTTCTGCTTTTTGCTATTGCAATATTTCTGCAAATAATGTATAATAAAATTGGTGATAAATATGGAAACAAAAAAATGCCCCAAATGCGGAGCAGAAATACCTGTTGAAATGAGCTTTTGCCTGCACTGCATGGAGCGAACAGACGGAGTTCTTGAAATAAAGAAAAAGGCTGCTCCAAACCGAAAGCTTACAGCAGCAGTAATTATCATATTTGTTTTAATGACGGCGGTAACGATTCTGCTTATATGGCAATTTATAGGCAGGGATGACAGTGAAAAGAATATTTCTTCATCAACTTCTGTATCTGATGCACCTCAAAAAACGTCAGATATTTCAGAATCAGAAACCGTCAATGATAATAACAATAATAATTCAACCTCAAACTTTGAAGAATTATTTACAGAACGTCTTAACGGTTGGGGAGCTTCACACGTTCTGACAGATACGCTTTCTTTCAGCGAAAACGGCTGTACATTTACATCGAATGTCGGTACGGACAAAGTGAACTGCACTGTGTCTGCAAACGCTGATATGACTGATTTTAAGCTGATTATCGAGCCGGCAACAGAGTATACAAGCTATTCGACAGCAATATATATCCCCGATATTGTAAATGAGATCACATATTTTGTTCTGGACTACAGAATGAGCAGCAGTATACGGACTGATATTGGTCTGATGTTTGAAAATTTTGAATCTGACGGCAGCTTTGCGGAAAATGAACTGCATTGCGATATTTCAACACAAGCACACAACGGCGGCAGCTATCCGATAACGGTTAATTGCCGTGTCGATTAGCCAAGAGTATTTTCGTCAGAATTATAGAGCAGTTCGTTTGTTTCAACGACAGAAAGCCCCTTGTTAAGCGAAAAGATAATTATGCTGTCACGCTTGTGTTTTGCATAGAGAAACGGCAGCTTGCAGCTTTTCAGCATCTGCTGAGTTTCAGCCACATTCAATCCCATGCCAAACGCAAGACATATCATCTTGTCACGGTTGGGATTGATTTTTGTACCCGAAAATAGCTGATAAGCGTAAATATCGCTGAGTTCAGATTTTCTGATAACATCTGATTTTTTTAGTTTCTTTTCTGTCAGCAGCTTATTGAGATACGCTGAGATCGAAATGTCGATAAAATCATTTTCATTGCCTGATAAAAAATCGTTGATATTATCGGTTGTGGAAAGATCTTTAAGTAGATCGTCTGTATTTTTCATGATAATAACACCTCATATTTTTATGAGATAATTATAACATAAAAATTACGGAATTACAATATGCGCGGAGAAAATTTCGTCGCTATATTTTTCATAGCGCGAAACCGGGTGCAGCGTCACGCTGCTTATAACACATTTTGAGGAGATTTGCAATGCAAAATCAATTTTTGGAGATATTAAAAAGCGAATATCAATTTGTAAAGTTGCTTCACAAGAGCGAAAAGGGAGAGTGCATTCTATATCGTCATAAAAAGCTCAATAAAAGTATCGTTGTACACAAGCTGAATGATGCTCCAAATGACGTTTATTCAGTGTTGAAACGTATCAGACATGATAATATCGCAGAGATTTACGATGCTTTTGAGATTAACGGTAAAACGTTCGTTATCGAAGAATACATAAACGGCATCACGCTTTCAGAGATTACCGATACTATGTCGCCTCTGGGCGTAAAGCGTGTTATAATTCAGCTTTGCAGGGGACTTTCTGTACTCCATTCGCTTGGTATCGTTCATAGAGATATTACGCTGAATAATATAATGCTTACTGCTGACGGAACTGTAAAGATAATTGATTTTGATATATCTAAGATTTATAAAGCAAATGAAATTGCTGACAGCAATACTTTCGGAACCGTAGGCTATGCGCCATTTGAACAGTTTGGACTTAATAATACTGACGAGCGTTCTGACATATTCTCGGTCGGTGTTACAGCAAATCTTTTGCTTACAGGAAAGCATCCCTCTATGCAGATGTACACAAAAGGATGCTTAGGTAAACTTATCAGAATTTGTACGAGTATTGACCCGTGCAGGAGATTTTCCTCGGCTGACGAGATCTTAGACTTTCTTCGACCATAGAATCATCTGTTTCAATATCAATAGCTGTATAAATTCCTTCTTGATAGATCAAGAATAATTCAATAAGGCTTTTAGCTGAGATAAGAATTTCATTAGTTTCTAAATCAACTATTCCGTATCTCATATCAGGCGTTGTGTCTTCAACAATTTTAAGCATAACCAATTTCTCCTCAAAAAATATAATAAAAGTGTTGGACAGAAAAATTTTCAGAAGTAAGAATTTTATTCAATAAGTTTCTGTTTGTTTCAAATCAACTTCGACTTGTTCAACGTAGAATCGAATTAAAAGCACTTTTACTGTGAGAAAATAATACATTAAACCAACCTATTTCATATAGTTGAGTAAAGAAGTATTTTATATAGTTTTGTCGTCTTTTAATTTAGATTTTTCATCATTTTGAGATACAAGATGATATTGATTTGCGAGTTTGTAAAATGTGGTACGCTTCATATTGAGAAGTTCAATTGCTTTTGTAGCGGTGATTTTACACGACTTCCAGTCGCTATATATTTCTTCCCAGTTTTTAGGGTACTCAGCTTGTGGTCGCCCAATAGGTCTGCCGGTTTTAGAAGATATGTGTTTTCCGTCCTTAATTTGCATTGCATCTATGCCTTGACGTTGTCTCTTGCGAGTATTTTCACGTTCTTTCTCTGCTGTATAACTAAGTATCTGCAATACTAAGTCAGCGATGAACCGACCGTTTAATGAACTGTTAGATGTACTGGTATCAAGCAGAGGCATATCAAGTACTTTTATATCAGCTTTTAAGGTACAGGTTATATGCTGCCACTGCTCACGTATTTCTATGTAAGTTTCTGCCCAGTCTGTCGAGTGAACAGATTATAAGTAAGTCACCATTATGTAATAGAGGAGCAGTTTCATTAGTACCAACTAAAAGCTTGTAGCTTTTTCTATCAAAGTTTTTACCGCTTGATTTATCAGTAAGTATATACCTCTCATCAGTAATAAATTCTCTCAGCATAACAAGCTGTCTGTCAAGGTTCTGTTCTGTAGTGCTAACTCTTGCATACCCGTAAATCATAATATATCCCTCCTTATATTATTATACACGTTTTATTCGCAAAAGTCAATAGTATTTTACGAATGTTTGTAAAATACTTTGATACTTTTACAAACGCTAACTTGTTTAATATTTAAGGAGATTTGTTATGTTTGATATTCTCTGCTTTTACGAATACTTTTATCAGCAAATTGATATACAGTCTCAATCATATAAATACAACGGTTGCAAGGTGATTTCTTGAATGCAGTGTGATAAACTTTGAGTGAAGTCAATTCGACAACTATTATACATAGTTGCTTTTTAAGTAGTTTAAATATCACTAACCGCATTATTTCGTGTGACAATTCATGTGACATTCATTCGGTTTTGAATGTTTTTAATGCGTTTTCAACTGCTTTTTATGCAGTTAAAACTATAATGAATCATGAAAAAAGCTCTGTATTTAGCACTTTTTCGCTAAATACAGAGCTTTTAAAAATGGCAGGGGCAGAAGGACTTGAACCCTCGGCACGCGGTTTTGGAGACCGCTGCTCTACCAACTGAGCTATACCCCTACAACTTGTTTACTGGAACAATAATATTATATCAGATCAAAGCGCTGTTGTCAATGGTTTTATATATATTTTTATTTTTTAACTTTATATCATATGTTTGAAAACTAATGATTGCGACATAATATGAAATATAATGAATAATTTTGTGGATATTGACGATTTTTCGCGAAATGAACAAATAGACGGCGCGTATTGCTTGCAATTTTTTTTTATACATAGTATAATATATGTGTGTGTGTTTATGTATATACGGACGTGCAGAATCAGGGCATTTGCGGCTGTATACTTGGCTCTATTGCAAAATATCCAATAGATTTCGAGATGAAATTTTGTCAGGCAAGGAGCAAACCGCAAGATGGGCTGTCGCCCATCGAGGATTTGCGACGCCGTATGACGGAATTTCATCCGAAAGATATGGATAGATTGCAATAGAGGCAAGTATAAATGCTTCGCGAAACATAATATTGATATTGATGAAGCGCGGCTATTGATTTGGAAAGAAGAGGAATTATATTTAATGGGATCTTTAAAATCAGAAATCAGAACAATGATAATCGGAGGAGGAAAGGCTGGCTCAATTCTCCTGGAAGAAATACTTAACGCCAAAAATTCCCCCTATGACGGCGATAAAAATGCGGCTGCCTTTGAGCCTGTCTGCATTATCGACAATGATCCCGAAAAACTGGGAAGTGAGATACAGGGTGTGAAGGTTTTGGGCGGCACCAGCGACATTCAGCGGCTTGCAGAGGAAATGGCTGTAGACCAGATCGTGCTTGCTATACCGTCTCTTTCTGAGTCTGACAGAAAGAAGATAATTGATATCTGCAATGAAACAAAGCTTCCGCTTAAAATAATCCCATTTATCGGCAGCCTCATTCTGGACAGCAATTCTACACTTCTTGAACAGGTCAGGGATATTAATTTCGAGGAGCTGCTGGGACGTGACCCGATAAAATTTGACAACGAAGAGATCAGAAGCTTCATAAGCGGCAAAAGGTGCATGGTGACTGGAGGCGGCGGCTCTATCGGTTCAGAGCTTGTCCGGCAGATAGCCAAATATGACCCGGCGCAGGTGATAATCGTTGACATATACGAGAATAATGCCTATGAGATCCAGCAGGAGCTTGCTATGGAGTACGGCAATAAACTAAATCTCATTACGCTTATCGCCTCTGTTCGCGATTATGCGCGAATGAGCCAGATCTTCAAGAAATTTGAGCCGCAGATAGTATTCCATGCCGCCGCCCATAAGCACGTACCGCTTATGGAGGTCTCACCCATGGAGGCTATTAAAAATAACGTTATGGGAACACTGTACACGGCTTCTCTTGCCCAGGCATACGGTACGGAGAAATTCGTAATGATCTCCACGGACAAGGCTGTAAATCCCACTAACGTCATGGGCGCGTCAAAGAGATGCTGTGAAATGATAGTTCAGTATCTTGCTCAGCAGCATGACGGCGCAACGGAGTTCGTCACAACCAGATTCGGCAATGTGCTTGGCTCAAATGGCTCAGTTATCCCGCTTTTCAAGCGTCAGATAGAAAAGGGCGGGCCTGTCACGGTCACGCACCCGGATATCATCCGCTATTTTATGACTATTCCCGAGGCTGTCAGCCTTGTTATGGAGGCGGCGGCGATCGCCAGCGGCAGCGAGATATTCGTCCTGGATATGGGCGAGCCGGTGAAGATCGTAACGCTGGCGGAAAATCTTATCCGTCAGTACGGCAAATCGCCCTACAGAGATATCGACATCCAGTTTACCGGTCTCCGTCCGGGAGAGAAGATAAAGGAAGAGCTTCTCATGAACGAGGAGGGACTTGGAAAGACAAGCAACAGGCTGATTTTCATTGGTCATCAGACGGAAATAGATATGGATACATTTGCACAGCGTCTTGAGGAACTCAAGTTTGCTGCGGAGAAAAATGACGACGAGGTGGCGATCCGCGCACTCCACAAAATGGTGCCGACGTTTACGACCCCGGAGGAATTTAACGAGAAGGAGCTGAGAGATAAGCAGCTCCAGATATCGGGCAAATAGGAGGTTTATCCATGGCTGTAATACTTCTTGCAGGAGGAGCAGGATATATTGGTTCACATACTGCTGTAGAGCTGCTGAACGTGGGGCACGACGTGGTGATCGCCGACAATTTCTGCAACAGTTCCCCGGAAGCTGTCAAAAGAGTCGAGCAGATAACAGGCAAAAATGTTAAGCTGTACGAGGTCGATATAACAGACAGAGAAAAACTGGCAGTTGTTTTTGAGGAAAACAAGATCGACGCAGTTATCCACTTTGCCGGACTGAAAGCGGTAGGGGAGTCTGTTCAGAAGCCGCTTGTGTACTACCGGAACAACATTGACACAACGCTTTCCCTTATGGAAAATATGAACAAATACGGCGTTAAGAATATTATCTTTTCATCCAGCGCCACTGTCTACGGCGAGGAAAATCCTGTGCCGTACCTGGAGACGATGAAGAGAGGCGTCTGTACAAATCCCTACGGATGGACAAAGGCAATGATGGAGCAGATACTGGAGGATGCCGCCGTAGCGGACAAGGAGCTTTCCGTTATACTGCTCAGATATTTCAATCCCATAGGAGCGCACGAGAGCGGACTTATCGGCGAAGATCCCCGGGGCATCCCGAACAATCTTATGCCATATGTTTCCCAGGTGGCAGTCGGAAAGCGCGAGTGCCTGACAATTTTTGGCAATGACTATCCCACGGCAGACGGCACCTGCACCAGGGACTATATCCACGTTACAGACCTTGCCATAGGTCACGTAAAGGCAGTGGACTACATCCTGAACAACAGATGTGTGGAGATTTTCAATCTGGGAACAGGAACGCCCTACAGCGTGACGGAGATCGTGGATACCTTTGAAAAGGTCAACAATATCAAGGTGAACCACGTTTACGGCGACAGACGGCCGGGAGATCTTGCAGAATGTTACGCAAACGCCGACAAGGCATGGCAGGTACTGGGCTGGAAAACGGAGCGCAGCCTTGCCGATATGTGCCGTGATTCCTGGAACTGGCAGAAAAATAATCCCAACGGATATAACAACTGATACTAATAAAGAATCGCGCCGTGATATGTTTGCTGCGTGATTCTTTTTTTCACCGCACAAAGGCAACACCGCACAATCTTTGTGCGGTGTTGCCCAAAGATTGTGCGGCATGGCTTTTATGAGGTTTGATATGGACAGATTTATACTTCATTCAGAGTATGCACCATCCGGAGACCAGCCGGAGGCGATAGAGGCTCTCGTGAAAGGGCTAAACGAGGGAAGAAAAGAGCAGATATTGCTGGGCGTTACCGGATCAGGAAAAACCTTTACAATGGCAAACGTCATTGCAAGGGTGAACAAGCCGACTCTCGTCCTGGCTCACAATAAGATACTTGCGGCACAGCTCTGCTCGGAGTTCCGCGAATTTTTCCCCGAAAATGCGGTAGAATATTTTGTATCCTACTATGATTACTACCAGCCGGAGGCATACGTCGCCAGCACGGACAGCTACATCGAAAAGGTGTCCTCCATAAACGACGAGATCGACAAGCTGCGCCATTCCGCCACAACGGCTCTTGCGGAGCGCAGAGACGTCATTATCGTATCCAGCGTATCCTGCATTTATTCCCTGGGAAGCCCGGAGGAATACCGCGCCAACGTGGTCTCTGTCCGCCAGGGCATGGAAAAATCCCGGGAGGAGCTTATTGCGGAACTGGTGAAGATACGGTACGAGCGCAACGACATAGCTTTTGAGAGAAACCGTTTCCGCGTCCGCGGCGACGTGGTGGAGATCTTCCCTGCAATGTCCGGGGAGACTGCCATTCGTGTGGAGTTTTTCGGGGACGAGATCGACCGTATTTCCGAGATAAACGCAGTTACCGGCGAGATCAGGGCGACTCTTGCCCATGCTGCGATATTCCCGGCGTCTCATTATATTGTCGGCGACGACAAGGTAGAGGCGGCTCTTCTGGAGCTTGACCGGGAGCTGGATGAGCGCATCGACTATTTCCAGCGGAACAATAAGCTTGTGGAGGCACAGCGTATCGAGCAGCGGACGCGCTACGACATGGAAATGATACGGGAGGTAGGCTATTGCAGCGGCGTTGAGAATTATTCCCGTGTGCTCTCCGGAAGACCTCCCGGCAGCACGCCTATGACGCTGCTTGACCACTTTCCGGAGGACTATCTGCTCTTTGTGGACGAGAGCCACGTTACTCTGCCGCAGGTTCGGGGAATGTACGCCGGCGACAGGGCGAGAAAGGAAAATCTTGTGGAGTACGGCTTCCGGCTGCCAAGCGCACTTGATAACAGACCGCTGAATTTCCAGGAGTTTAACGAGAGGATAAATCAGGCGATCTATGTCAGCGCCACGCCCGGTCAGTTGGAGCGTGAAAAAACCGATATTATCGTGGAGCAGCTTATCAGACCTACCGGACTTGTTGATCCGGAGGTTATCGTAAAACCCACAGATGGTCAGATAGACGACCTGTATTCAGAGATACAGAAGCGCATAGAGCGGAAAGAGCGCGTGCTGGTAACGACTCTGACGAAGAAAATGGCAGAGGATCTGACGGCGTTCTATGAGAATATGGGCGTGAAGATACGCTATCTGCACCATGATATTGATACGGTCGAGAGAATGGAGATAATAAAGGATCTGCGCTCCGGCGTTTTCGATGTGCTGGTTGGCATCAATCTGCTCCGGGAGGGACTTGATATCCCGGAGGTGAGCCTTATCGCCATTCTGGACGCGGACAAGGAGGGCTTTCTCAGAAGCGAGACCTCCCTGATACAGACTATAGGACGTGCTGCCCGGAATGCAGGGGGACAGGTCATCATGTACGCCGACTGCGTTACAGGTTCTATGGAGCGTGCTATAAGGGAGACAGAGCGCAGAAGAGCCATACAGACCGCATATAATGAGGAGCACGGCATAGTACCCAAGACAATTATCAAGGGTATACGAGACGTGCTGGAGATCACTTCCAAGCAAAAGGTCGAGAGCAAGATTGGCAAAAAGAAGTTGTCGGCAGCAGAAAAGCAGCAGCTTATCGACAGGCTGACGATTGAGATGAAGAATGCGGCGCAGATGCTGGAATTTGAACACGCGGCATATCTGCGCGACAAGATAAAAGAGATCAAAGGGGAATAGGTGAGCGTTTAATGGTAAATAAGATAGTTATTAAGGGCGCGAGAGCAAACAATCTGAAAAATATCGACGTGGAGCTGCCAAGGGACAAGCTTATCGTTATGACGGGTCTGTCGGGAAGCGGCAAGTCCTCCCTTGCCTTTGATACGATATATGCCGACGGTCAGCGGAGGTACGTGGAGAGCCTTTCATCATACGCAAGAATGTTCCTGGGACAAATGGAGAAGCCGGACGTTGACAGCATAGAGGGACTTTCCCCGGCAATTTCGATCGACCAGAAAACGACCTCCAAGAATCCCCGGTCAACGGTGGGAACGGTTACGGAGATATATGACTACCTTCGTCTGCTCTACGCCAGGATCGGAGTCCCCCACTGCCCGGTCTGCGGCAGAGTCATCTCTCAACAGACCATCGACCAGATGGTGGACACTATCATGGCTCTTCCACAGGGCACTAAGATACATCTTCTTGCGCCAATAGTCCGGAACAGAAAGGGACAGTATGTCAAGGAGCTGGATTCCGCCAGAAAATCGGGATTTGTCCGTGTGCGCATAGACGGCATAATGTACGAGCTGAGCGACGAGATAAAGCTGGAAAAGAACAAGAAGCACAACATCGAGATCGTGGTGGACAGGCTTGTTGTCAAGGACGGTATACAGACACGTGTCACGGACAGCCTGGAGACCATATTCAAGCTGACGGACGGACTTGCCGTGGTCGATGTTATAGGCGGCGAGGAGATCTTATTCTCCCGGAACTTTGCCTGCCCGGAGCATAATATCAGCATCGGCGATCTTGAACCGGTAATGTTCTCTTTCAACAATCCCATGGGAGCCTGCCCGAAGTGTACGGGTCTGGGTATGTTCAGGCGCGTCGACCCGCGCGCCGTTGTTCCGGTGAAGTCAAAAAGTATTCTGGAGGGCGCGATTTTCGCCAGCGGATGGAACAGTCTCGATGAAACCTCTATCGCCATGATGTATTACAAGGCTATTTCAAAGCACTACGGCATACCCCTCGATGTTCCGGTGGAGCAGCTTACGGAGGAGCAGATGAATATTTTCCTCTACGGCACAGGCGATACGGAGCTGGAGCTGAAACGTCCGGCGTCCCTGGGCGGAGGAAAGTACAAAACGCCCTTTGAGGGAATAATCCCAAATCTGGAACGCCGCTACAGGGAGTCAAACAGCGATTACTCCAAGGCGGTTATAGAGGAGCAGATGACGGAATGTCTTTGTCCGGAATGCAAGGGCAAAAGGCTTCGTCCGGAGAGCCTTTCCGTTACCGTCGGCGATGTGAATATCAGCCAGTTGACCGATCTTTCCGTGAGAAAAGCCCTTGCCTTTTTTGACGGTCTGAAAATGACGGAGCAGCAGCGGCTTATCGGCGAACGCATAATAAAAGAAATAAAGGAGCGACTCAGCTTCCTCAACAGCGTGGGACTGGAGTATCTGACTCTTTCACGTTCCTCCGGAACACTTTCCGGCGGCGAATCCCAGCGTATACGTCTGGCAACGCAGATCGGCTCTTCACTTGTGGGCGTGCTGTATATACTTGATGAGCCGAGCATCGGACTGCACCAGCGTGACAACGACAAGCTCATTGAGACCCTGAAACGTCTCCGCGACATCGGAAATACCCTTATCGTGGTGGAGCACGACGACGACACTATGCTTGCGGCGGATTATATCGTGGACATCGGACCGGGAGCAGGCGTAAACGGCGGCGAGGTGGTTTTTGCCGGAACAGTCGATAAGCTGCTTAAATGCAAAAAATCCGTCACAGGACAGTATCTCAGCGGAAAAAAGAAAATTCCGCTTCCGGAGGAACGAAGAAAGGGCAGCGGCACATTCCTGACGGTGAGAGGTGCGACCGAGCATAATCTGAAAAATGTGGATGTGGAAATACCCCTGGGCAAGTTTATATGCGTCACAGGCGTTTCCGGAAGCGGAAAAAGCTCGCTGGTAAACGAGATACTGTATAAATATCTGGCGAACAAGCTGAACCGCGCCAAGACTATTCCCGGCAGCTTTTCGGCGATCGAGGGACTGGAGAATCTGGACAAGGTCATCTGCATCGACCAGTCTCCCATAGGCCGCACGCCCAGGTCAAATCCTGCGACATATACCGGCGTATTTACAGATATACGCGAGCTTTTTGCCCAGACTCCCGACGCCAAGGCGAGAGGATACGGCAGCGGCCGTTTCAGCTTCAATGTCAAGGGCGGACGATGCGAAGCCTGCGAGGGCGACGGTATGCTGAAGATCGAGATGCATTTCCTGCCGGACGTATACGTGCCCTGCGAGGTCTGCAAGGGCAAGCGCTACAACCGCGAAACGCTGGAGGTTCACTATAAGGGCAAGAGCATTTACGACGTACTTGAAATGACGGTGGACGAGGCTGTAGAGTTCTTTGCGCATCTGCCGAAGATCGCGCGGAAGCTCCAGACGCTCCAGGAGGTAGGTCTCGGCTATATCAAGGTCGGTCAGCCGGCAACTACCCTGTCCGGAGGCGAGGCGCAGCGTGTGAAGCTGTCCACGGAGCTTTCCAAGAGGGCTACGGGAAGAACGATATATATTCTGGACGAGCCTACCACAGGTCTGCACAATGCCGATGTACACAGGCTTATTGACGTTTTACAGCGGCTTACAGACCAGGGCAACACGGTTCTTGTCATCGAGCACAACCTGAATGTCATAAAGTGCGCCGATCACATAATCGACCTTGGACCGGAGGGCGGCGACGGCGGCGGAACTATTATTGCAGCAGGAACTCCCGAGGAGGTCGCCCTCTGCGAAGAGTCCTACACCGGAAAGTATCTCAGACCGTATCTGGAAAAGAATTGATAATTCTGCGGTTTTTCCCATGAAAATGTTGACAAATCCGGAATAAAACTGTATAATGAAGGTATAGAAGCATCCGATATCCCAACAGGAGGTGTATCATGAAAAAAACTGAAAAAACGGCGTTGACGGCTGCCGTATTTGCAGCCGCACTCAACCTTATTCCCAGCGGTACTGCCAATCCACAGACAGTAAAGGCTGCTGACAGTATCCCAGTAGAATATCCGGTTTACGGAACGATCCCGGCATGGGAGACAACACCGGCAACAGTGACAAAGCCTGCGGAAACAATTGCTTATCCGGTCTACGGAACGATTCCGGCATGGGAGACTACCGCGCCAACACCAACAAGACCTGCGGAAACAGATGTCTATCCGGTCTACGGAACAATTCCGGCGTGGAAAACCACTGTGGCAGCGCCAAAGACTACAACAACCGCTCCGTCTGCTCCGCTGCCGCTGTATGCGGATATAAACGATGACGGGCGTATTGATGCTTATGATTATCTGCTCATAAGAAAGAATATTTCAGGTCAGCCCAACGGGTTTGACTGCGATCTCAACGGCGACGGCGTAACGGATATTGCCGACCTTGTGCGGTTTCAGAGGTATCTTTTAGGCGGCGACGAACCGTATGTCACCACAACTGAGCCGGAGATGGCGCCTGTATACGGTCCTCCTGTTGCGTTTGAGAGGAATACTGTCACAACCGCCGCCTATGACGTTCCGGAAGAATAAGAGGTGACGTTATGCTCGACGTTAATATGAAAAAAAAGCGGCAGAAATCGGTAGAAGCCTACCGTGCCGCACTGAAAATCAAGCCGGAACTGCGCCATCTCTTCCTTGAGCTGACCCTCCGCTGCAATGAGCGCTGTCTCCATTGCGGAAGCAGATGCGGAGACGTTTCCTCGGAGGAACTGACACTGAGCCAGTACAGCAAGTTCCTGGCGGAGGTCAAGGGCGATTTCGGCACTGAAAATAAAATGCTGGATATAACCGGAGGCGAACCGCTGCTCCGCAAGGACTTTTTCGACATTATGGCGGCTGCTCACGAGCTGGGATTCTACTGGGGCATGACAAGCAACGCGACTCTCATCGACGACAGTGTTGCGCGCGATCTGCGGCGTGTCGGCATGGGCACGATCTCCGTCAGCATCGACGGATTGGAGCAGACCCACGACGCGTTCCGGAGAACTCCCGGCGGCTGGCAAAAGGCGATGAACGGCATAGAAAGCCTCATCCGCACAGGCGGATTCAAGGCGATACAGGTGACTACTGTCGTTACCCGTGAAAATATCGGTCAGCTTGACGAATTGTATAAAATATTGGACGGCATGGACATCGACTCCTGGCGTATAATCAACATTGAGCCTATAGGCCGCGCCAAAGAGCATCCGGAGCTTCTGCTGACCCCGGACGACTACCGCTATATGTTCGAGTATATCCGGAACAAGAGAATTGCCGGCGAGCCGGTCTGCTGCGGATGCAGTCACTACCTGGGAATGGAGTACGAGGGCGAGGTTCGCGACTGGTTCTATATCTGTACGGCAGGAACATACATAGCAAGCATTATGGCAAACGGCGATATTACGGCGTGTCTGGACATCGAGCGGCGTCCGGAATTTGTCCGGGGCAATATCCTGCGTGACAGATTCAAAGATGTCTGGGAGAATAAATTCCAGATCTTCCGCAAAGATCTTGGGGACGAAAATGAAAAGTGCCGGACTTGCAGCGAGAGAAACAACTGCCACGGCGACTCCTATCACAGTTGGGATTTTGACAAGCATGAGCCGCAGCTATGCTTTAAGGGAATTTTGTTTGATTAAGAACTTGTTCTCATATAAAATCGGGATCATCCGGAGGCATTGTCCCCGGATGATCCCGATTTTTCTATATTTTCTGTCCGAGTCTACTTCGGAAGAAATATTTCTCAGCAACGAACACCGCGGCAAGCCCTACAGCCGAGCCGATAACAGCTCCGCCGATAATGTCCGTGGGGAAGTGAACGTAGAGATACATTCTGGAAAAGGCGATAAGGGTCGCAATCACAAATGCGATAATCCCCGTCAGCTTGTGCCGGCAGACAATAACCGACGCGGCTAAAAAGCTGGACAGAGTATGCCCCGATGGGAAAGAGTAATCTCTTGGCACGGCAATCAGCAGTTCGTCAAGCTCCCGGATCCAGCAGGGACGCTCCCGGCAGACTATATTTTTCAGCAATACATTGCCGACGAGGACTCCGGCTAAAAGCCCGAAAATCAGCGTTATCCCGCATCTGCGGTACTTTTTGGACGTACACATTACCAGTGCCGCGGCGATCCAGATATACCCCTTGTCACCGCAGTGCGTGATAAAAAGCATGATCTTATCGGTAAGACCGCCCGAAAAATGCCCGCGGATAAAGTCGAGAAATTCAAACTCCCAGCCCATTACTTTAAAAGCGACTCCTGGATGGTGAAATGCTTCGGCAGACCCTTTTCCATTATGATATTCAGCTCACCCTGAATAAGGGGCAGGAAGTATTTCAGCGCTTCCTCTGTCATATTGTTGCCGAAGTGGCTGATATAGCTGTCTGGGAGAAATTTTTCGTTGTTGGCGATCTCAGATGCGACGGCAGTTTCTATAACAACGGTGTAGGGCATATCGTTGACTCTGCGGAAAACCATGACCTTCCCGGTTTCTCCTGCAAGCGCACGTCTTACGCCTTCGGCACCGATAGCCTCCGATTCGTCGATATCGGTTTTGGAGCAGATGTGTGAGGAGCAGCGCTGCATGACGTTCAGCTCTATCGAACGCACCTTACAGCCGATCTCGTTCCGCACAGCCTCCTCCAGGTATTTTCCGATGCCGGAGAGGTACTTGTGACCGAAATTATCCACAACTCCCGACTGAACGCCCTCGGGAACTTCAATTCCCTCGGAGACTGCAACGATCACAGCCTTGTGTTTTGCCATTTCCTGGCGCACGTCCTTGAAAAAGTCGTCAAGAGAGAATTTTCTCTCCGGCACGTAGATAAGGTGCGGAGCAGTTTCGCCCAGCCCGTGGAGGACGGAGCTTGACGCAGTGAGCCAGCCGGCGTGACGTCCCATAATTTCAACGATAGTCACGGAGGGGATGCTGTAAACTGAGCTGTCGCGGACGATCTCGCGCATAGAAGCGGCAACGTACTTGGCAGCCGAGCCGAAGCCGGGGGTGTGGTCGGTTATGCAAAGGTCATTGTCAATAGTTTTGGGGATGCCGATAACCTTTACATCCAGGTCGATCTCCTTGAAATATCCGGCAAGCTTGTTTACGGTGTCCATGGAATCATTTCCGCCGATGTAGAAAAAAGCACCGATCTGACGCTGTTTCAGGGTGGCGGTTATTTTTTTGTAGACAGAGTCATCCTCCTGCCAGTCCGGCAGCTTATATCTGCATGAGCCGAGAACGGTGGACGGCGTCTGGCGGAGAAGCTCCATATCATCGTTGGTGAGAATTAGGGTTTTCAGGTCGATAAGGTGATCCTGAATAATACCCTCGATACCGTTGACCGAGCCGAAAATCGCGTCGATCTTCGGTTCTTTAAGAGACTCCTTGAAAACTCCCACCAGGGAGGCGTTAATGGCGCAGGTAGGTCCGCCGGACTGTGCTACAGCTATATTCATCATTGCAATTACCTCCAGAATTATTATTGTTATGTTTCGGATTTATGATTTGTTGAGAGAGGGATATGCAAGGTCGTTTCTGTGATCTCAGCCCACAACGCAGTTTACCAGTCCCTGGTAGAGGGCTGCGGAATCGCTGGCAAAGCTGAAACCGAAATTTTCGGGATTTCTTAGCTGCATTACAATGATATATGAGCCGTTGTAGTCGTTGTAGTCCGTATATGTGCCGCTGCCGTTGTCGTTGGCGTTTTTAACTATGCCGGTGATGTAGAGGTAATCGCCGTCCCAGGTTTCCGCCGTACCGGTTTTTGCGTAGAAGCTGTAGCCGCCGGGTACAGATACGCCGAGTCCGGAGCCTACGCCGGACATTCCGTCAAGGAGATTCTGCCTGTACTCCTGGGGAATAGTGCCTATAACCTCATTCGCCTGAGAGCCTCCGGAAATGACGCTTCCGAAATTATTCGTGTCAACGTAATTCTTTACGGTGAACGGGCGTACCATTTCGCCGTAAGCCGCCTCGCGTCCAAGGGCAGCCAGATAAATGGGGCAGGTGAGCACGTAAGACTGCCCGAAAGCCGTCCGCCGCAGGTCGTCGTTGCAGTAGATCTCCACGTTGTTCTCTATAACTCCGAAATCACATTCGATATCTGTGACAAAGTGGAAAATATTGTCCAGGTCTGCCAGAACGTCGTCCTTGCCTATCTGGTCGAACGCCTTGGCGAAGAAAATATTGCTGGAATTTACAAAGGCGGAGCTAAGACTGCGCTGCTGGGGATAATTCCAGGTATTCTTGTGATCCCAGTTGACGATAGAAGTGCCCTCGTACTCCCATGTACCCTCGTCGTAGAGGGAATAGATGCCGTGCTTGTCTGAGATCACCTCGGACATTATCTTGAAGCATGAGCCAGGAGGGAAATTCTGGAACGCCTTGTTTCCGCAGGGACCCCAGGCGAGATCTTCCTCAGTGTTTGTGCCATAGTAGATGTCAGGGTCATATGAGGGATAGTTCACCTGAGCCATAAGAGAGCCGTCGCTTCTCATGACCACAGCGCAACCATTCATGCCCTGCTGAGCCATGTAGTCGTAGATCTTTATCTGCGTGTCGGCGTCGAATGTCAGTTGAACAGACTGCCCGAAATCGCCGCCCTCCACCGGAGTGGCATTTGGCGTCCGAAGCTGCTCGTCCAGGGTAAGATCAAGACCCTCGGACATTTCATTAAGTATATTGGCAAAGGCGACCTTATTGGAGTCGTTGGTCATGCGGATCTCCCTGCCGTCGTCACCGACGCCGCTGAACATAAGCAGATCACCGTCTGCGTCATAGAGATTTCCTCTCATAACGTCGGGAACGGTGGTGGTAGTTGTCTCCGTAGTCGTTGCAACCGATGCGGTAGTCACCGGAGCCTCTGTTTTGCTTTCGCCGTCCGGGTCTATGATCTCGGCGTTCCCGCTGCCGGGGTCGTCGTCACGCTCTACAATTGGCGGATATCCGGAACTGGCGTTTTCCACGATAGTTGCACAGGAAACGGCAGAAAGCAGTGAAACGGCTGCTGTTGCCGCAGACAGTGCCTTTTTTATTGTATTCATATGCGCATAAAACCTCCCAAAAGAAGTATATAATTAATTATACATTAAAAGAGGTTTGATGTCAATATACGCAAAAACCTGCATTTTTAGCGAATTTTTGCGATATATAGGCGCATTTCGACTATTTGCGGCAAAAAACTGTAATCATTTTGGAACTTTTTCAGGAGTGGCTTTATGAAAAAAAGGATTCTTTGGTTTTTATTGATTTGTATATCTTTGCTGACAGCCTGCGGTTCTCCGGCGCAGAGCGGAGGCGCACCGGGGGAGCTTTCGGATCTGCCGTACACATACCCCGACGGCTCTATTGCCCCGGAGGATGGCGAAAGCGGCTATATTCCGGTGAATTTCACCGGGCAGCATGGAATATGGCTGCCCTACATGGATTTTGAGAATTATATGTACCGCAAATCGGAAGAGGAATTTCGCGCCGCTGCAAAAGAGCTTCTGGAGGAGGCGAGTGAAAACGGCGTAAATACGGTGTATTTTCACGTCCACCCCAACGGAGACGCATATTATGACTCTGAAATTTTTCCCAGAGGAGTATATTATGACGGCGATTACGATCCACTGGCGATAATGACGGAAATAGCCCATTCTATGGGAATTTCCCTCCATGCCTGGATAAACCCTCTCCGCTTGCAGACAGAGGAGCAGATGAGCAGGCTGGAGGACAATTTTGTCGTGAAAAAGTGGATAGACGAGGGCAGCCCGAATGTACGGCTGGTGGACGGGCGGTGGTATCTGAATCCGGCGTATGATGAGGTAATTGACCTTGTCAGCGAAACTGTCGGGGAGATACTTGACAAATATCAGGTCGACGGCATTCATATCGACGATTATTTTTATCCTACGCAGGAGGCAGATTTTGACAGCGAGGCATTTGAAAGCAGCGGAGAAAGCGATCTTTCCGCCTGGCGGAGGAATAACGTGAACCGGATGGTCAGGGCGATATATGATACTGTAAAGAAACACGGCGGACGGCTGAAATTCGGCATCAGTCCGCAGGGAAACGTCGACACGGATGTCAATAAGCTTTACGCTGATGTGAAGCTGTGGTGCAGGGAGGACGGCTACGCTGATTATATCGTTCCTCAGATCTACTACGGTTTCAGGAACGAGGTCTGTCCCTTTGAGTCTACTTTGCACCGCTGGGAGGAGCTTTGCAAAGACAGTGATATTTCGCTGATAATAGGACTTGCCGGGTATAAGGTCGGGGAAAAAGACAAGTGGGCAGGGGAATCCGGGGAGAACGAGTGGATAGAGGATCCGGATGTTCTGAAAAAGCAGATAGAGCTTGTGGAGGAGTCCTCCGCCTCCGGATATGCCGTTTATTATTGAGGCAACACCGCACGATCTTTGTGCGGTGTTGCCTTGATTGATCTTTTTGAAGTTTGTCATTATTTTGCTATTAATGTCAGTAAAATAATATACAGAAAATTTTTGACGTGTTATAATTAATATGTTGAAATTGGCGTATTCATTTGCACTGTGGATATGCTAAATAAATGAGAGGCGTGTTAATTATGAAGAAAAGAACATTCAGACGCGTTTTTGCCGGGATCGCAGCCTGCGCGATGATGGCGGCGGCTATGCCTGCTGCAAATCTGAGCACAGCATTTGCGGCAAAGAACATTGTGAGCAATCCTACATTTGACACCGGCACGAGCGGCTGGGCAATCTACAAGGAAAGCGGCGGAGCAGCCACTCTTTCCGTGGAAAACGGCAAGCTGGCTGTCCACATCACCGACCAGGGAAAGGTGAACTATGCCGTTCAGCCGAATTACGACATCGTGCGGCTGTATAAGGGCGGCGTGTATCGTTTCAGCTACGAGATCTCATCCACTGTTCCCCGTTATGTGGAGTCCATGATACAGAAAAACAAGGACGACTACTCCGCCTACACCTGGAAAGGCGTTCATGTTACAACAGAGCCGCAGGTCATTGACTACCAGTTTACCATGGAGGATGAGACCGACTTTGCCTCAAAAATGTGCTGGAACTGCGGTATTCAGCAGAAAGAGGACGGCGGAAGCGTCGGCGAGCATACTATCTATCTGGATAACGTAACTCTTGAACTTATCGACGACAGCAATGTGGATTACTCAGAGAGCAAGCCCTATGAGGCTGACATAATGACGAACCAGGTGGGCTACAGAACGGACGCTGTCAAGACCGCCGTGTTCAGAAATACCGACGCTGTATCTTTCAACGTTGTAAATGCGGACACCAAGCAGATAGTCCGCACATTTCAGACATCCGCGCCTGTTTCCTATTCGCCTGCCGATGAAAATGACTGCGTAGGCGATTTCTCGGAGATAACTGCTCCCGGAAATTACTATATCACAGCGGAGGGCATGGACGACTCCTACCCGTTTACTATCGGCGACGATGTTTACGACAAGCTCAATGACGATGCCGTAAGGATGCTCTATCTCCAGCGCTGCGGTACAGAAGTCGTCGACGGCACGTTCGGTCACCCTGCCTGCCATAACACGATGGCGACGATTTATCATACCTCCGAAAAGCTGGATGTAACAGGCGGCTGGCACGATGCCGGCGATTACGGCAGATATCCTGTTGCGGCGGCAAAGGCAGTCGCAGATCTGCTCTACGCCTACAACAGCGCGCCGGATATGTTCGGCGACAGCATCGGCATCCCGGAGAGCGGCAACGGCACGCCGGATATTCTGGATGAGGTGCGTTACGAGCTGGAATGGCTGCTAAAAATGCAGAGAGCTGACGGCGCAGTTTATCACAAGGTTACCTGCGCGACCTTCCCCGGCACGGTAATGCCGCAGTCGGAGAAAAACGAGCTTATCATCATGCCGCCAAGCACCACTGCAACAGCGGATTTCGCGGCGTCAATGGCTCTTGCCTATGAGATCTACAAGAACGTTGACGCGGCATTTGCAGATACCTGCCTTGAGGCGGCAAAAAGAGCATACACCTGGGCAAAGGCGAATCCCGGAGAGCTTTACACGGCAAATCCTGCGGATATCTCTACAGGCGCTTATGAGGACAGAATAACTGCTGATGAGCTGTACTGGGCATCTGCACAGATGTTCCGGGCAACAGGAGACGCCTCTTACATGGACGGCATGACGGCGAAATCAGGGATCGACTGGTCAACGGTAGGCGACTATGGCAATATCGCCATAGTATCTATGGACGGTATCGACAAGGAGTCGCAGATATATAAAGACGCCGCCGCAATGATAACTAAGCAGGCTTCCACAATGAAGAGCATTTCCGATGCTTCGCCCTACGGCGTTGCGATCAACAAATTCAACTGGGGCAGCAATATGACTATCGCCAACGCCGGAATAATCATGGCGTATGCTTCCGAGCTTACCGGCGACCCGACCTATATGGAGGCTGCCCGTGACCAGATACACTACATCCTCGGCGTAAATCCCCTTGGCTACAGCTTTGTGACAGGTTACGGCACAGTTGCCGCCGAGCATCCTCATCACCGTCCATCCCAGTATCTGGGCAAAACTGTTCCGGCTATGGTAGTGGGAGGAGTAAATTCGGGTCTGGAGGATTCTATCGCCAAGGCTTATCTCCAGGACAATCCGCCTGCCAAGTGCTGGCTGGACGATGACGCGTCCTATTCTGTAAACGAGGTAACGATCTACTGGAACTCACCTTTCACATATCTCATGGCACTCACCGGCGATTCCAACGGAAATGTCCAGCCGCCCGTAAGCGAGAGGCTCTGGGGCGATGCGAACTGCGACGGCGTTGTTGATATTGCCGATGCTACGAAGATCCTCCAGTGCATCGGCAACGGCGACAAGTACAAACTCACCGAAAAGGGTCTGCTCAACGCGGATGTTTACGAAAACGGCAGCGGGATCACGGCAATGGATGCTCTTTCCGTGCAGAAGTACGATGCAAAGGTTATTGACAAGCTGCCGGAGTCATATAAAGAGAATCCGGATCCGGCTGTAACGACAATTGTGACTGAGTCTGCCGTTACGACGGCTGCAACTCAGCCTGTTGTTCCGGAAACTACAACTGAGCCGGCGCATCCGGCAAACGGAATAACCGACTATGGCACACCAATGCGCGCGGGTGCAACGGCTGTTGAGGATTTCAGAGACGGTGAGTCCACGCTCTTCTTCGCCTCCGACGGCTGGACAAACGGTAGCTGTTTTGACTGCGGCTGGTATGCACAGAACACATCTCTGGAGAACGGTATGCTGAGTCTGACTATCGACAAGGATCACAGCGGAAAGTACAACTACAGCGGTGCGGAATACAGAACCAGCGACCATTACGGCTATGGTTATTATGAAACATCAATGCAGGCGATAAAGAACGACGGTGTGGTTTCGTCATTCTTTACGTACACAGGACCATCCGAGGACAATCCCTGGGACGAAATTGACATTGAGATCCTGGGCAAGGACACCACAAAGGTTCAGTTGAACTACTATACAAACGGCGTGGGAAATCACGAGGTCATGTATGACCTGGGCTTTGATGCTTCCGAGGGCTTCCACACCTATGGCTTTGACTGGCAGGCTGACCATATTACCTGGTATATTGACGGCAAGGCTGTTTATACGGCTTATAGCAATATCCCTGTAACTCCCGGCAGGATCATGATGAATACATGGCCTGGAATTACGGTTGACGAATGGCTCAAGCCATTTAACGGCAATACGCCGCTCACTGCGCATTATCAGTGGGTAACGTATGACAAGGCTGGATTCTGATAATAAAAACACCAACATCATCCCTTCTGAAAGCTCCTCCGGTAAAACGGGGGAGCTTAGTTTTAATATTGGGATGCCAAAGGGACGGAGTCCCTTTGGCAGGGTATGGGACAGCGTCCCATGTCGACCGGAGGTCGACAAACACCGGGTTTCCAAAGGGACAATGTCCCTTTGGCAGAGTCCAGAGGCAGCGCCTCTGGCAGGGTTTGGGGCAGCGCCCCAAGGTCGGCCGGAGGTCGACGTTTACTTTAGGCGCTCTGCAAGGGGTGAAT